>CAYQEB010000098.1:0-15637 GCA_964416395.1 uncultured Caldilineaceae bacterium | reverse complement strand
GCCCGACTCAGCTCCCCTGCCGGGACAGGAAGGCCAGGCGTCGGGCCAGGAGCCCCTGGATCTCCGCCACCTCCGCCACCCCCAACAGCCGTAGGACCGCCACGTAGGCCACCAGGCCCACTCCCCCGGCTCCGGCCAGGAGGAGCAGATCCCCCAGGGGACCGCCCGGCAGCAGCTCGCCCAGGATGCGCGCGCCGGCCCACACCACCGGCGCCATGACCGCTCCTGCCGCCCCCACCGCCAGGACGCCTCGCCCCACCTTCCCCTGCAGCCGTCCCACCTGCCGGGCCAGCAGAAGCAGCATCACCAGGGCGTGAGCGGCCTGCTTGGCCGTGTCCGCCCAGACCAGCCCCCGATAGCTGAGGGGGCCAAGCAAGGTGAGAGCCACCAGGACGTAGACCCCCACGCTCAACACCCCCACCGCAGAGGGGAGCAAGGTGTTGTTCCGGGCGTAGAAGGCGTAGTTCAGGGGGAAATCCACCGCGGCGAAGAGGGCTCCCACCAGGTAGATGCGCAGGGCCTGGGCCACGCGCAACGTGTCCGCGGGGGTGAACCGCCCCCGCTGAAAGAGGAGGCGCACGGCCGGTTCCGAGAGGAGCCAGAGGGCCACCAGCAGGGGCACGATGAGCAGGAGAACCATGCGCAGGCCCCGGGCCAGGGTGTGGCGGTAGGCGGACTCGTCTCCGGCGGCGAACTGCTGGCTCAGCCGGGGCAGGGCGGCCAGGGAGATGGCCACGCTGATCAGGCCCAGGGGCAGCTGCTGCAGGGTGGTGGCGCTGCGCATCCAGGCGATGCTCTGCTCCAGGGTGCCGCTGGCCAGCCGCCGGTCCAGGATCACCTGGCCTTGGGCCACCACCAACCCCGCGGCGATGGGCAGGTAGAGGCGGAAGATGCGCTTCAGGGCCGGGTGGCTCCACTGCACGGTGAAGCCCAGCCCGGAGCGGCGCACGTCCCAGGCCATGAGGGCGAACTGGGCGAAGCTGCCCAGGAGCACCCCCACCACCAGACTGGTCACATCCAGGCGGTCTGCCAGGAGCAGAGCGGCCAGGATGATACCCAGGTTGTAGACTGCGGTGGCGATGGCCGGGAAGGTGAAGCGGTGCAGGGCGTAGAGGATGGCGGTGAGCAGGCCGGCCATCCCGAAGAACCAGACCGCAGGCAGGACCAGGCGGATCATGCCCACGGTCAAGGGCACCAGCTCCGGGTTCAGCTCCTGGAAGCCGCCGGCCATGAGCCAGGCCACCTGGGGCGCGGCCAGCTCCAGGAGCAAGACCATCCCGGCCAGGGAGGCGCCCAGCAGGCTGATCAGGGCCCCCACCAGGCGGATCAGCTCGGCCCGCCGCTGGGGCCGGGCGTAGTCGCTCAGCACCGGCACCAGGGAGGCGCTCAACATGCCGCCGATGAGCAGATCGTAGAGCATGGTGGGCACCTGGCTGGCCACCGCGAAGGCGCTCACCGCACCGGTCTGGCCGAAGAAGGAGGCGATGACCATCTCCCGCACCAGCCCCAGGATCCGGCTGGCCACGTTGCCCAGGGAGATGAGGCTGGCGCTGCGGGCCAGGCCCCGGGCCGCCTGGGCCGAGGTGGCGGACGCCTCCAAGCCGATGGGGGCCTCATCTGGGATCTGGGAAGGAAGTTCACTGGGAATCTGGCTGGACATGGAGGGCATTATAGCACGGCTGGGTCCCGGAGGCGACGCGGGCCAGGGGAAAAGCGCGGGCCTGATCGGCAGGTCCAAAAACAAAGCTGCCAGGCTCCGAGAACCTGGCAGCTTTCGCGCTTCTGTGGGCAGGGCTCTGGGCCTGGCTCAGGCGGTCTCCATCAAGCGACAGAGCTCCACCGGCGCCTCCCGGGGATCCACGTGCACGCCGGGGTAGCCCTCCGCCTCGATGTCCGCCAGGAAGCGCTCCGTCTGCATGGCCGCGGACGTGCCCTGGCCCACGCTGGTGGCCACCTGCTTGAAGACCTTGTCCATGATCTCCCCCGCCGCGAAGACGCCGGGCACGTTGGTGCGCATCTTGCGGTCCACGATCAGGTGGCCGTCCTCGTCCATGTCCAGCTTGCCGACGAACAGCTCGTTGTTGGGGATGTGGCCGATGAAGATGAAGACGCCGTCGGTCTTCAGCTCGCCCTCTTCGCCGGTCACCGTGTTGCGGGTGGAGACGCTGGCCACCTTGCCGTCCTCGCCGGCGTTGATGGCCGTGACCACCGTGTTCCAGACGAACTCGATCTTGGGGTTGGCAAAGGCCCGCTCCTGCAGGATCTTGCTGGCCCGCAGCTGGTCCCGGCGGTGGACGATGCGCACCCGCTTGGCGAACTTGGTGAGGAAGAGCCCTTCCTCCACCGCGCTGTCGCCGCCACCCACCACGATCACCTCTTGGTCCCGGAAGAAGAAGCCGTCACAGGTGGCGCAGTAGCTGACGCCCCGGCCGGTGAGCTCTTTCTCCCCGGGCACCTCCAGGTAGCG
The DNA here is from genome assembly GCA_964416395.1 of uncultured Caldilineaceae bacterium. Lineage (GTDB taxonomy): Bacteria > Chloroflexota > Anaerolineae > Caldilineales > Caldilineaceae > S144-5. The sequence continues at coordinate 13,170 of CAYQEB010000098.1, read as the reverse complement.
GGGACGGGCCCCGGTGCACAGGATCAGGGACTTGGTGGCGTACTCCTTCCCAGAGGCGGTGCGCACCAGGAAGGGGTGCCGATCCAGGACCAGCTCCGTCACGTGGTCGTATTCCACCTGGGTCCCGAACTTCTCGGCCTGCTCCTTCATCTTCTCCACCAACTCCGGGCCGCTGATTCCCTCGGGGAACCCAGGGTAGTTCTCGATCTCATAGGTCAAGCTGACCTGGCCGCCGTAGTCGTTGCCGGTCAGCAGCAGGGGGTTCAAGGTCGCCCGGGCCGCGTAGAGGCCAGCGGTCAGGCCAGCAGGGCCGCTGCCGATGATGATGACATTCTCCACGTCCGGGCGCCCCTCGTCGGCGGGCTCTTCGCTTCCGCTCGGGCTCACGTTGAATTGCAGGTCCATTGTCCCGTCTCCTTTGATGCCTAGCTCGATTGATGCCTAGCTCAGTTGATGCCTAGCTCAGTTTGATAGCTCGCTCTATCCACCGGCCCCGAGGCGATGCGGCCTCCAGGACCCAAAAACTTAGATGCGCTTCCCCGGGGATCCGTTACCCCAAGAGCTGTCCGAATTATACGCCGCTCCACTGTACCAGGTCAATCTTTTCTGCGGTGTAGGCCCTGCTACACCTTGCCGCTTTGGTTTCGGCGAAAGGAAGCGGCGCGGTCACCGAGCTCATCGGACCGCCCGATCATCCCAGCTCCCCCAGGGCCTCCAGGACGATGGCCAGGCTGGCCAGGGCCGCGGTCTCCGCCCGCAGGACCCGCGGCCCCAGAGAGACGGGCTGCCACCCCTGGGAGCGGGCCAGCGCCGCCTCGTCCGGGCTGATGCCGCCCTCTGGCCCCACCAGCAGGGCCAGGCGCTGGGGCTGGGGACGGAGGGCGCGAACCGCTTCGCCCAGGCCAGGCCATCCTTCCTGACCCGCTGCGGCCTCCCAGGGGAGGAAGCGGGGCCCCTCCGCCCATGTCACCGCCTGGGCCCAGCCCACCGGATCCGCCAGCCGAGGCAGGCGCGCGCGGCCACATTGCTCCGCGGCTTCCCGGATGATGGTCCGCCAGCGAGGGAACTTCTTCACCAGCGCAGCCGCAGGGCGCACCACACTGCGCTGGCTGATCACCGGGACAAAGCGGCTGGCCCCCAGCTCCGTCCCCTTCTGGAGCACCCACTCGAACTTGTCCCGCTTCAGGCTGCACAGGAAGAGGACCAGCTCCACCCTGGGCTCCCCGGAGGCAGGCCGACGGGCCAGGATCCGCCCCTGCGCGCGGCGGGGCGACACCTGCACCAGCTCCGTGGGAAAGGACTGGCCCTGACCGTCCAGCAGGAGGATGCGATCCCCTGGGGCCAGGCGCAGGACCGCGTGGAGCTGATGGGCCAGGGGATCCAGCGCCACGACATCGCCCACGGTCAGGGGCCTGTCGGTGAGAAAGAACCGGTGCATGGAGCTATTCCCTCCCCGGGTCGCCTGTGGCCAGAACCAGGGCCACCCAGTCCTCCTCCTGGCGCTGCTCCACCAGGGTCAGCCCGCACCGCTCCGTGGCCTCCAGGACCAAGGGCGCTTTCTCGGCCAGGATCCCCGATAGGATCAGGTGGCCGCCTGGAGCCAGGGGCTCGGCCAGGGAGGGCCCGCCGTAGCTCCCATCCAGGAGATCGACGATGACCTCGGCCAGGATGTTGGCCACCACCAGCTGGAAACGGCCGGCCATGCCCGGGGGGACGCTGCCCTGGCGCACCTGGAGGCCGGCCTCCTCGCCCAGGGCCAGCTCGTTGCGCCGGATGTTCTCCTGGGCCGCAGCCACCGCGATGGGGTCAATGTCCGTGGCCAGCACAGGACGGGCCCCCAGCTTGGCCGCCACAATGGCCAGCACGCCGCTGCCCGTCCCCACGTCCAGCACCCCCGTCCCGGGACGCACCCAATCCTCCAGTGCAGCCACGCAGAGCCGGGTGGTGGGGTGCAGCCCGGTGCCGAAGGCCATGCCCGGATCCAGCTGGATGATCAGGTCCCCAGGCTGGGCCTGAAAGCGCTCCCAGGAGGGCTTGAGCACCACCCGTTTCCCCACGCGGATGGGGTGGTAGAAGCGTTTCCAGGCCTGGGACCAGTCCTCCTCCCGCAGGACGCGCACGGTGGGCTCGGGGATGGGGTAGAGGAGGCTCAGCCGCCAGAGTCCCTCCTCAATCCGGCGCTGGATCTCTGCACCCCGAGGGCCTGGCTTCAGGTAGGTCTTCACCACCAGCCGGTATTGGCCCGGGATGGGGTTGTGGAACTCGTCGAAGCCTGTGGCCTCGATGACCGCGCCGCCTCCGCTGGCCTCCCCGGCCTGGCTGTCCTCCTCGTAGTCGCCCCGGTTGTAGCGGTTGAAAAGCTCGGCCACCGCCTCCGCGGCCTCGCCGTCCACCTCCACGGCCACCTCGATCAGGTGCGGGCCATCCGGGGCCGGGCTGGCTCCCTGGCCGGACAGGGCTCGTTCGTTCTCTGGCTGGTCGCTTCCTGGCTGGCCGTTCCCAGGCAGTTTATCTGTTGGCTGCTGGTTCGCTGGTTGCTCGTTCATCGTCCCATCGGGTATCATCGGGCCATGAGTCGGACCATGAGCCCGCGCACCCGCTCCTATCTCTACCTGGCCCTTTGCATCCTGCTCTGGGCCGCCATTCCTGTGGCCTCCAAGAAGATCCTGGCGGAGCTGGACAACCTGCAGATGCTCTTCTACTCCACAGCACTCTCCGCCCTGGCCATCGGCGGTGTCCTGCTGGCTCGGGGCGGAATCTCCGCGCTGGCCCGAGTCCGCCCGGCGGAGGTCCGCCAGATGGCGCTGCTGGGCTTCCTGGGCGCCTACCTCTACTACGTGCTCCTCTACGCCGCCTTCGCCCGCACCACCGCCGTGGAGGGCTTCATCCTGGCCTACACCTGGCCCATCCTGGTCTCCCTGCTGGCGGTGATCTTCCTGGGCGAGGCGCTGACCGGCCGCAAGGTGGTGGCCGTGGCGGTGAGCTTCCTGGGCGTGGTGGTCATCGTGACCCAGGGACAGCTCACTTCGGTCAGCTTCACCAGCCTCGGCGGGGATCTCCTGGCCCTGAGCGGGGCCCTGGTCTTCGCGCTCTTTTCGGTGCTGGGCAAGGGCAAACGTTTTGACCCCACTCTGGCTGCCTTCGTCTATTTCCTCGCTGCGCTGGTCTGCGTGACGGTCACCCTGCTCCTCTTCTCCCGACCGGTCTGGCCCTCCCCAGCCGTCTGGCCCTGGCTGCTCCTCAACGGCCTGCTCATCAACGGGATCACCTACATCTTCTGGTTCAAGGCCCTGGAGCACGGAGAGACCTTCGTCGTCTCCAATGCCCTCTACCTGACCCCGTTTCTCTCCTTGCTCTACATCGCCCTCCTGCTGGACGAGCCGGTGCGGCCCAGCGCCGTGATGGGCCTGGCCATCATCCTCGCCGGGATCGTCCTCCAGTCATGGGAGGCGTGGCGCCTGCGTCTCCTGGGCAGGAAAAAGGCGGAAGGCCCTGACAGGTCCACCCTCCGCCCGTGATCGCTCCCTCTTGCCTGGCCCGCGCGCAGGGCCGGTTGCTCGCTTCGCCTCTCCTCAATCGTGGCCGAAGAAACGTTCAAAGAGCCCTTTCTTGTGGTTGCCGCCGATGTTGTCGTCCCCAAAGGATTCGCCCAGGCGGCGGAGCAGCTCCCGTTGCTCCTCCGTCAAGTTCACTGGGGTGATGACCCGCACAGTGACCAGCATGTCTCCCCGGCCGCTGCGCTGCAGACGGGGGATGCCCAGCCCGCGCAGGCGGAAGGTCTTGCCCGTCTGGGTGCCGGGCGGGATCTCCAGCACCTGCTGCCCCCCGTCCAGGGTGGGAACCTTCACTTTGGCTCCCAGCGCGGCCTGGGCGAAGTTGATGGGCAGCTCCATGTGGACGTCGAAGCCATCCCGCTGGAAGATCTCGTGGGGCTCCACGCTGATGACCACGTAGAGGTTGCCCGGAGGGCCGCCCAGGGCGCCGGCCTCCCCTTCCCCGGCCAGACGGATGCGGGTGCCGTCGTCCACCCCGGCAGGGATGTTCACGTTGAGTTTGCGAGTGACCCGCACCCGCTTGCGTCCCTTGCACTTGGTGCAAGGCGTGGTGATCACCTCGCCAGCGCCGTTGCAGTTGGGGCAGGTGGTGGCCGTGACCACCGTGCCGAAGAGGGGGCTGTGCTGCCGTCGGTGCACCTCGCCGCTGCCGCCGCAGGTGGCGCAGCGTTGAGGCGACGTGCCCGGCTCCGCGCCGCTGCCCTGGCACCGGTCGCAGATCTCCAGCCGAGGCACCTCCAGCTCCTTCTCTGTGCCGAAGGCCGCCTCCTCGAAGGTCAGGCGCACGTCCACCCGCAGGTCCGCGCCCCGGCGGGGGGATCGGCGTCGGCTCCGACCGCCAGCCCCCGCGAAGCCGGCGAAGATCTCCTCGAAAATGCTGCCCAGGTCCCCGAAACCGCCGGCGAAGTCGTTGAAACCTGCGCCGCCCGGGCCGGTGGCCGCATGGCCGAAGCGGTCATAGGCCGCGCGCTTCTGTTCGTCGCTGAGGACCTGGTAGGCCTCGTTGATCTCCTTGAAGCGCTCCTCCGCCTCTGGGGAAGAGTTCACGTCCGGATGATACTTCTGGGCCAGGCGTCGGAACGCTTTCTTGATGGTGGTGGCATCGGCGTTGCGGTCCACGCCCAGCACTTCGTAGTAATCGCGTTTGCTCATGGTTCGTTGTCCAAAATCCAATGTCCACTCAAAGGCCCGGTCGGGCATTCCCCGACGGGGTCACTCCCAGTTGATGATCCAGGCGCTGAGGCCGGCCAGAAGCACGGTGGCCCCAACGAGGGCCGCCCATTGCCTGGGCCGGAAATCGATGTGCCGGGCGTTCACCACCAGGATGATCACCATGCCCAGGGCCAGGATCAGCCAGTTGGCCAGCACAGGATGCTCGTTCCAGAGACGTTTCAAGGGCTCCACGGTTCCTCCTCGCTTCACGATTCCTGCGCATCGGCCTGGGATCGGCGGGCCAGATCGCCCAGGCGACTGGGATAACGCCGCTCCAGATCGGCCCAGATGGCGTCCAACTGGGCGTAGAGCTCCTCCAGGCTGCCGTCATTGCGGATCACCCGATCCGCCTGGTTCACCTTGGCGGCCTGGGGAGACTGGGCGGCCATGATGCGCCGGGCCTGCTCCTCGTCCATGCCCCGGGTCTCCTTCAGGCGGCGCAGCTGGGTCTCCCGGCTGGCAGTGACCACCCAGATCTCGTCGCACAGGGTGGAGGAAAGGCCAGCCTCCAGCAGCTTGATGGCCTCCAACACCACCACCGGAGACGAGGTTTGAGCAATGGCCTTCTTGACCATCTCGAAGACCCGGGGGTGGAGGATGCGCTCCAGACGGCGCAGGGCCTCCGGGTCGGAGAAGACGATCCGGCCCAGGGCCTTGCGGTTGATGGCGCCGTCCGGGTCCAGGATCCCCTTCCCGAAGGCCGCCACCACCTCCTGGTAGGCCGGTCCACCCGGTTCCATGGCCTGGTGAGCCAGCTTGTCCGCGTCGATGATCGTCGCCCCCTTGGAGCGCAGATAGTCCAGAACCGTGCTCTTGCCGGTGGCGATGTTGCCCGTCACACCGATGACGAGAGAACGTGCCGTCATCCTGATGCTGCCCCTGCCTTTCCCATGTGACCTACCCACATCGATACCAAACCTACACATCGATACCAAACCTGCACACGTCCACAGAAGCGCAGACGTGCGAATGCACGGAAATGCAACCGTGCGAAAGGGTATCTGTGGGATTATACCCCAAGATCGCTTCCTGTCCAGCGCTGGATCAAGCCTCCACACCGTCGGCCAGGAGCATCCACTGCTCCCAGAGCTGGCCCAGCTGCTCGCCCAGGGACTGATGCTCCCGATGCAGGCGATGGACCCGGTCGAAATCCTGGGCCTGGCTGGCCTGGGCCATGGCTTGCTCCAGCTGGGCGATGCGGCCCTCCAGCCGGTGGATCTGCTCCTCCAGTTGACTGGCCGCCTGGGCCTGGCGTCGGGCCCGGTCTCGCCGCCGCCGCTCCTCCCGCTGACGCTCCCGGTGGGCCTGAGCTGTGGAGACCTCCCGCTCTGGGGCAGGCTGGGCCGAGGACTCCCCGGCTCGCCGGGCCCGCTCCTCCAGCCACTGACGCCAGTTCCCCTGGAAGAGCTCCAGCTCCCCAGGGCGTCCTGGCCGGGCCATCCAGAGCTCCGTGGCCAGGGCGTCCACCAAGGCCCGGTCGTGGGTCACCATCAGGATGGTGCCGTTGAACTGACGCAAGGTCTCCTGGAGGATCTCCTGGCTGTCCAGGTCCAGATGGTTGGTGGGCTCGTCCAGCAGGAGGAAGTTGGCCCCCTGCAGGGCCAAACGAGCCAGGGCCAGGCGGCTGCGCTGGCCGCCAGAGAGCGCGCCCACCGGCTTGAAGACGTCGTCCCCCCGGAAGAGGAACTGGGCCAGGAAGTTCCGGGCCTGGGCCAGGGGCAGGTTCCGCACCTCCAGCAGGGCGTCCAGGACCGTCTGCTCCGGGTCCATCAGGCCGTAGCCGACACCCACGTGGTGTTGGGGCAGATAGCCCAGCTCCACGCCGCTTCCCAGCTGGAGGGAGCCGGCCAGGGGCGCCAGCTCCCCCAGGATGGTGCGCACCAGGGTGCTCTTCCCCGCCCCGTTGGGGCCGATCAGCGCCGCCACTCGCCCCCGGCGCAGCTCCAGGTCCGGGAGCTGGAGGATGGGCGTGTCCGGATAGCCCACCAGCAGCTTGCGGGTGCGCAGGACCAGATCCCCGCTGCGCTTGTCCGTCTGCAGAGGCAGGCGGAGCTGGGGCAGGCTGGGGGGCGGAGGCAGGGCCTCCTCGGCCAGGAAGCGCTTCAGGCGGGTCTCCCGGCCCCGGGCCTCCTTGCTCCGCTGGCCGGCCTTGTAGCGGCGGATGAACTCCTGGGTCTCCTGGATGAAGCGTTGCTGCTTCTCGTACTCCGCGCGCCAGTGGGCCAGGCGCTGGGCCCGCTGCTGGCGATACTGGCTGTAGTTGCCCCGGTAGGCCTCCAGGCGATGCTGGAAAAGCTCCCAGATGCGGGTGGCCACCGTGTCCAGGAAGTAGCGGTCGTGGGAGACCACCACCAGGCTGCCTGGCCAGCGGATCAGCTGCTGCTCCAGCCACTCCACGGACTCCACGTCCAGGTGGTTGGTGGGCTCGTCCAGCAGGAGCAGGTCGGGCTCCTCCAGGAGGAGTCGCCCCAGGAGGGCCCGGGTGCGCTGGCCGCCGCTCAGGTGGGCCAGGGGCTGCTCCCAGAGCTCTGGCGGAAAGCCCAGGCCGGTGAGCACGAACTTCACCCGCTGCTCCAGGGTGTAGCCACCGGCCGCCTCGAAGGCCTCCTGCCGCTCCCCGTACTCGGCCAGGATGCGCTCCAGCTCCTCTGGCGGGCAGTCCGGGTCCTCCATGCGCTGCTCCAGCGCCCGGAGAGCTTCGCCCTCGGCCAGCAGATCCTGGAAGACGGCGAGCAGGTGCTGGAAGAGGGTCTCCTCCCCGGCAGGGGGCGGATCCTGGGGCAGGTAGCCGATGCGCACCTGCCGGGCCACCTGGATCTGGCCTTCGTCGCTGGGCTCCAGCCCGGCCAGCACCTTGAGCAGGGTGGTCTTGCCGCTGCCGTTGGGCCCCACCAGGCCGATGCGGTCCCCTCGCTCGATGCGCACGTCCACATTGGAGAAGACGTCGTTGGCTCCGTAGCTTTTGGCAAGGCGCTGGCCGACGAGTAAGCTCATGGAGATCTCAGGGAACAGGTGGCGCCCGGAACGATTTTCCCAGGGCGATCCAGGGCGGATCCACAACGAAAATTGTGTGCCTGGAACAAGCACACCAACGGAAATTATACCACACAGAGGGCGAAAGATCCTAGCGGAGTTTAAGGGCGCGGGGCAGGAAAGTTCCCCGCAAAGAGCGGGCCTGAACCAGGCAGATCACCGTTCCACCCAGGGGCCAGAATTGCACCCATCCCGGTCACAATCTATAATAGCGGGACTGCAAACCGTCACGGCAGCCACGACATTTCCGCAGGCAGGTTCGTGGGCAGGCTCGTTGACAACTTCACGCCCAGAACCCCGCCAGGATCGCACCAGAATCTCATCCGAAAATCCATCCGAAAGTTGCTGAGGAACCCCGACATGCTGAAGACACACACCTGCGGTGAACTGAGGGCCGAACACATCGGCCAGGAAGTGACCCTGGCTGGATGGCTCAACCGCCGCCGGGACCACGGCGGTCTCATCTTCATCGACCTGAGAGATCGCTTCGGCATCACCCAAGTGACCGTCAACTCCGAGGAGGCGCCCCAGGCCCACCAGGTGGCCTCCCAGGCCCGGAGCGAGTACGTGCTCCAGATCCGGGGAGTGGTGCAACGGCGGCCGGAGGGCTTCGAAAACCCTCAGCTGGCCACCGGGGAGATCGAGGTCATCGCCCAGGAGGTGACCATCCTGAACCCGGCCAAGACCCCGCCCTTCGTCATCGGCGGGGAGACGGGCAACGTGGACGAGAGCCTGCGCCTGAAGTATCGCTACCTGGACCTGCGCCGCCCCCACATGACCCGGAACATGATCCTGCGCCACGAGATCGTGCGCCTGATCCGGGAGTACTTCTACGCCCAGGACTTCCTGGAGATCGAGACGCCTATCCTGTTGAAGAGCACGCCGGAAGGGGCCCGGGACTTCATCGTGCCCAGCCGGCTGCACCCGGGCAAGTTCTACGCCCTTCCCCAGAGCCCGCAGCAGATCAAGCAGCTCCTCATGGTGGCCGGCATGGAGCGCTACTTCCAGATGGCCCGCTGCTTCCGGGACGAGGACCTGCGGGCCGACCGCCAGCCGGAATTCACTCAGCTGGACCTGGAGATGAGCTTCGTGGAGCCGGAGGACATCCGGGCCCTCATCGAGGAGCTGATGATCCAGATCTCCCAGGCCGTGAGCCCCAAGCCCATCCGCCAGATCCCCTTCCCGGTCCTCACCTACCAGGAGGCCATGGAGCGCTTCGGCACGGACCGACCGGACCTGCGCTTCGGCCTGGAGCTCTTCGACGTGACCCAGGCGGTGCAGGAGAGCCAGTTCGGCGTCTTCCGCAAGGCGGTGGCGGCCGGCGGCCAGGTGAAGGGCGTCCGCTACCCGGGCGGGGCCAGCCTCTCCCGGCGAGAGATCGACGAGCTGACCGAGCTGGTGAAACCCTACGGGGCCAAGGGGCTGGCCTGGATCGGGCTGAAGGAGGGGGCCAAGGCCGCCTCCGATGGCCGCTACGCCCCGGAAGCGCTGCGCAGCCCCATCGCCAAGTTCCTCTCCCCGGAGGAGCTGAAGGCGCTGATCCAGGCCAGCGGCGCCCAACCCGGGGACCTGATCCTCCTGGTGGCGGACCAGCCGGAGGTGGTGGCCGCCAGCCTGAGCAACCTGCGCCTGGCCATCGGCCGCCGGGCCGGCCTGGTGGACGAGAACAGCCTGGCCTTCTGCTGGGTCGTGGACTTCCCCTTGCTGGAGTACAACGAGGAGGAGGGGCGCTGGCAAGCGGTGCACCACCCCTTCACCGCGGCGGTGGACGAGGACTGGGATCTGCTGGAGAGCGCGCCGGAACGGGTGCGGGCCAAGGCCTACGATATCGTGCTCAACGGCTGGGAGATCGGCGGCGGCAGCATCCGGATCCACCGCAGCGACCAGCAGATGCGCCTCTTCCAGCGCCTGGGCCTGTCGGAGGCCGAGGTGGAGGAGAAGTTCGGCCACATGTTGGAGGCCTTCCAGTACGGCGCGCCTCCCCATGGCGGCATCGCCCTGGGCCTGGCCCGAATGGTGGCCATCTACGCGGAGACCCCCACCATCCGGGACGTGATGGCCTTCCCCAAGACGGCCGCGGGCACGGATCTCATGCTGGGCTCCCCCAGCCCGGTGAGCGAGGAACAGCTCCGGGAGCTGCACATCGCCATCCGCGAGGAGGGCCCGGCCGAGGGCAAGGAAAACCAGGCTCCGCAGGCCACCGAGGCCGACGGTTGAGGGCGGGATTGAGGCCCGACGCCCCCTCCCAGCGGGCAGGGATGGCGATTTCAGGCCATTTGCCTACCCGCCAAATCTGTGGTATATAATAATCGAACCCTGCGGTGTGCGTGATGGACCAGCACACGGGGCGAGCCAACAATTTACACACGGGAGCCTGGTGAAGCAGCGTGGATGTGATAGCCCGGTTCTCTGGGCAAGACGGAAGCGCTCAGCCGGCACCCACACGTACGAACTCAGGTTCGTACCCACTGGTCACACGGCATCGCGGGGTACTGATTTCATTGCTCGGACCATGTCCGGGCTCTTTTTTATGCTTTGTTTTATGTCAAATTTTCGCGCTTTCTTTGACTTTCCAGGCCAAATTGTGGTAAACTTGGCATTTGCAGCGAAGCGTGAAAACCATTACAAACGGCGCTCTGGACGGAGCGAACAGTGTGCCCCAGGCATGGGGAAGGCGAGTGAACCGTGGCAGTAACCCGCACCCGAGTGGCAGACGATACATGGGTCTTCACCAGTGAACTCTACGCGGAGGTGAACGCGGGCCTGGTGATCAGCCCCGAAGGGGGCATCCTCATCGACACCCTGCCCTTCCCCTCGGAGACGGCCCAGATCATCCAGTTCGCCAAACGCGTCTGCCCGGCCGGCATCAAGTACGTGATCAACACCATCAGCCATGCGGACCACGTCTACGGCTCCTGCTTTTTCCCCGAGGCCGAGCTCATCGCCCAGGAGAAGGCCCGGGAGTTCCTCATCAAGTACGGTCGCAAGGCCCTGGACGAGGCCCGAGAGTACACCCCGGAGCTCTTCAAGGTGGAGATCCGGCTGCCCAAGCTGGTCTTCAACGAGGGCATGCTCATCCGCCTGGGAGGCAAGACGGTCCACGCCATGCACGCGCCCGGCCCCAGCCCGGACGTCTGCGTGGTCCACGTGCGGGAGGAGAAGGTCCTCTTCGCCAGCGACCTGATCATGCCGGTGCCCTACATCGCCACCCCGTTCAGCGACATCGAGGTCTACAAGCGCTCCCTGGCCAAACTCCACGACCTGAACCTGGAGGCCATCGTCCAGGGGCATGGGGACATCCTGCTCCGGGGCGAGGTGAGCAGCAGCATCGACGAGAGCATCCAGTACCTGAACGACATCCAGGCCCTGGTGGAGCGTTTGGTGAAGGAGGGGGCCACCAAGCACGACCTGCTCCAGTACGACATCGAGCAATTCGGGCGCAGCCGCATCCCCCTGGGCGGGTTGGTGCGCAACTTCCACAAGGCCAACCTGCTCCACCTCTGGAACCAGGCCAAGGCCCGTCACCGCCAGGGAAGCCAGGGCGCTCCCTCGCCTCACCGCAAGCAGGGTCAGCAGGCCGAGGAGCTGGAGAGCACCGCCACCCGCTAGGACGCGCACCCACCATGCCTCACTCCCAACCATCCTTGACCGTTCCCCAGTTGGTGGAGCAGATCGCCCGACTGTCGCCCAGCCAGAGGCGGCAGTTGTTGCGTTGGCTCCAGGTGAACGGCCTCCTGGAGTCCGACGAACGCTTGACGGATCGCCGCCCCCTGGAAGTGGCCCCCGCCGTGCGCCGGCCCGGGTCCGCCCTCCCAGCCCCCCAGGAGCTCTCCCAGGGCAGGACATTCGTCCCGGCCCAGGCGGAGGCGCCCCGGGAGGGCCTGTCCGATGCCGTGTCCGAGACCGCGCCCGGTGCAGGGGCAGGCGCAGGGACCGAAGGAGAGGCTGGCGAAGGAGCGGGTGAAGAGGCTGGGGAAGAAGGGGAGGACGAAGAGGAGGGAGAGCCCAAGGCGTACCACTCGCCCGTCCGTGGGCGGGTGGTGGTGGGCGCGCCGGACGAGGAGGGCCAGGAGCCAGCCCCCCATGCCATGCCTCCCCTGCCAGGCCAAGCGCCGGAGGAGCCCATCCGCATCATCTTTGACGGGGGCAGCCGGGGCAATCCTGGACCCGGCTACGGCAGCTACGTGATCTACTGGCCGGGTCGCCCCCGCCAGGTGGTCCAGCTCCAATTCGGGGAGATGGTGACCAACAACGAGGCGGAGTACGACACCCTCATCGCCGCCCTGGAGGCGGTCCTGGCCCGGCTGCGGGAGCACGGCGCGGACCCGTCCACGGCCCGGGTGGCGATCTGGGGGGATTCCCAGCTGGTGGTCAAGCAGGTCAACGGGGAGTGGAAGACCCGGGAGCCCCGGCTGCGGGTGCGTCGAGACCGGGCCCGGGAGCTGCTGGCCCGGTTCGGCTCCTGGCGGCTGGAACACCACGCCCGGGAGCACAGCGTCCGAGAGCTGGGCCACTGAGGGCCCTGGGAAGCGCCTCGGCTGACAGACACCCCATCAAAACAGAAGCCCCGGGAGTTTGGTCCCGGGGCTCTGCGCGCAGTGAGACGATGGGCTGGCTATTCGTTGGGCAGCAAGACCGCGGTGAGTTTGCCGGTCTCCTCGTCCGTCTCCACCAGCATGGAGAAGGAGGTGTCCCCCTTGGTGAAGGTGTAGACACCAAAGCCGCCTTCGATGCTCCAGCCCTGGCTCTCCAGAGCATCCCGATAGAACTGCATGAACTCTTCCTCGCTCAGGTTGCTCTCCAGCATGGCCGTGCCGAAGAAACTGGTGCCCACCTCGGTGTCCGGCGGGATGGGGAACTCGCCTTCCTCGAAGCCGGGCACGTTCAGCTGGCCGGGCTGGGGCGCGTCCTCGGGCACCTGGATGACGATGTCCGCGCCCACGTCGTAGAGCTCGAACTCCCAGTCGATGCGCTGATCGCCGACCACCTCGTTCCCCTGGCTGTCATAGGTGGTGGTCCCCTTCTGCTCCGCGCTCAGCTTGTACTTGACGATGTAGTTGCCCTCCTTGGCCACCCAGACGTCCATGCTCGCGGAGACCAGCTCCCCCTCTTCAGCCGTCATCTCGGCCATCCGCTTGAAGACCAAGGGATCGTCGATGCGGTAGTGGACGGTCTCGATGCCGTTGACCTCCTCGTCCCCCACCTTCTTGGCCTCCTCGGCGAAGAACGCCATCTCGCTCATGGGGTTGGCGAAGAGATCCGCGATCATGGTGTACATGCCGCTCTCGTTCCGAGGCAGGACGATCCATTCACCTTCGGTCTGGATGTAGAGATTCTCGCCCACCTCGTACAAGGTCATGCTCTCTTCGCC
>CAYQEB010000097.1:14290-16054 GCA_964416395.1 uncultured Caldilineaceae bacterium | reverse complement strand
CCGTCACTTGATTCGCGGCAACCCGTCCACCAGGAGCCAGAGGCTCTCCTGGCCCAGGATGGGGCGCCAATCCCTTTCGGCCAGGGCGGCGACCAGGCGGCTCGTCCCCTGACCCAGCCCCAGGAGCCGCTCCAGGCCCAGGCTGCGGGCAGAGCGGGCCATGAGATGCTCCCGGGCCCGGACTCGCACGGTGGGCGCCCGGCCGTCCTTGGGCAGATCGGCCAGCTCGCAGGCCAGCTCGTAGGCCCGGCGGAAATCCCCCAGCTCGTCCACCAGGCCATGCTCCCGGGCCTGGGCCCCTGTCCAGAGCTTGCCGCTGCAGATGGGGTCCAGCTCCTCGAAGGGGATGCCTCGCCCCTCCGCCACCCGCTGCTTGAATTCGTGGTAGGTGCGGCGCACAGACGTCTCCACCTTCTCCCGCTGCTCCTTGCGCCAGGGGTGCTGATCCGAGAAGAGGTCCGCGTTCTCCCCGCGCTGCAGGGCCACCCGGTTGGCGGCCAGCTTGCCGTACATCTCCCCGGTGACCGGCTTCAGGGCCAGCACGCCGATGCTGCCGGTGAGGGTGGCTGGCTGGGCCACGATCTTGCGCCCCGGCGCGGCGATGTAGTAGCCACCGCTGCCGGCCACGTCCCCCATGTAGACCACCAGGGGCTTCTGGCGGCCGAGCATGTTCAGCTCCCGCCACATGATGTCGCTGGCCAGAGCCGACCCCCCCGGGGAGTCCACGTAGACCACTACTGCGGCCAGCCGGTCGTCCTCCATGGCCGCCCGAGCCAGCTGCTGGACCGTGTTGCTGCCCAGGGTCTCCTGGCCGAAGAGGGGCAGGGGGATGGGGAAGCGGCGGCTGGAGCCGGAGACGATGGCCCCGGTCAGGCTGAGGACGCCCACCCGTTTGGGGGTTCGGGGCAGGGGCGTCCGTAGCAGATAGCGCCGGGCCTTGGCGTAGGGGAGGAGGCGGGCCTCCCGGCCCAGGCGGCCCAGCCGCTCCGGGAGCTGGTCCTCGTAGAGGATGCCGTCGATGAGGCCGGCGGCCAGGGCTTCGTCGGGCAGGAGGGGGGCCTGGTCGATGAGCGCTCGCACCCGCTCTGGCTCCAGGGAGCGTCCCTGGGCGATGCCCTCCACCAGCTGGTCGAAGAGGCTGTCCAGAAGCCAGTTGCGCTGTTCCCGCTCCGCCTCGCTCATGTCCGAGCGGGCCAGGTTGTCCCCCGCGGTCTTCCAGGGGGCGATCTTCACCACCTCCGCCTGGATGCCCACCCGGTCCAGGGTTTCCTTCAGGTAGACCTGCTCGCTGCGCAGGCCCAGGACGGCCCAGCTGGTCAGGGGGGTGAAGAAGATCCGGTCCGCGGCGCTGGCCATGAGGTAGGTGGCCAGGCCCGCCTGCTCCATCAGCACCACGACTTCCTTGGCCCCCACGCCGTCCACAATGTGATTGTGTTCCTGGTCCCAGGCCCGGAAGCGCCGGAAGAGGTCTCGCATGCTCTGGGCCTTGGCCATGCTCAGCCCGCCTCCCTTGACCAGGATGACCACGCCCTTCACGTCCGGGTCCCGGGCGATCTTGAAGAAGGCCTGGTCCAGGTGCTCCAGGGTGAGGGGGATGTGCAGGTTGGGCAGGTAGGCGTACCAGCGGGGCAGATCCGGGATGCGCTCCTGGAGCTCGCCGGTCAGCTCGAAGACCACGTAGTCCGGCCAGCGACGTTGCAGGATCCAGCGGCGGAAGTTGAGGAGCCCGCTGACGGTCCGCTGCCAGCCCCGGCCCAGCCAGCG
>CAYQEB010000097.1:12498-14190 GCA_964416395.1 uncultured Caldilineaceae bacterium | reverse complement strand
GGCGGAAGTTGAGGAGCCCGCTGACGGTCCGCTGCCAGCCCCGGCCCAGCCAGCGAGGGATGCTTCCTGGGATGCGTTTCAAGCGGTGCGACCAGTCCATGGCTTCGTGCCCTCCAGTGCGGTTCTCCTCCAGGGGAAGGGTGGGTTTGGGTGTGGCTCCAGGAGCTGCCGGGCTTCCGCTGGCCCGGGAGGAGCTTGGGAGAATAGTACCCCTGGATCCAGTTTCCCACAAGTCTGGCAGCGGCTTTTCCTGGCAGAATTCGTTGCTGAAACCGGCGATTTTGTGTTAATCTACCCCCAACGGTCAACGGTGACCGTCCAGGCTTCGGCTTCCCCGTCCGGGGCCTCGACCTGACCCAGGGCAGACGATTCCAGCCATTCAAAGGAGAAGAGCCATGATCATCGGGGTCCCTAAAGAGATCAAGGACAACGAATACCGGGTGGGCATGACGCCAGGGAACGTGAAGGCCCTCACCCGGCGCGGTCACACGGTGCTGGTGGAGCAGGGCGCCGGGGAAGGCAGCGCCCTGTTGGACGCGGAGTACCAGGAGGTCGGCGCCCGGATCGTCCCCACGGCCGAGGACGCCTGGGCCGCGGAGATGGTGGTGAAGGTCAAGGAGCCCATCCCCCCGGAGTACGGTTTCCTGCGGGAGGACCTGCTCCTCTTCACCTACCTGCACCTGGCCGCGGACCAGCGCCTGACCCAGGAGCTCCTGGCCCGGAAGACCACGGCCATCGCCTACGAGACGGTCCAGGTCAACGGCCGCCTGCCCCTGCTCATGCCCATGAGCGAAGTGGCCGGACGCATGGCCACCCAGGTGGGCGCGGCTCACCTGGAGAAGCACCTGGGAGGGCGGGGCGTCCTGCTGGGTGGGGTGCCTGGCGTGGAGCCGGGCAAGGTCACCGTGCTGGGCGCGGGGACGGTGGGCACGAACGCGGCCAAGGTGGCCCTGGGCATGGGGGCCCAGGTCACGGTGCTGGACATCAACCACGACCGGCTTCAGTACCTGGACGACATCTTCCGGGGGCACATCCAGACCCGCACCAGCAACGAGCACAACATCGAGGTCTCGGTCTTCGAGGCGGACCTGGTCATCGGGGCTGTGCTCATCCCCGGCGGGCGCACCCCCTGGCTGGTGACCCGGGAGATGCTGCCCCACATGAAGAAGGGCTCGGTGATCGTGGATGTCTCGGTGGACCAGGGGGGGTGTGTGGAGACCAGCCACCCCACCACCCATAGCAACCCCACCTTCGTCATCGACGGCGTGGTCCACTACTGCGTGGCCAACATGCCCGGGGCCGTGCCCCGCACCAGCACCTTTGCCCTGAGCAACCAGACCCTGCCCTACGCCATCAAGCTGGCGGACCATGGGCTGGACGCGGTGCGCCAGGATCCGGCCCTGCAGCACGGCCTGAACACCTACAAGGGCATGCTCACCCACAAGGCCGTGGCCGAGGCCTTCGGGATGGAATACGTGGAGCCCCTGGAGGCGTTGAGCAAGTAAGGGGTGACGAGTAAAGGAGTAACGGGTAAAGGAGGAACGGGTAACAGACGCTCGCCACGTTACTCGCCACTCCTTACTCCTTCCCCACTTTTATTCTTTACCCATTCTGGCCCTGATTGTGCTGTGGGCTAGCCGTTTCCTCCCAACAGCTTTGCCAGGGCCTCCGGATCGGTCACAGGAAGCTGGC
>CAYQEB010000097.1:0-12398 GCA_964416395.1 uncultured Caldilineaceae bacterium | reverse complement strand
CCGTTTCCTCCCAACAGCTTTGCCAGGGCCTCCGGATCGGTCACAGGAAGCTGGCAGGCGTAGTTCTCGCAGACGTAGGCCGCAGGCTTGCCCTGGACCAGGGTGCGCCCCTCCAGCAGGGGCAGGGCGCTCTCCTCGTCCGGTCGCTTCAGGGCCAGGACGGTGGTGGGCAGGTAGCGGGCGCGGATCACCCGGAGCAGGGCCTGGGTGGCCGGGTCCTCCGGATCCCCCACCAGGGCGATCTCCTGGCTGGGGCTCAGGTAGGCGTTGAGCACGCAGAGCAGCCGGCCGAATCCCAGGGGCTGCCGGGCCATGGAGGAGGCCATGAGCTGGCAGATGCGAGCCGCCTCCTTCCGGTGCTCCTCGTTGCCCGTCAGGGTGGCCAGGCGCAGCAAGGACTCCGCGGCCAGGGAGTTGCCGCTGGGCAGGGCGTTGTCGATGAAGTCCTTGCGCCGGGTCACCAGCGTCTCGTGGTCCACCCCGGTCTGGAAGAAGCCGCCCTGGGCCGGGTCGTGGAACTGGGCGAACATGATCCGGGTCAGGCGGACGGCCTCGGCCAGCCAGCGGGGCTGGAAAGTGGCCTCGTAGAGGGCGATGAGCCCTCGGATGAAGGCGGCGTAGTCCTCCAGGTAGGCGTTGAAGCGGGCTCGGCCATCCTTGAAGCTGCGGAAGAGCTTGCCGTCGGGCTGGCTCATGTGGGCCAGGATGAACCGGGCCGCCCCTTCCGCCGCCTGGAGCGCGTCCTCCCGTTCCAGGACCACGCCCACCTGGGCCAGGGCGTGGATGGCCAGGCCATTCCACTCGGTGAGGATCTTCTCGTCCCGGGCTGGTTTCACCCGGCTCTCCCGATGGGCGAAGAGGGCCTGGCGAGCCTGGGCCAGCCGGGCTTCCGCCTCCTCCGGGCTCAGCCGGAACTGGGCGGCCACCTCGGCCAGGGGCCGGGCCACGTGCAGGATGTTCTTGCCCTCGAAGTTGCCCACCGACGTGACCCCGTAGTAGGCGTTGAAGAGCCGGGCCTCCTCGGGCCCCAGCGCCGCCTCGATCTCCTCCGGCGTCCAGACGAAGAACTTGCCCTCCACCCCTTCGCTGTCCGCGTCCTGGGTGCTGTAGAAGCCCCCTTCGGGGGAGCGCATCTCCCGCAGCAGGTAGTCGGTGGTCTCGTGGACCACCCGATGGAAGAGGGGTTGCCGGCTGATCTGCCAGGCCTGGAGGTAGCTGTGCAGGAGCTGGGCGTTGTCGTAGAGCATCTTCTCGAAGTGGGGCACCAGCCAGACGGCGTCCACGCTGTAGCGGTGGAAGCCGCCCCCCAGCTGGTCGTAGATGCCGCCCTGGGCCATCTGCTCCAGGCTGAAGAGGGCCATGTGCCGGGCCTCCTGGCTGCCCGTGCGGGCGAACTGGGTCATGGCGAAGTCCAGGGTCATGGGCTGGGGGAACTTGGGCTGGTCCCCGAAGCCGCCGTGGAAGCGGTCGAAGGCCTGGCTCAGCCCCAGGAGGGCCTGGTCCAGGAGCTGGGTGCTCAGGCTGTCGGCGGTGGCGCTGATCTGGGCGGTGCGGGCCAGGGCCTGGGTCAAGCGCTGGGCCTGCTCCAGGACCTGCTCCCGGCGTTCCCGGTAGGCGTTGGCCACCGCGGTGAGCACCTGCCTGAAGCTGGGCAGGCCGTGGCGGGGCGTGGGCGGAAAGTAGGTGCCGCCGTAGAAGGGCTGGCCTTCCGGGGTGAGGAAGACGCTCATGGGCCAGCCGCCGGAGCCGGTCATGGCCATGACCGCGTCCATGTAGATGGCGTCCAGGTCCGGCCGCTCCTCCCGGTCCACCTTGATGTTGACGAAGAGCTCGTTCATGAGGCGGGCCGTCTCCTCGTCCTCGAAGCTCTCCCGCTCCATCACGTGGCACCAGTGGCAGGCGCTGTAGCCGATGCTCAGGAAGATGGGCTTGTCCTCCCGCTTGGCCTTCTCCAGGGCCTCCGGGCCCCAGGGATACCAGTCCACCGGGTTGTGGGCGTGCTGGCGCAGGTACGGCGACGTCTCGTGGATGAGACGGTTGGTGTGCTTGGGTTGGTTCATGGTGGCTCCAGGGAACAGAGAATCAAGTTGCAATATCCGGGACAGGTGGACGGGCAAGGGCATGGCCGGGTGAACGGGGTAGGGGGCCGATCAACCAGGCCCCAATCAACGAACCAGCCTTGCCCTTTCGTGGCGCCATTATACCGGACAGCCTCCCGCCCCGTCGAATGGGTGTAACTTCTCGGCTGAGGCTGCATCGAAAATTTGATGTGTGCACCCTACCAGCGAAAAACACAGGCAGTGAAGGAGGGAGATTCAGTGAGAGAGGGAGATTCCATGGAGAGAACCGATCTGGCCATCATCGGAGGCGGCCCGGCCGGGGTGACCGCTGCCCTGGAGGCGGCCCGGCACGGCGCGGCGGTCACCCTGATCAGCGACGGGCCCATCGGCGGACGGGCCGGCTGGCACAGCTTGCTGCCCAGCAAGATCCTGCTCCACGCCGCGGACGAGCATGGCACACAGGATCTGCTGACGCCCCAGGCCCTGCAGGAGGTGACGGCCCACATCCACCAGGTGGCGGAGGCCTTCAACGGCCAGGAAACTCAGCTCCTGGAGGCGGCCGGCGTGGCTCTGCTCCAGGGCAAGGCCCGCTTCACCGGGACCCACGAGCTGACCATCACCCAGGGGGAGGAGAGCCGCACCCTGGCCTTCCACAAGGCCATCATCGCCAGCGGCTCTGTCCCCATCTTCCCGCCGGGGATGAAGCCGGACGGCCAGCGCATCCTGGCTCCCCGCTTCACCAAGCACCTGACCGCCCTGCCCGAGAGCATGATCGTGGTGGGGGGCGGCTTCACCGGCAGCGAGTTCGTCTACGCCTTCGCCGCCCTGGGGGTGAAGGTCACCTGGCTGGTGGACCAGTACGGGGTGCTGCCGGCCTTCGACCCGGAGCTGGGCCAGGCCCTGACGGAACACCTGACCCGGGCCTACGGTGTGGAGATGATCGGAGGCGTGCCCACCCGCACCCTCACCCCGGACGAAGGAGGCGTCACCGCGGAGCTGGTGGACGGGCGGCGCTTCCAGGCGGAGCAGGCCTTCGTGGCCATCGGGCGGCGGCCAGACGTGGCCAGCCTGAACCTGGAGGCGGCGGGCCTGGCCCCGGCCCAGGAAGGCCCGGCCAAGGGCGGTCTGCTGGTGGACGATCACGCCCGCACAGAGGTGGACCACATCTTCGCGGCCGGGGACGTGACCGGCCAGCCCCTGGTGGCCAACAAGGCCCTGGCCCAGGCCTGGACCGCGGCCCGCACCGCCACCGGCCAGCCCACGCCGCCTCTGAACCCGGAGGCCTGGATCCAGGCGGTCTACACGCGGCCCCAGGTGGCCCAGGTGGGCCTGACCCCGGCCCGAGCCGCGGCGGAAGGTCGTTCCATCCAGGTGCGGACCGTCCCCTACGGCCGAGCTCTGAAGGCCCACGCCCTGGACGATCCCCGGGCAGTGGAGGGCTTTCTGCGGCTGATCGTGGACGAGGAGACGGGTACGGTCAAGGGCGGGATGGCCTTCGGCGAGCAGGCCGGGGAGATCCTGGCGCCGGTGGTCATGGCCATCCAGAGCTGCACGCCGGTGGAGATGCTGGCGGCCCTCTTCCCCGCCCACCCCACCTTGAGCGAGCTGCCCTTCCTGGCCGCCCGCTGGGGGTGATCGACCCCGCGCATCGCGGGATCTGGCCCAGTCACCATCAAAAGCTACATTCGCTGCTCGGCCCGGGGCAGCGGGCCAGCCTGCTCTTGGCCAGGCTGCTGTCGAACATGGACTAGACGCGACCGGTTCCCGCAACCCTGTGGGAACCGGTCGCGTATGGGAGCCAGGCAGAGTGGTGGGACCCAGGTCCTAGGCAATTTCTCCTTTCTTTTGACAGAAAAACTTAGAAATGCTACCATGCAGGATGCCAGCCTCACTGTTCCCCGTCATTTCAAAGGCCCGTTTTCCTGACTCCCCCGCAAAGGGCCAGCGGTGATGGGCGACAAGACCAACCTGTTGGACTTCGGTTCGCCGTTCCCTGGCGGCGCGCATGCTGTTTCCACGATCCGCTTTCGGCGCGAATATTGAGCGAGACCCTCGGTTTCTTTCGGGTGCGGATGAGCCTGCTCGTTTCCGTCCGTCCTGCGCTAAGCACTCACTTCCTGCATCTTCATCTATCTTTCGTACAGGCAACCCACACCCAAAACCCATTCAAAAGGAGGTAGCCATGCAGAATCACAAGCGGTTCTCTTGGACTGTCCTGGCTTGGCTGATTGTCGTGGCCTTGTTCATGGCAGCCTGCCAGCCGTCCGCAGAGCCCACTCCGGCGCCTGCCGCACCGGAAGCGACTCCTACGGAAGCGCCGGCCAAGGCAGAAGAGGCCCCCACAGCCACGCCGAAGCCCGAGGAACCCACCCCCACCCCTGAAGCGGCGCCCATGGAGGAAGAGCGCACCGGCGCCTGGGTGGACCGAGTGGTCTTCACCACCCAGCAGGAGGCCAACGCGGCGGTGGCCCAGCTCCAGGCTGGCGACATCGACATCTACGGCGCTCCTGCCGTCAACGACCCCGAGATCTTCCCCAAGGTGCGGGACGACGAGAACCTGACCTATTTCCAGTCCTTCGGCTCCTACAACGAGCTGACCTTCAACCCGGCTGAGTTCACCGACGGCCGACTCAACCCCTTCTCCAACGCCAAGATCCGCGAGGCCATGAACTGGCTGGTGGATCGCACCTACATCGCCCAGGAGATCTACGGCGGCCTGGCCAAGCCCAAGTTCCTCCCCATCACCTCCGCCTTCCCGGACTACGCCCGCTACGTGGACAAGGTGCGGGAGATCGAGGCCAAGTACGCCTACAACCCGGACAAGGCCCGAGAGGTCATCGCGGCTGAGATGGAGGCCATGGGCGCGGAGCTGGTGGACGGCAAGTGGACCGTGGACGGCGAGCCTGTGACCCTGACCTTCCTCATCCGCGTGGAGGACCGCCGCCGCATGATCGGCGACTACGTGGCCAACCAGCTGGAGGACATGGGCTTCACCGTGGATCGCCAGTACAAGACCAGCGCCGAGGCCTCCGCCCTCTGGATCCGCACGGACCCGGCCGAGGGCCAGTGGCACGTCTACACCGGCGGCTGGATCACCACCGCCATCAGCCGGGACCAGGGCGGCAACTTCAGCTTCTTCTACACGGAGCGCGGCATCCCCGTGCCCCTGTGGCAGGCCTACAACCCGGATCCCGAGTTCGATGAGGTCTCCCTGAAGCTGGAGAACAACGACTTCACCTCCCTGGAGGAGCGCGGCGAGCTCTTCCGCCGGGCCATGGAGCTGGCCCCCCAGAACGCCTTCCGGGTCTGGCTGGTGGACACGGTGGGCTTCACCCCCGCGACGGCCAACCTGAGCGTGGCCTACGACCTGGCCGGCGGCGTGGCCGGTTCCTCCCTCTGGCCCTACACCATCCGCTTCACGGACCAGGAGGGCGGCACGGTGCGCTGGGCCCAGCAGCAGGTGCTGGTGGAGCCCTGGAACCCCATCGCCGGCACCAACTGGATCTACGACACAGACGTGCAGCGGGCCACCGCGGAGTTCGGCACCAACTCGGACCCCTACACCGGCCTGGCCCTGCCCAACCGCATCGAGCGGGCGGAGGTGGTGGCCCAGACCGGCACCCCCATGGGCAAGACCCTGGACTGGGTGACCCTGGACTTCCAGGACGAGATCGTGGTGCCTGACGACGCCTGGGTGGACTGGGACGCGGCGGAGCAGCGCTTCATCACCGCCGGCGAGAAGTACACCGAGACCGTCACCGCCAAGACCAAGGTCACCGTCTACTACCCCGAGGACCTGTACGACACGGTCAAGTGGCAGGATGGCAGCCCCTTCTCCGCCGCGGACGTGGTCATGGCCATGATCATGACCTTCGACCGGGGCAAGGAGGAGAGCCCCATCTACGACGAAGCCTACGCCCCCAGCCTGGACTCCTTCCTGAGCCACTTCAAGGGCGTGCGCATCGTCTCCACGGATCCCCTGGTCATCGAGACCTACGACGACTCCTTCTCCCTGGACGCGGAGAACACCGTGACCACCTGGTGGCCCTACTACGACCAGGGCCAGGCCAGCTGGCACGCACTGGTGCCTGGCATCCTGGCAGAGGAGAACCAGGAGCTGGCCTTCTCCTCGGACAAGGCGGACGCCCTGGAGATCGAGTGGATGAGCATGGTGGCTGGCCCCAGCCT
This sequence comes from uncultured Caldilineaceae bacterium, assembly GCA_964416395.1. Lineage (GTDB taxonomy): Bacteria > Chloroflexota > Anaerolineae > Caldilineales > Caldilineaceae > S144-5. The sequence goes on along the minus strand of CAYQEB010000097.1, from coordinate 6,150 downwards.
GGAGATCCTGCAGAAGTACCTGGACCAGGCGGCGGCCGACAACGTCATCCCCTACGCCAATACCCTGGGCGAGTACGTGAGCGCGGAGGAAGCCGCGGCCCGCTACGAGAACCTGGCCAACTTCGTCGAGAAGTGGGGTCACTTCTGGGTGGGCACCGGCCCCTTCATCCTGGAGAGCGTCTCCCCGGTGGAGGGCACGGTGACCATCGTGCGCAACCCGGACTACCCGGATCCCTCCACCAAGTGGGCCGGCTTCGGTCAGCCTAAGATCGCGGAGGCCGAGCTGGACGGCCCGGGTCAGGTGGTGGCCGGCCAGGATGTGACCTTCGACGTCTTCGTCACCTTCCAGGGTGAGGCCTATCCGGCGGACGAGATCAGCGCGGTGAAGTACCTGGTCTTCGACGCCACGGGCAACCTGGTGGCCTCCGGCGATGCCGAGCTGGTGGCGGACGGCGAGTACACCGTCAACCTGAGTGGCGAGGTCACTGGCCAGATGGAGGCCGGCGCAGCCAAGATCGAGGTGGCTGTGTCGCCGCTGCCGGTGAGCATCCCCACCTTCACGGACCTGGAATTCGTGGTGGTAGGCCAGTAACGGCCTCCCCCTGAGCATGGTTTCGGCGGGCCGAGGAACCCTCCTCGGCCCGCCGATTCTAACCAGGCCCGGGCCTTCGGGCTGGGGCCTCTAGCAACGGACTAAAACGCATGGCAGAAAGCTCACTGACTTTCGACAGCGTGCCGGCGGAAAAGCCGGCGAAGGGCTCCTCCACCCTGGCCCGAGTGGGCAAGTACACTCTGGTGCGAGGGGTCGCCCTCTTCATCACCGTGGTCATCGGCGTCTACCTCACGGTGCTGATCGCCAACATGGGCGGCTATGTGGACGACATCCGCCGGGGCGAGATCCAGGAGCAGGTCTCCATCCGCATCATGAACGACCCGGCCCTGAAGAACCTGCCTGTGGAGGAGCGGCGCAAACGCATCGCAGAGGAGGTGGCCCTGGAGGAGAAACGCCTGGGGCTGGACCAGCCCTTCCTCATCCGCAGCTTCCGCTTCCTGCGCAACGCCTTGACCCTCCATCTGGGTCGGGCCCAGCTCATGACCAGCGACAGCGGCTCCCGTCAGGTGCGGCTGATCATCCTGGAACGGCTGCCCACCACCCTGCTCCTCTTCGGCACATCGAACTTATTGCTCTTCTTCATCAGCCTGAGCATCGCCCTGGGCCTCTCCCGCAAGTACGGCAGCTTGATGGACCGGGTCTTCGTGGCCCTTTCCCCCTCCTCCGCGGCGCCAGGGTGGTTCTACGGCATCTTCCTCATCCTGGTCTTCGCCGCCCTGCTCCACTGGCTGCCCTTCGGGGGCATGGTGGACGCACCGCCCCCCAAGGATCCCCTTCGCTACGCCCTGAGCGTGGCCAAGCACATGGTCCTGCCGGTGGGCGCTCTGCTCCTGAGCTCCATCTTCGTCAGCGTCTACAGCTGGCGCACCTTCTTCCTCATCTACTCCAGCGAGGACTACGTGGAGATGGCTCGGGCCAAGGGGCTGCCGGATCGCATGGTGGAGCGGCGCTACATCCTGCGCCCCACCCTGCCCACCATCATCACCAGCTTCGCCCTGACCCTCATCAGCCTCTGGACCGGGGCGCCCATCTTCGAGACCATCTTCAACTGGCCCGGCCTGGGGCGCACCCTCTTCCAGGCCATCGGCCTCTTCGACACCGCGGTCATCGTCGGCTCCACCGTGATCTTCGCCTATCTGCTGGCCGCCACCGTCTTCCTCTTGGACATCATCTACGCATTGGTTGACCCCCGGGTCCGCATCGGGGGCAGTGGAGGGAGTTCCTGATGGGCTCATTGCAAAACACCCTGCGCGAACTGCGGCGCTACCCTTCCGCCATAGCCGGCATCTTCGTGATCCTGGCCCTGGTGGTCTTCTCCGCCTACACGGTCATCACCATCCCCTACGAGGAGGCCATCACCCTCTGGCGGGGCGGCGCGGACATCTGGTACAAGCTGCCCCGGAACGTGCCCCCTACCTGGGTCAACACCTTCCGCGCCAAGAAGCTCCCCGAGAGCATCATCCTGGACTCGGCCCAGGGCCAGGCCGAGAAGACCAAGGAGGCCATGTCCGGGGGGCAGAACATGGTCAACCTGACCTACACCTTCGACTTCAACGCGGACGACTTCCCCCGAGCCCTGGTCATCTACTTCCGGCCCACCTTCGACGAGAAGTCCCCTTTCGTCTCCATCACCTGGAGCACCCCGGACGGCCGGGAGATCCGGATCGGCGACTTCGCGGTGGAGGAAGGCTCGGTCTTCCGTTTCGAGCAGGACGAGCGGCTGCAGCGGCGGCTGAAACGGGAGGTCGGCGACTATCCCGCTCAGGTGGCCCTCTTCATGCAGCCGGAATCGGATCCGCCCACGCCCCTCAAGGGGACCTACAGCCTGAACATCAGCGCGGTGACCTTCGAAGAGGAAGCGGACGTGGACGCGGAGTTCATCGCCTACGGCAAGGTCTACGGCATCGCTGGCACGGACCACGCCCGCCGGGATCTGAAGATCGCCCTCATGTGGGGGGCGCCGGTGGCGCTGGCCTTCGGTCTGCTGGCCGCGCTGGGCACCACCATCACCACCATGATCATCGCCGCCTTCGGCGTCTGGTTCAGCGGCTGGGTAGACGACCTGATCCAGCGGGTCACCGAGGTGAACCTGATGCTGCCCCTCTTGCCCATTCTGATCATGGTGGGCACCTTCTACTCCCGCAGCATCTGGATCATGCTGGGGGTGACCATTGCCCTGGGCATCTTCGGCGGCAGCATCAAGACCTACCGGGCCATCTTCCTCCAGACCCGAGAATCCCCCTACATCGAGGCGGCCCAGGCCTACGGCGCCGGGGATGTGCGCATCGTCATGCGCTACCTGGTGCCCCGGATCATCCCGGTGATCATCCCCCAGCTGGTGACCCTCATCCCGACCTACGTCTTCCTGGAGGCCTCCCTGGCCGTCCTGGGCCTGGGGGATCCCATCCTGCCCACCTGGGGCAAGGTGATCCAGGACTCCCTGGCCAACGGGGCCCTCTTCAAGGGGCTCTACTACTGGGTGCTGGAACCGGCCGGCCTGCTCATGTTCACCGGCCTGGGTTTCGCCATGGTGGGCTTCGCCCTGGACCGGGTCTTCAATCCTCGGCTGCGGGGGCTGTAGCGGGGTAAGGTTGAAGATTGAAGACTGAAGATGAGGGGAGGCGATTGGCGACTGGAGACGAGAGAGCGGTTGATCGGATTGAGGAAGGATCTTTTCCCACAGGTCTTGCAGCTTCCATCCTTCCGTCTTTCATCCTGACCAACCTCCAACGCCCATCTCCCAACTCCCAACTCCTGATCTTCCAACTTCCCGAAACACTCGTGTTCTGACCTTTTCGAGCAGAGATTGGAAACGCATTCATGTCCGACGAGCTTCGCGCCACAGAGCTGAGCCCGAATGGGGCCGAGAGCAGCACGCTTCTCGAGGTGGAGAACCTGAAACTGTACTTCCGCACGGCCCGAGGAGTTGTCCAGGCCGTGGACGGGGTCAGCTTTGAGCTGGCCCGCAACGAGGCCATGGTCATCCTGGGGGAATCGGGCTGCGGCAAGACCTCCCTGGCCCGAGCCCTGCTGCGCCTGCTGCCCCGGAACGTGGAGCACTTCGGCGGCAGCGTGCTCCTGGACGGCCAGGAGCTGGTGGGCATGAGCGAGGACGAGTTCCGCCAGGACATCCGCTGGCTGCGCATCTCCTTCGTGCCCCAGGCCGCCATGAACGCCCTGAACCCGGTGCTGCGGGTGGGGGACCAGGTGGCGGAGCCCCTGATGGAGCACGTGAACATGGGCAAGGCCCAGGCCCTGGAGCAGGCCGCCGCGGCCTTCCGCAACGTGGGGGTGCCGGTGGACTTCCTGGAGCGCTACGCCTTCGAGCTGAGCGGCGGCATGCGCCAGCGGGTGGCCATCGCCATGGCCATGGTCACCAACCCGGCCCTCATCCTCCTGGACGAGCCCACCTCCGCCCTGGACGTGCTGACCCAGGCCAACATCATGAACGTGCTCAAGCGCATCAAGAAGGAGCACGACACCAGCTACATCCTCATCACCCACGACATCGCCACCTCCAGCGAGCTGGCGGACCGGGTGGCGGTGATGTACGCGGGGCAGATCGTGGAGGTGAACGACGCGGAGCATTTCTTCCACGTGCCTTTCCATCCCTACGCCCAGGGGCTGATGGCCAGCGTGCCCCGCATCCGCCAGAAACAGGAGCCCACCTTCATCCCGGGCCAGCCGCCCAGCCTCCTGAACCCGCCCACGGGCTGCCGTTTCGCGGAGCGCTGCCCCGCCCGCTTCGACAAGTGCAGCCAGGAGCCGCCGGTCTACGAGGTGGGCCCCCGGCAGCTGGTCAAGTGCTGGCTCTACGAGAACGAGACCCAGCCGGTTCAGCTGCACGAGGCCCTGGGCTGATCGTCCGCGGACCAACGTTCTTTTTCCTGTTTCGTTCCTTTTCGTCTCAATCTTGTTGTTTCAGCCCTTTTGCTTCCACAGAGAACCGGATCGAAAACCATCATGAGCACCCAGATCGACCAAGACAGCCGCACCGAAGCCGAAGTGGCCGTGGCCACCCCATCCCCGGACGGGACGACGCCCCTGCTCCAGGTGAAGAACCTGCACACCTGGTTCGAGCTGCGCCGCTGGGGTTTCGGCCATGCCGGCTACGTCCGGGCCGTGGACGGCGTCAGCTTTGAGCTTCGGGCCGGGGACGCCATCGCCGTGGTGGGGGAGAGCGGCTGCGGCAAATCCAGCCTGATGAAGACCATCCTGGGCCTGCATCGTCCCACCAAAGGCGAGGTGATCTTCGAGGGCAAGAGCCTGAGCGAGCTGGACCGGGATGGCATGCGCTGGTACCGCTCCCAGGTGGGCTATGTGCAGCAGGATCCCTTCGGCGCCCTGCCTCCCTTCATGAGCGTGCGGCGCATCCTGGAGGAGCCCCTGATCGTCAACGGCATGCGCAGCCGCTCCCAGCGCCTGGACCGGGTGCGGGAGGTGATGGAAGAGGTGCGCCTGCTGCCGGTGAACGACTTCTTGAACAAATTCCCCCACCAGCTCAGCGGCGGGCAGCAGCAGCGGGTGGTCATCGCCCGGGCCATGATCCTGCGCCCCAAGCTCATCGTGGCCGACGAGCCCGTCTCCATGCTGGATGCATCCGTGCGGGTGGAGATCCTGCGCCTGCTCCAGAGCCTGCAGCGCTCCCACGGCATCGCCCTCATCTACATCACCCACGATCTCTCCACCGTGCGCTACTTCGCCCGGCGGGTCTTCGTCATGTACGCGGGGAACCTGATCGAGCAGGCGGAGGTGGACGAGCTCCTGCGGGAGCCCATGCACCCCTACAGCCAGGCCCTCCTGGCCGCCATCTCGGACCCGGATCCCCGCAACGCGCACGTCTACCGGGACGTGCCTCCGGGCGAGCCGCCCAGCCTGGTCAACCCGCCTGCAGGCTGTCGCTTCCACCCCCGCTGCGCCAAGCGGGAGGAGGGCCTGTGCGATGTGGACGTGCCCCCGGATTTCGAGCCGACGCCTGGTCACTTCACCAAGTGCTGGCTCTATCGTTGATCTTTGGAGGGACCATGGGTGGTCCGTTTTCCCCTGGGCGCCTGATCGCACTGGGCGTCCTGTTGCTGGTGTTGGGCGTGGTGGGGCCGATGCTGATGGTCATCGGCCTGCTGGAATCCACCTTCCTCCTGAACGGGGCCAGCTTCATCGCCTCTTCCATTGGCCTCTTCCTGGGTATGTTGGGCGTGGCCATGCACAGTGGCCGCCGCCGGCCTTGAGCCCTGCCTGAGCCCTGCCCCCTACGCCTTTCCGGACGATCTTCTGAGCGCCGCTACAAAAGTGGCGCTTTTGCGCGCCCGTTGACAGAAATGCGGCAAAATGCTACCATGCGGGTGGTCCTCTCCAGGGCGTAGGCGTCCCCGCCATCCTCGGCCCTGACGGCGTGGGCCACACCATTCATCCCCCCACCAACCTTCCCGGCGGATCGGTTTCCTGCGAGATCATCTGTGGAGTTCCCCTGCGGAGTTTCCCCGTTGATCGCCTTTCCCAGTTCGCTACCCATCGTTCAAGTCACCTTTCGTGGCCCA
>CAYQEB010000096.1:14548-16346 GCA_964416395.1 uncultured Caldilineaceae bacterium | reverse complement strand
AGGCCAGAAGCGTTGACAGAATCAACTTCAAATTATAGTGGCTTTTTCAAGAATGTCAAACCCATAAGAAATCATTAAAAATTTGTGAGAGGCGGTAAGGAAGGGGGTTACGAGGACAGCCGGGGTCGTCTACGCTGCTGATGCAGGCGATATCGGCGTTTTCTGCGGGGAGAAAGACCGCCCAGAAGGACGAAGCCGAGTAGGACGAAGGGGAGGATCGGGAGAGCGACAGCGACGAGAGGGGCCATTTCAGGGTTCCACAGGAAGAGCCGGTAAAGGATTTCTTCGGGGAGAAGCGGGAAGTAGCCGGCAGCGATGATCATGGCCGTGGCGGAAGGGGCGGTGATCTGGACCGTCTTTTGTCCGTTGGGCGGCAAGCGGAAATGGGTTTCGGAGAAGGTCACTCCAGGATCGTTCGACGTGAGGGTGAGGATCAGCGGTAGATCGCCGTTGTTCGTCAACTGCCGTTCGGCTCGATAGAGGCCTTCTTCCTCCACAAACTCAAAGTTGGGGAGCTCCCGGAGGGCTTTGGGTTGGATGTTTCTCGAGGTGATATGCCAGAGGAAGATCACACTGGCCAGGCCGATGAACAGGAACAGGTAGGCTTCCGTTCGATCTTCACTGGACGACTGAAGCTGGCGCCGGTTCCTACGTTGGGGTTTCTTGAAGAAGAGTTCATAGACCTGGAAAAGCACCACAGCTGTTGCTGGGAAGCCGATGATGACAATGAAACCGAGGGGGTCCTTGATCAGTTGGGTGAGTCTCCCCACATAGGGTATTGCAAAAACAACTTTCCCTAGAATGTTGCCTGGCTCAACCACCCACGGATCCGGATCTTCGACGTTGTCTCCCTGGGTGCGGAAGCGGTACACCCCGTTTTCCTCTATCCGCTCCAGCACCCGGTGGGTGACCGGGATGTCCATTTGGTCTACGGTGAAAGCGATGATATCGCCTTTCTGAACATTCGCCGGGCTGATCTCCGCTAGACCCACCACGCTGCCCAGCTTGATGGTGGGCTCCATGCTGGAACCGACGATCACATGGAATGTGACATTGAAAAGCGGCGGGGCCAGCAGGATGCCCAGCAGCACAGTGATGCTGATGATCAGAAGGAAGTTTGTGAGGATGTCCGTGAGACGCTTCATGGAGTGGGGCAAGCTGGGGGCAATTGAAAATTACCTGAAAAATTACCGCTCCGGATAGGTCCAGATGGCGAAGCTGCCATCGGACTGGTCTTCGCCGGTTACGCGCCAGGGGTCATCGGGAGACTGAGCAATGACTTTCACCAGGTTATCGAACCCTTGCCGCGCGTCCACCAGCCAGTTGTAGCAGTTGCGGTCCAGGTCACTGGCAAGGACCTGCCAGCTCATGCCATTGTCCGTGGAGAGTTGGACCTCGTACTCCAGCCGTAGTTCGTCCGGATCATCGGAGACCCAACAGATCTTTGCAACGGTGCCAACAATCAGTATTTCCCCGCCATTGGGACGGATAACTTGAACCTTTGGGCGCGCTCGAGTGCCCGCGATAAACCTATTCTTGGGCGTATTTTCCTGATCCGAGAAAATGGCATTGGACCCTGAAAGTGCTATCAGGAGTCCAGATGCCATTATCAGGGTCAATGCGGTGAAGAAAAGCTTCTTCATGGGCTCGGAGCGCTCCACGTATCCAGGAGCAGTTCCCGGATGGGGGATCGTTGTTTTGTCGTAAGATTTTTTCGCCTAAAACAACGAAATAGAGGGGCAAGGCCTCGCGTCCTTATCCCTCTCTATTTCGTTGTTCATCCGCTGTTTGGTAAAGA
>CAYQEB010000096.1:5339-14448 GCA_964416395.1 uncultured Caldilineaceae bacterium | reverse complement strand
CCAACTCCTGCTCCAAGTGGAACACCACATTGAACTGGACCCCATCGCCCTGCGCCATGTTGTTTTCGGATCCCTCGGTGTTCACAAACTCGTAGTCCAGGCAGATCTCCACGGCCTCGCCCTGACCGAGTACACCGAGATCCGCTTCGCTGAAGCCTGTTCCCTTACCGAAGGCGGTTCCGGGCATATCGTTGATGTAGCGTGGATCCCATTTCACCCATTCCGACTCGTCCGAGGTGCGGAATTTCCAGGTCCCTCGCAGTTGGCTACCCAGTTCACCTTCGTTTTCGCTGGTGTCGCCAGCCACCGCTTCCATCTCCAGGAGCCCGTTCTCTTGGTTGACAAGGTCGGTCACCTCGAACCAGAGTGCGCCGGCAATGCTTCCATCGTTCCGCACAGCCCAGCACTTAGCTGTGTCCGCGTCTCCCGGCTTGAGGGACTCGACAACGACATTGTCGGCCTCGGCATCCTGGCCGTCCTTGCCATCGATGGTCAGATTCAGGGTGCCGGCGGTGAGGGTGTTGTTGTTGCTCTGTTCCACGTCGCTGAAAGCTGCTGTGAAAGCGGCCCCCACCATGACCACAACCAGGGCAATGGTTAACAGCAGTACGAAGATTTTCTTCATAGTTGCACTCTCTCTTTACCAGTGTCTCTTCGGTGCCGCTCTTTAGAAGCTCGAAGATGTTTCAACGAAAAGCGAAGGGCCTACAAAACAGACTGGAAGGGGATGGCTCCCCAGGCTTGCACATCACAATAGCTGCACACTCTGAAAAGAAGATGCCTGTATGGACATGTTAGTACTGGTCGAGATGGAAACTGAAGTTCAGATCGAAAACGTCTCCCATCATCTCGTTGCCACACTCCCGATCCACTCTCCACTCAATGGTGAGGAAGGCATCCCCAGCGTTGATCAGGTCATCCACGGCTGTGCCACTGTCCTCGTCCCAGGTTTCCCCGGGCTCATGAAGCTGATCAGCCCGGATCCAGTCGAAGAGCACAGCCGTCGCCGTTTCTGTGGCGTTCGATAGGGTGGCACGAACGTCGACACAGTTATCCAGCTCGCCGTCCCCTTCGATATCCGTTTCCGGCGGGGGGTTGTCCCCTTCGCTGTCGTTGGCCAAAGTCACAGTGACGTAGAAATTGCCATCCACGTCGCCTGCATTGCCAATGGCCGTTTCCACAGCCCCGTCACTGCCCGGGGCTAGCGGCTCCTCGTTGTTGAACCGCAATATGTAGGTGTCGCTGTTTCCCAGTTGTAGATCCAGGACGCCTGCGGTGAGCTCATTCTGCTTGCTGCTTTCCTGATCGGAAAAGGCGGCTGTGAAGGCAGAACCGACCAGCACGGAGAGCGCGGCGATTGCGATGAGTGTTCCGATGATCTTCTTCAATGTTCAACCCCTGTGTGCGTTGCGGTGGCGTTGTTCCGGCGCTGTCAAACCGGGGAGCGTTCCTAGGTCAGGAGACGCCTCGGTTCAGCTACTTTGGCCGGACAGTGGTTACGCAGTGAGTTCGGTGAAGGCGGCGATGAGCAGAGGTCTTCGATGACGATGCACGCTTGTTCTGTCCTTGCTGGTGCTCTAGGCGGCACAGCACTTGACTTGTTAAATGAGTGTTCGAGGCTTGGTTCCACCAGCCTCTCGTGTACAGAGCTCTGTTCGTAATGTGTGGGTAATTTCCGGAAAAGTCTGCTTCTATACCGTCAAGTTTATCATAGTTACTTGCAGGAAGTAAATGAGAATTTAGTTAGAATTGTATTTCAATCCCTCGACTGGAAGGGTTTTTGGAACCCAAAGGGGATTGCCTTCGAGGATTTTACTGGTTTTCCAGATAGTACCCCACACCCCATTCCGTCTTGATGATCTCCGGTTTGCTCGGGTCCTTTTCGATCTTCCGTCGGAGGTATCGCACGTACAGACGCAGGTAGTCCAGCTGATCCGCGTACTCCGGCCCCCAGATCTCCTTCAGCAGCCGTTGATGGGGGATGACCACTCCCCGATTGCGCACCAGATAGGAAAGCAGCTGGAATTCCGTGGGGGTTAGCTCCACTTGCTCCCCATCGATGGTCACCTTGCGCCGGGCAAAGTCCACGGTGAGACGGCCCACAGTGATGATGGAAGAGGCCTCCGTGCTGCGGCGATTCCCCCGGCGCAGGCAGGCGTAGACCCGGGCGATCAACTCGTCGATGGAGAAAGGCTTCGTCACGTAATCGTCGGCGCCCAAGGTCAGACCCCGGACGATGTCACTTTCCCGGGACATGGCTGTGAGCATGATGATGGGCATGTCCGAGAGCTCCCGCAGACGTCGGCACGTCTCCAGACCGCTCATCCCGGGCAACATGATGTCCAGGATCACCAGATCCGGATGGTTCTGGAACGCGGAGCGCAGCCCCTCCGAACCATCGGTGGCTGTGATGACGTCGAAGCCCTCTCGTTTCAGCGCCGATTCCACCACGGACAGCAAACTTTCGTCGTCGTCGACAACCAGAATCTTACTCATCGATGTCACCTAACTTCCTCATTGTGAAATAGAAACACGAACCTTGGCCCATCTCGCTCTCCACCCAGATCCGGCCCCCTTGCTGCTCCACCAACATCTTGGTGATGTGCAGCCCCAGCCCGAAACCGGTTCCCCGTTCGGAGCCCGGGAGCCGCCGAAACCGCTCGAAGATCTGGGCTCGGTGCTCTTCCGGTATGCCCACGCCCTGATCCGCCACGCTGATGATCGCCTGCTCCCCGTCGTCCACCACTCGGGCTGTGACCGTGCTGCCCGGCTGGGAATAGTTTACCGCGTTTTGCAGCAAATTATCCAGGACGATCTCCACTGATTCCCGATCGCCCAACACGATGAGGGGTTTGGATGGCAGAATCAGCTGGAAATGGTGCTCCGGGTGCTGGGCTTGGTGGATCTGGATCGTCTGCTCCAGCAGGGGCGCCAGGGCCAAGGGCTCCAGCATCAGCTTGATCTCGCCCGTCTCCAGCCGAGACGCCTCCAACACCTGGTTCACCAGCCGTTGCAGGCGGGAGGTCTGCTGGACCAGGGTGCGCACCAGCTTGGCTCGGGACTCGGGAGCCAGCCCGTCGTCGTCCAGGAGCTCCGCGGAGGCGCTGATGCTGGTCAGCGGGGTGCGCAGCTGGTGGGAGACCAGGGAGATGAACTCGGATTTAAGCCGGATCAGCTCTTCCTCCCGAGAAACGTCCCGGATCACCGAGACGGTTCCGATGATCTGCCCCTGTTGGTCGATCAACGGGGCCATGCTGTGGGCGATGCGGATCTTCTCCCCGTCCCGGCGCACGATCCAGGTCTTACGGTGGATAGGGGTGCTGGCTTCCGCGTGGAGCACCCGCTGCAACAGGCCGTCCCCGTCCCAAAGCTGCACCTCGGCGGGGTTGCCGGCCAGCAGCTCCGCGTAGTGACGGCCCACCGCCTCGCCCTTCCCGTAGCCGGTGATCACCTCCGCCGCCGGGTTGAAGGCCAGGATGGTCCCCTCCAGGTCCGTACTGAAGACCCCGTCCGTCACGTTGTCCATGATCAGCCGGATGCGCTGACCCTCCCGGGCAATGGACTCCACGGCCCGGATGTTCTCCACGGCCAACGCGCCCTGGCGAGCGATGGCCTGGCAGAGCTCGATCTTGGACTCGTTCGCCAGGCTGGGGGATGGCGAGGCCACATGGCGGCCCAGGATGGCCACTCCGATGGCGTGGCGTTGCACGGCCACTGGAACGATCAGCAGCTCTTCCTCCTGGTCCTTGAAGAGGAATTCGTACTCCTCCTGGCTCAGCTGAGGACGGACCGTCCGTCGATGGAGCAGCGTGGGCGCGTCCGCCTCCATGGCCTGGGCCAGCCAGGGCGCCTGGGCTTTGGTCACGGCCTCGCCCCGGATCGCGTCGGCCAGTCCCGGTTGCCCCGCGTGGGCGGCTCGGACCACAAGCCGCTCCCCTTCCAGCTGGAGGACCCGGCCACAGGTGGCGTCCACGGCCTCCACCAGATGCTCGCACAGGGTCTGGAACACCTGATCCAGATCGGCGATGGAGGCGAAATCCGTGCTCACCTCCAGCAGGGAGCTCAGGGCCTCGCTGGTCCGGGAATGGAGACGGGCGTTCTCGATAGCCATCTGGCTCTTGTCCGCCAGCACCTTGAGCACCTCCATCTCCTCCTTGCCGAACACGTTGTCCCCGGAACGCCAGAGGGCAAGCGTGCCCATGGGCCGGCCTCCCTGGCGCAAGGGCGTCGCCAGCAGGGAGGTGCGTCGATGGGGGTGGTTGGGCGGCAGGAGGAAGCGGGGATCGTTCTCCAGATCGGCCAGGATCACCGGGCTCTCCTGCTGGGCGAGCCAGTCGACCAGGGAGAGTCGCCCGTCCGCGGCCGGCGCTCCCTCGTTTTCCCCTTCCACCAGCGGACGCCCCACCGTGGCATGGAGCGCTTTCTCCTCGCTGTCATCTTTCAGGATGATCTCCGCCCCTTCAGCATCGTTGATCAGGGCGCTGTGGTGCAGCACCAGGGAGAGGAGGCTCTCCAGATCCAGAGACTTCTCGATGACTTCGCCCAGCTGCTCCACCGTGTCCACCAGTTTACGGTGCCGCCGGTCGAACTCTACCAGGGCCGCGCCGATCAGGCCAAACAGGTTGTAGAAGAGGAGCAGGGCCATGAGTTCCGCCGCGCCGAAGAAGAGCTCCCGGCTGGCGCCCGGGGCCCTGGCCTGGATCAGCAGATCCACCAGGCTGGGAACGAAGAGGGCCGTGCTGGCTAGAGAGACCATCAGGGCGCCGTCCCGGCCGTAGCGGTAGCCGGCCCCGATGATGGGCAATAGGTAGAGGTAGCGACAGATGGCATAGAGGAGCTGGCTCCGCTCCGCCGCGAAATGGGCAGCCAGGGTGATGCCCAGGAAGGCCAGCAGGATGGCCAGGGCTGGCAGGTGTCGGGACGCTCTCTGGGCGTCCAGCCCCAGGGCGCGCTCCAACTCCGGGCCCAGGAGGGCTCCGGAGCGCTTTCCCGCATCTCGGACCGTTTGGGTCCCAGCCTCCGGGATGGGGCTGGGGGTCAACTGGGGTTTCGCCTGCATGGTCGTCGCTTGAAAATGCCCTCTGGCTCCGGAGCGCCGCCTGTTCTTAGGGCCGCTGGCTTAGAACCACTGGAGCAATTAGAACCACTGGAGCAAGAAGACCTGAAAGATCGCATTGCTGATGACGCCGCTCAGGATGGTGCCATCCTTGGCGTAGAGGAGGCCGTTCACTAGGGCCATCAACAGGGGGCCCAGGAGGTAGACCGCCATGACCACCGGGGCCTGGATGAAGGGCATGATCACCAGGTAGATGGCCAGGTTGAGCAGCGCGGTCCCAAAGAGGGCTGCCCATAGACCCAACCGCTGCCGTCGGTAGAGCTGGTGGAAAAGGATCCGCCGGTAGAGCAGTTCCTCCCCTAGGGCTCGCACCCCCAGGATATAGACCAGGTAGCGGATCACCAAGGATGGGGAGATGCCGAACAGGACCGGCGCGTCGCTGAAATCCGTGGCGAAGTAGAGTTCGAAGAGGACAAACACCCCCCCGGCCAGGCCCGCCAGCACCCGAGGAGCCCACCATCCTGGCCTGGACCACGCCATCGGCCAAGGCGCTCCATGCCTCCACCATCTCCGGAGGAGCAGCCCCCAACCCAGCGCCACCAGCAGACCGCCCAAGGCCACTAGGCCCAGGCTATGGGACCACGCCGCTCCCAGGAAGGCCCGCTGGGTCGCCGGCATGGAGAGGATGCCGCCTCCTGCCAGGAGCCCAAAGGCCGCCAGCCCCTCCAGCCATCCCCGCCGGAGCCCGCCGCTCAGCAGGGTCATGCTCACCGCCGCGAAGAGGGCGCCGATGTTTGCTCCCGCCAGGTACCAGTTGGCGCTGCGCTGGTCGAGGGGGACGCGCTGGATCCCGGCCAGGATGAGGATCGCCAGGGCCACGGTCAGCAGACCCACCAGGGCGCGGTGCAGGTCCTGGATCCTGCCTTCCCGAACCCGGGTTTGCCAATGTTCGTGGAGAAGAACGTTTTTCAGGGTCATGGTGTGCTGTCGAGCAAGGCCTGGGATCGCCCCGCTGGGGAGAGGCGCCCCCGCCCCCGGTTGGCAGGTAACGAAATGGCGGCCTGGCGATGTGGGCGAATGTGGCTTCCCTGCTTAAAGGCCGAACACCGGGCCGGCGGAGCGCTGTGGTTTACGGCAAGATTGAGCCCATTATAACAATCTTGGGGACAATTCGGCAATCAGTGGCGCCGATGGGAAGCATTTCCTATGGCCTGGCGCCCTTCCTTCCCTCTGGCGGCTCCCCTTGGGCCTCCCACCAGCGCCGGATCTCCCCGCTGTGAAGTCGGTCATGCCGGATCAGCTGTCGAACGATCTGGGCCGGGCTCACCAGGAGGGGCTCTTCCCCTGGCCCGCCCAGCCGATGTTCCTGGAAGAGGGCCGCCTCCGACAGGTTGGCCAGGGTCCACCCCGTCTCCTCCCGCATCCAGACCAGCTCGTTGAGGACCTCCCGCCAGGGCCATCCCCGCCGCTTCTGGGCCTGTCGGCGGTTGAAGGAGGCGTCCTGGCAGAAGTGTTCCGCCAGGAGGAGGGCCCCGTCCGCCACGGGATCCCCCTGGGTCAGGCGCTGCAGCTCCGTGAGCAGGCGATCCTCCCAGGCGGCGATGTGTCCGCACAGCTCCTGGACGCTCCAGGCGCCCACCGCCTTGGGGATCCGCCGGGCCTCCTCCGGCAGCTCTCCCAGGATTCGGTAGAGCTCCGCCCGGGCCTCTGCCAGCTCCTGGAGGAGGGCGGCCTTGGAGGCGGGCTGGTCGGGCAAGGGTGGCGTGGCCATGGCTATCGTCGAACCAGATTGGAGAGGAAAAACCAGAGATTGGCCGGCCGCTCGGCTAGCCGGCGCATGAAGTAGGGGTACCACTCGGTGCCGTAGGGCACGTAGACCCGCACCGGGTAGCCCTCCGCCACCAGCCGCTCCTGGAGGTCCCGGCGGATGCCGTAGAGGAGCTGGAACTCCAGCGCGTCCTGGGGGAGGCCCTGGGCCCGGGCTGTGGACTTGGCGTGCTCAATGCGGGCCTCGTCGTGGGTGGCGATGGCCGGGATGGGCGGGAAGCGTCCGTCCTGGCTGAGGCGGGGCGCGCCGGCCGCCAGGGCCCCGGCCACTAGCTGATCCGCCAGGATGTCGAACTGCCGATCCACCGTGCGCTTGTCCTGGAAGGCCACCTCTGGCGGCTCCAGGTAGGCGCCCTTGACCAGCCGCACCCGGGCCTGCAGAGCCAGGAGCTGGGCCAGATCCTCCTCGCTGCGCCGCAGGTAGGATTGGATCACCACCCCCACGTTCTCGAAGCCTTCCTGGCGCATCTCCCGGTAGAGGCCCAGGGTGATCTCCACCAGGGGCGAGTCCTCCATGTCGATGCGCACGAAATTGTCCATGGCCCGGGCCTTCTCCAGGATACGCCTCAGGTTCTCCCGGCAGAGGGCCTCGTCCAGCTCCACCCCGATCTGGCTCAGCTTGATGGAGACGTTGGAGCGCACCCCCGCCTCCTGGATCCGTTCCAGGATGTGGAGGATGTGCTCCGTGGCCTGCCGGGCCTGACTGGGATCCCGGGTGTGCTCCCCCAGGTGATCCAGGGTGGCCAGGATGCCCTTGGCGTTCAGCTCCTGGATGGCCCGGATGGCGTCGTCCGGCGTCTCCCCGGCCACGAAGCGCCGGGCCGTCTGCCTGGTCACCGGCATCTTCGTGACCAGGACCCGGGCCCAGCCAGCCTGGGAGAGGTAGATGAGGGAGCTGCGTAGCATGGCCTCCTCCTTGAGGTGAGTGTAGCGCGGATCCAGCCAGCGGGCCAGGGGTCAGCCCTGGGCCTGGCCCAGGTACGTCAACGCGGCGCTGGTGAGCAGGGCCACCCCGGTGGGCAGCATGCGCTCATCGAAGTCGAAGGTGGGGCTGTGATGGGGGCTGTGCCAGCCCTTCTCCGGGTCCGATGCCCCCACCAGAATGAAGCAGCCCGGCGCGCGGTTCAGGAACTCGGACATGTCCTCCCCCACCATCATGGGCGGGATCTGGACCACCTGCTCCGGCTCCACGATCTGCTGGGCCACCGCCTGCATGAGCTGAGCGCCCTCCGGGGAGTTGATGGTGGCCGGCACACCGCCCAGGACCTGGAACTCCGCCTGGGCGCCGAAGGCCTGGGCCACGCCCTGGGCCACCTCGTCGATGCGCCGGTGCAGCAGAGCCTGGACCTCCGGGTCGAAGCTGCGCACCGTCCCCTCCAGGTCGGCCCGCTCCGCGATGACGTTGCCCACCGTGCCGCTGTGGAAGGAGCCCACGGTGACCACCGCCGTGGCCACCGGATCCACGTTGCGGGCCACGATGCTCTGCAGGGCCACCACGATCTGGCTGGCCACCAGGGTGGCGTCGATGGTCTCGTGGGGCATGGCCCCGTGCCCGCCCTTCCCGGTGACCTTCAGCACGAACTTGTCCGCGGCGGCCCAGAGGGGGCCGGGCTGGGCCACCACCTGGTTCAGGGGGAGCTGGCTCCACAGGTGCAGGCCAAAGGAGGCGCTGGGCCTGGGATTTTCCAGAACCCCGTCCGCGATCATGGAGAGGGCGCCCCCCAGCCCCTCCTCCGCCGGCTGGAAGACCAGCTTCACCCGGCCGGGGATGGCCGCCCGGTGTCGGGCCAGGAGCTCGGCCACGCCCATGCCGATGGCCGTGTGGCCGTCGTGGCCGCAGGCGTGCATGACCCCTGGGTGCTGGGAGCGGTAGGGGACATCGTTCTCCTCCTGGATGGGCAGGGCGTCCATGTCGAAGCGCAGGAGGACTGTGGGCGCGTCGTCCGGGGCATCCTCCCCTTCCACCAGGGCCACCACCCCGGTCTTGCCCACGCCGGTGCTCACCTCCAGCCCCAGGCTCCGCAGGTGATCCGCCACCACGCCCGCGGTGCGCACCTCCTGGAAGCCCAGCTCCGGGTGCATGTGGAAGTCCCGCCGCCAGGCCACCAGCTTGGGGTAGAGCTCCTCCGCTTCCGCTTTGATCCGTTCGTAATCGACCTTGGTTTCCCCGATTTCGTTCATGTTCCCGCGCCTTTGTGGGTGACTTGATGTGGGTGACTTGATGTG
>CAYQEB010000096.1:0-5239 GCA_964416395.1 uncultured Caldilineaceae bacterium | reverse complement strand
GTGACTTGATGTGAGTGAATGCCTGGTGTAGGCGAATGGAAAAATCGGCGAGGTGGGGGCACGGCGCTCCACGCCTCGCCGTGCGCGTTTTGCCCTCACATCTGGAACCTGCGCGCATCTGGAACCTGCTCACATCTGGAATCTGCGCGCCTCTGGAACCTGCTCACATCTCGAACATCTCGTCCAGGAGCCGGTTGTTCTCCCGCACCTGTTCGTACTTGCGCCGGGCCCGCTCCAGGACCAGGCCCACCTCCTGGAGGCGCTCCTCCAGGTTGCCCTGGCTCAGTCCGGCCTCCCAGGCCTGGCGCAGCAGGTCCTCGAAGGACTTGGCTCCCTCCAGGTTGCCCAGGATCAGGTCCAGCTCACCGATGACCAGCTCGAACATGCGGATCTTCCGGGCCAGGAGGTCGATGATGTGGGCCTCGATGGTCTCGTGGCAGCTCAGGTTGAAGATGGTCACGTCGTTGACCTGGCCCAGCCGGTGCAGGCGGCCGATGCGCTGCTCCACCCGCATGGGGTTCCAGGGCAGGTCGTAGTTGATGAGTTGGTGGCAGAACTGGAGGTTGCGCCCCTCCGCGCCGCTCTCGGTGCTCACCATGACCCGAGCGCCCCCCTCCCCTTCGTCCGCCCGGAAACGGGCCACCGCGGCCTCCTTCTGGCGGATGTTCAGCCCGCCGTGGAAGCCCACCGCGGGGATCCTCCAACGTTCCAGCTGCTGGGTGATGGCCTGCAGGGTCTCCCGGTACTCGGTGAAGATGAGGAACTTGCCCGGGAAGCGATCCAGGATTTCCTCCACCGCCCGGAGTTTGCGGCTCGTGGGGATGGCCCGGGCCAGCTCCAGGAAGCCCTGGAGCTCCGCCCGCACCGGCGCGCCGTGGGCCCGGTCCTGGACCATCTTGGCCAGGGTCTTGGCCACGGCCTGGGGGCTGCTGGTCAGCTCCTTCTGCAGGGTCATCAGGGTGAGGCGCAGATGCTTGTTGCTCTCCACGTCCTGGAAGCGGCGGCGGATGTAGTCGGTGACGTTGGCGTAGAGCTGCCACTCCTCCGGGCTCAGGGTCAGGTGGTAGATGGCGGCCCGGCGCCGGGGGAAGGTCACGTCCACCTTGCTGCGCCGGTTGCGGATCATCACGTCGTTGAGCAGGCGACGCAGGGAGCGGGCGTTCTTGGGCTGGCGCTTGTCCGCGCCCTGGAGGAAGTGGCGGCGGAAGGCCCGCACCGTCCCCAGCTGGCCCGGCGCCAGGATGGTGATCAGGCTGTAGAGCTCCAGCAGGTCGTTCTGCACCGGCGTGGCCGTGAGCATGAGCACGTAGCGCTTGCGGATCTGGTTCACGAACTTCCAGGCCAGGGTGCGGCGGTTCTTCAGCTTGTGGGCCTCGTCCACGATGAGCAGATCGTACTCTCGCTGTAGGATCTGGGAGGCGTGGCGCTTCATCTTGGCCCGATCCAGGCTGGCCAGCCAGCGCCCCTCGTCCGCCGCCAGCACCGCCTGCCACTGGCTGGGCTTGTCGATGACCGTGAACTCCTCCCGGAACTTCACCGACAGCTCCTCCCGCCACTGCTCCGTGAGGGAGGCGGGGGTCAGCACCAGGACCGTGCGCACCAGCCCTCGTTCGATGAGCTCCTTCATGATGATGCCGGCCTCGATGGTCTTGCCCAGCCCCACCTCGTCGGCCAGCAGGGCCCGGCCCCGCATGTCCCGCAGGGCCCGGAGCGCGGTCTCCAGCTGATGCTCGTAGTGCTCCACCGCGATGTCGTCCAGGCAGATGAGCTGGTCGAAGCCCTTGCTCAGGCGCAGCTGCTCCGCCTGGTAGCGCAGGAGGAACAGCTCCTTGGGGCCCGGTGGGTGGACCCGGCCGTAGGTGCGGAAGAAGCTCTCCAGGCTCTGCTGGGTCTCGATGACTCGGGGCGGCAGGGTGACGCCCAGGGCCTGGATGCGGGCGGCCATCTGCTGGTCCACGTTGTAGCGGTAGCCGCAGCGGAAGCAGCGGGTGGCCGTCTCCTCGTCCAGCCAGCCGCACTCTGGGCAGCGCTTGCCCATGACCACGTCCGGGGAGCGGTCCCGTTTTCTCTTTTTCTCCGTCTCTGGCTCGGCGATCTCGAGCCACTCGAAGCGTTCTCGGGGCATGGCGCTCTCGCTGGGTGTTCGGTCAGCCCGAGGCCGG
Organism: uncultured Caldilineaceae bacterium; assembly: GCA_964416395.1. Classification (GTDB taxonomy): domain Bacteria; phylum Chloroflexota; class Anaerolineae; order Caldilineales; family Caldilineaceae; genus S144-5. The sequence continues at coordinate 3,077 of CAYQEB010000096.1, read as the reverse complement.
CCGGGCCCGTTGATGGGCCCACTCTCGCAGGGCCTGGATCTGCTCCTGCATCATGGTGCTCAGGGGGATGGTCTCCTGGAGCACGTTGAGCAGATCCTCCATCTTCAGGGGGCGGCCCTGGTCGAAGGCCTCGTAGAGCCCGGCGATGACCGCCTGTTCGATCTCCGCGCCGGAGAGGCCGTCCGAGGCCATGGCCAGGGTGTGCAGGTCGAAGGCCGCCGGGTCCCGGTTGCGCTTGAGCAGGTGGATGCGCCAGATCTCGGCCCGCTCCTCCGCGTCGGGCAGGTCCACGAAGAAGATCTCATCGAAGCGCCCCTTGCGCACCAGCTCCGGGGGCAGCTGGCTCACGTCGTTGGCGGTGGCGATGACGAAGACCGGCGCCTGCTTCTCCTGCAGCCAGGTGATGAAGCTGCCGAAGACCCGGGCCGCGGTCCCCGCGTCGCTCACGTTGCTGGAGCCCACGCCGGAGAAGCCCTTCTCGATCTCGTCCACCCAGAGCACCACCGGCGCGATGGACTCGGCCACCCGGATGGCGTTGCGCAGGTTCTCCTCGCTGGAGCCCACCAGGGACGAGAAGAGCCGGCCCACATCCAGGCGCAGGAGGGGCAGCCGCCAGGAGTTGGCCACGGCCCGGGCCACCAGGGATTTGCCGCAGCCCTGGACCCCCACTAGGAGGATGCCCTTGGGCTCGGGCAGGCCGAAGGCCCGGGCCTCGTCGCTGAAGGCCCGCACCCGCTTGCGCAGCCACTCCTTCAGGGTCTCCAGGCCACCCACGTTGCGCAGCCGCTCCTGGCTGGCGTGGAACTCCAGCAGCCCGCTCTTGCGGATGATCTGCTGCTTCTCCGCGGTGACCGCCTCCACCGCGTCCCCGTCCAGCCGGTCCCCAGCCTGGATGATGGCCTTGGCGATGGCGTTCTCCGCCTCGTTCTCCGTGAGCCCCAGGCAGGCCTGGACCAGCCGTCCCCGCTGGCGCCGGTCCAGGTTCACCTTGATCCCCTTCTCCTCAGCCGTCTCGATGATCCCGTCCAGGAGCCGCTCCAGCCGGGGGGCGTCGGGCAGGTCGAAGTCCACCACGGTGATCTCCTTCTCCAGCTCCGTGGGGATGTTCAGCACCGGCCCCAGGAGGATCACCGTCTTCGGGCTGGTCTTCAGGCTGAAGGCCACCTCCCGCAGCCGCCGCACCACCGTGGGGTCCTTGAGGAAGGGGTGGAAGTCCCGCAGCACCCAGAGGCCCGGTTCCTGCTCCTCCTGGATGGCCTTGAGCAGGGCCAGGGGATCCCGCTTGGTGGTGTCCACCCGCTTGGGCAGGGCCGGGTTGACCACGCCGTTGGTGATGCTCCAGAGCAGCAGGCGCTTGCGTTGCGCCGTGGCCAGCTCCTCGATCTCGTGCAGGGCCCGCTCCTCCTCCGGCGTCACCACCCAGAGCAGAGGGTACCGGGCCCGAATGTAGATGTCCAGTTTCTGTTTCATGGTGGGAAAAAGTTCATGGCGAGAAAAGGGACGGGGATGGGGGTTGGAAGTCGGTGAAATCGGGACGGTCGATGAGGGGCGGAAGCCATCGGCTGAAGGCCAGCGCTCGGAGTGGCTCCTGTCTCCAGCCTCTGCGCTCCACGCCTCGTCCTTCTCGCCTGGTTCATCTCCGCTACCTCAGATACTGGGAGTAAGGCCAGATCTTCCACGCCTCCAGCTCCTCGCCGTTCAAGTAGACCCGGGTGCTGGACCACTTCTGCACGTATTCCCAGAGGCGCCAGAACTTGCGCATGTCCCGTTTGCGGAAGTGGACCCGGTGCACCATGTACCGGTTCTCGTCCATGATCTGCTGGTAGCTGGGCAGCTTTCGGGCTCGGCTCACCACGTAGTCGAAGAACGGGGAGCGGCTCTCCCCAAACTCCAGGATCAGGAGCCACTCGGTGTCGGATGCCCTGACCGATGCCCTGCCTGGCTCCTCCGGCTCGGACGGCGCCTCCGGCTTCCCCGGTGTCTGCACCAGGGCGTGGGTGGGCCCGGCCAGCAGCATCTCCCGCAGGATGGGCTCCAGGAGCGGACGCAGGTCCGGCTGGGGGAAGGCCATGCGCAGGTCCCGATGCACAGCCCGCCAGGGTCGGGGCGCTCGGGCCTCCTCTGGGAGCTGGGCCAGGGCGTAGGCCAGGGGCTCCTGACCCAGGTTGCTGGCCACCGATTCCAGGCGCATGCGCAGCACCTCCTGGTCCATCTGGGGCAGAGGGGTCACAGAGGGCAGACGCCACTCCTCGGCCAGGGCCATGACCTCCGCCGGGGCCAGGGGCGTCTTCAGCAGGGCCTGGAGCCCCAGCCCCACCCCCAGCAGGGCGCCCGGCAGCCTCTTGGAGAGCGTCTGGACCAGGAAAGGCCCGTCCTGGCTGAGCCAACCGGCCAGCAGGAGCACCCGGCCCAGATGGGGGTCGTCCGCCCAGCCCTTCCCGCCCAACAGGCGTAGCAGCTCCTCTTTGACCGCCTCCCGCCGCTGCTTTCCTTCCAGGAGCCGGGTCTCCAGCTGGGCCAGGTAGATCTGGCGGTAGGCCCGGGGAGCTGGCTGGGTCGGGGAGGTCAGCCAGTCTTGGAAAAAATGGCGCTGGGCCGCGGTCAGGCCGGCGTAGCCCACGCCTGGGGGCGGGGGCGGCCCAGGGCTGTCCTCCAGGTGCAGCCCCGGGTCGATGAGCATGTAGTCGTCCTGGGCGGGAAAAGGCCCCTTCCCCGGCCAGCTCCCCACCGGCTCCACGGGCAGCGCGCCTGTTCGCAGGGCATTGAGCAGCACCCGCTTGGCCGGTTTGTCCCGCTTCAGTAGACGGACGAAGGGGTTGGGATGGCGCGACCACTCGGAGGAGTGGGCTCCGTTGACGATCTGGCTGGCTGGATCCATGGGCGGCGATCTGGCTCCTCCGGGATGTCTGCTCCGGGGTGTCTCCATTCACCGGGATCATAGCACAGGCGCTCTGCCCATGTCTACAAAGACAGTCTCAACAAAACTGGTGTCAACAAAAAGGCGCATCCCAGGGACCGTGCCGGACAAACCGGCCTGCACCCCGGGCCGCGCCGGTTTCCCGGCCATTTGTCACCCT
>CAYQEB010000095.1:7677-16355 GCA_964416395.1 uncultured Caldilineaceae bacterium | reverse complement strand
CAATTTGGGTTCATCTCGATGCCCGAATGGCTGCAATGCATGAGTGGGATGGCAGGGCACGGGAGCGAAGGGCGTTCTCAGCCCTTCGCCGAGAGGCGGACCGACTCCTTGGGGCGGGATTCGGGGTTCAGCCGTGTGGAATCCCAGAGATCGATCCGCTTTCCACGGAAAAACTGGATCCAGGCCAGCAGCGCGGCCAGATAGGTCAAGCAGAAATAGTACGGGAGCGAGAAGAGACGGAACAGCTTCTGCCGCCGCAGAGGTGTGCGGCGGATGCCCAGGGCGGCCAGGGCGCTCCCGTAGAAGGCCAACTGCCCCAAGGCGGCCCACTGATAGATGGGCGCTCGGCTGTAGAGGGCCAAGGACGCCCCAAACAAGGGGATGAGCAGCCAGGCGATCCCGCGCCGGAGCACCTTGTGGGTGAAGAGCTGCAGGGAATAGAAGCCGTGCCGCCAGGGCACAAGCAGCTCCCGGACCGTCCACACCGCCCGCAGGCCGCGCACCATGATCCGCTGCTTGCGTCGGAACTCCTTCGTGTCCGACCCGGCCACCGACTCGTAGGCGATGGCTTCCGGCTCGAAGACCAGGCGATAGCCCTGGGCGATGGCCCGAGTGGAGATGGTGAAGTCGTCGGTGACCCCCAAAGGCACGGGCTGGAAGAGCTCCCGGCGGATGGCGTGGATGGCGCCGGTGGCGGAGGTCATGTTGCCTGCTCGACTCTGCATCACCTTCAGTTGACGGTCGAAGGCCCAGTAGAGCCGCTCCCCAAAGCTGGCCGCCTCCCCCTCGGCTTCCGGCAGGTAGCACTGATTGCCCCCCACCGCCCCCACTCGCTCATCCGCGAAAGGCGCCACCAGCTTGCGCAGGGCGTCCTCTCGGTACATGCTGTTGGCGTCCGAGAAGACCAGGATCTCCCCGGTGGCCTGCTCCACCGCCTGGTTCAGGGCCGGGATCTTCCCCTGGCGGGGGAAGGCCAGAAGCTGCACGCCCCGGTCCGCAAAACTGGCCACGATCTCCTCGGTGCGGTCGCTGGAGCCGTCGGAGGCCACGATGACCTGCAGCCGATCCCGGGGATAGTCCAGGCTCAGGACGTTCTCCAGCTTCGCCCCAATGCTGGCCTCCTCGTTGTAGGCCACGATGACCAGGCTGAGGCTGGGGGTGATGGGGGCCTTCTTCACCGGGCGCCGCCAGACCAGCCCCCGCAGGAACAGGAGAAGGGGAAAACCCACGTAGGTGTAGGCGATCAGCCCCAGCGTTCCCCAGAATAAAATCTCCATGACCATCGCTTCACTCCTCGGGTAGGCCCTGGAAGGGGAAGTTTCCAGGGCGTCGGGATGCCGTTCAGGACCTTCACGTCCTCCACGCCGGGTTCTGGAGCGGCGCCGGGGAGAGGTCTCCCCAGTGTGAGACGTCTCCCCAGTGTACACCGAACTGGAACCCAACTGACATTACAATTTCTGTACCGATTGCTGCAGGGCGTTGGCCCCCTGGACCACGGCCTCCTGGCACATCTGCTCCAGCTGCTGGGCGCTTCGCTCCCAATCGAAGTGCCGCTCCGCGTAGGTCCGGCCTTCCTGAGCCAGGCGCTGCTGCTCCTCCGGTCGGGCCAGGAGGGCCAGCACCGCTTCGGCAATGGCCCCAGGATCGTCCGCCACCACCAGGGGCGGGGTCTCTTTCGGATCCACCCGGATGCCCTCCGCCACGATGGAGGTGGTCACCACCGGGATCTCCATGGCCAGGGCCTCCTGGATCTTGTTCTGCATCCCCGAGGCGTAGCGCAGAGGCGCCACGAAGAGGGCCGCCTGCTCGATGACATCCCGCAGATCCTCCACAAACCCGGTCACCGTCACCTCCGGATGGCGCCGGGCCCGCTCCCGCAGGGCCGGGGTGGGATCCCGCCCGGCGATGATGATCTCCAGGCCAGGCGCCCGCTCCCGCAGCAGGGGAAGCACCTGGTCGATGAGGACCAGGGCCGCGTCCTCATTGGGCGCGTAGCTCATGACGCCGGTGAAAATCAGGGTGTTGGGCCGGGGCTGATGGCTGCGTCGCTTCCAGTAGGCCAGGTCGATGCCGTTGGGGATGACCGTGGCCTGCCCTCCGGGCCCCAGGATGGCCTCCCGGTCCCGGTGGGAGATGAAGGCCAGGTGGGGCGTGCTGGCCACCATGCCCCGCTCGATGCGGCGCACCTCCAGGTAGCGCAGGGCCAGCAGGGCCTTCCGCCCTGGGGAGACGGTGCTCATCTGGGTGCGCACCCGCAGGGAGGTGGCGTCGCAGAAGTCCACCACCAGGGGCAGCCCCTGCCAGCCGTGGATGACGCTGTAGCAGTCCTTGCCGTGGAAGAGCACCACGTCGAACTCCTCCTCCGCCAGGAGCTGGTGGAAGCGGCGCTTCATCTGGCTCACCGCCTCCTGCTGGGCCAGCCGCTGGGCCAGCCGCCTGGGCAGTCCGGGGAGGCGAGGGGCGGATCTTCCGTTGCCCCCACTGCCGGCCCGGGCGACCGGGAACGTGTAGATCCGCTCCGTGTAGGTGGCCATCTCGTCCCGGGCTTCCTGGGGCACAGGGAAGCGCTCCAGGGTCAGCCAGGTGATCCGGTGGCGAGGGCCCAGCAGGCGCAGGAAGTGGTAGTGACGCAGGGATCCCCGCACCTTGGGATGCTGGAATGTGGGGGTGATGTGCAAAATCTTCATGGAAATCGGTCCGCTCCAATCTGACTCCAAGGTGGGTCGAATGCAGGTCCAGCACGGGTCCGGTGACGGGGCCGATGGCGGGACGGAAAGACCAGGCCGGGCCGCTGGCCTCTCACAGGCTCCCAGCCCGCCGGGTTCGGGCCTTCGGGCGGTCGTTCGGTGGCCTTCGCTCAGCCAGACGGGCGGCCAGGGTGCGCAGATCCCGCCAGACGCCGTACAGGAAGGGGGCCGGATCCCGCCAGGAGAGGACCGCGTAGCGCTTGGGCCCCTGCCAGGAGCGCCACCACTCCGCCAGGCTCAGCTCCCCGCGCCGCCAGTGGACGAAGGCCGAACGCAGGTCCTGGCGCAGGTAGATCCACTTCATGCCCTGGTAGCGCTGCCGCCGATTGGCCGGCAGGGGCAGCCCCACCAAGTCCGCATACATGGTGTAGAGGAGTTCCACGCCGCTGGCCTCGGCCATGGCCGAGCGCCCGGTGGGCCGGCCGATGTTGGCTTCCAGGATGACGTACTCCCCGGTGCGGCTGTCCCGCTTCACCTCCACGTAGCCCAGGCCATGGAAGCCCACCCGGCGGAAAAGCTCCACGCAGAGCTCCTGCACCCGCTGGTTGCGGACCTCCACAGCCAGGGAGCCGGTCCCGGCCCGGGGCGGCCACTGGCGCAGCTTCTGGGAGACGAAGGTGACCAGGGGCTGGGAGTGACGGTCGAAGTAGCCGTTGCAGGTGAAGAGGTTCGTGTCCGGCCCCTCCACCCACTCCTGAGCCACCAGCTCCTCCACCCACTGGGAAGAACGTGCGTAGAGGGCCAAAAGTTCATCTTCGCTCTCTACCCGAAAGACTTTTGCCTTGGTTCCTTCTTCCCAGGCCGGGGTCTTCATGGCCGGTTTCAGGAGACAGGGGTAGCGCAGTCGCCGGGCCGCCTCCTGGGCATCCCGAGCTGTGCGCAGCACGAAGGTCTGGGGCGCGGGCAGACCGGCCTTCTGGACGAAACCAGCGAAACGCACCTTGTCCAGAAGAGTCTCCACCACTTCTGGATCAGGCAGGGCCAGGTGATACCAGGGGCTCAGCCGCTCCCGGTGGCGGGAGAGGAGCGCCACGCTCATGTCCGTGCAGGGGAAGAGGACCGCCTTCTCCCCCAGGCCGGGGCCCAGCTCCTCCAGGGCCTGGATCAGCCCCGGGCCGCTGGTGTCCGCCTGGAGGACCCGCTGCACCGCCTTGGTCCGGCAGGCGAAGTGCTTCGGGTTCTTGGCCAGGCCGATGACCGGGACCCGGTGGTCGGCCAGGATCCGGGCCGTCTGCAGGCCCGTCACGCAGTCCAGGCCCAGGATCACAGCCGGGGGCCGTTGAACCTGCCCGACCGTCTGGGGCGAGGCCGGGGCCTGCTGGCCTTCCCGGGACGCATGGGCTTCTCGCACGACGAAGGATATCACGGTGCAACCCTCCTTTCCGGCGCGCCGACCACTTTCGGGGGGTCGCCGCGTCGAGATCGGGGCAGGATGCCTTGCAGGTCATGTCGGAGGCTGTACAGGAAGGGGGCCGGATCCCGCCAGGAGAGGACCGCGTAGCGCTTGGGCCCCTGCCAGGAGCGCCACCACTCCGCCAGGCTCAGCTCCCCGCGCCGCCAGGCGTGGAACGCGGCTCGGGTGTCCTGGCGCAGGTAGATCCACTTGGTTCCCCGATAGCGCTGCTGCCGGTTGGTCGGCAGGGGCAGCCCCACCAGGTCCGCGTACATGGTGTAGAGGAGCTCCACACCGCCCCCCTCCGCGATGGCCGAGCGCCCGGTGGGCCGGCCGATGTTGGGTTCGATGATGAAGTATTCGCCGGTGCGGCTGTCCTGTTTCACCTCCACGTAGCCCAGGCCGTGGTAGCCCACCCGGCGGAAGAGGGCCAGGGAGATGGCCAACACCTGGTCGTTGCGCACCTCCAGGCCCAGGCTGCTGGTCCCCACCCGGGGCGGCCACTGGCGCAGCTTCTTGGCGATGAAGGTGACCAAGGGTTGGGAGTGGCGGTCGAAGTAGCAGTTGCAGGAGTAGAGGTTGGACTCGGGGCCCTCCACCCACTCCTGGACCACCAGCTCCTCCGCCCACTGGGAGGCCCGGTCGTAGAGGGCCAGGAGCTCCTCCCCGCTCTCCACCCGGAAGACCTTGGCCTTGGTGTTGCGCTCCCAGGCCGGGGTCTTCATGGGGGGCTTCAGCAGGCAGGGGTAGCGCAGCTGATGGGCCGCCTCCTCGGCCTCCGCACGACGGCGCAGGAGGAAGGTCTTGGGCACGGGCAGGCCCGCCTCTTGGGCGAAGGCGGAGAAGCGCACCTTGTCCATGAGGGTCTCCACCACTTCTGGATCGGGCAGGGCCAGGTGATACCAGGGGCTCAGCCGCTCCCGGTGGCGGGAGAGGAGCGCCACGCTCATGTCCGTGCAGGGGAAGAGGACCGCCTTCTCCCCCAGGCCGGGGCCCAGCTCCTCCAGGGCCTGGATCAGCCCCGGGCCGCTGGTGTCCGCCTGGAGGACCCGCTGCACCGCCTTGGTCCGGCAGGCGAAGTGCTTCGGGTTCTTGGCCAGGCCGATGACCGGGACCCGGTGGTCGGCCAGGATCCGGGCCGTCTGCAGGCCCGTCACGCAGTCCAGGCCGATGACGATGGCGGGTGGTTTTCCTCCAGCTGGCTTTGCTGCCATGGGATCTCTCTCCCCTTCGTGGGATGGCCGCGGGTTGGGATGGTTGGAGCGAGCCCCCACCGGCATCCCAGGACCGGTGGAGGCGTCTGTCAGACGGTTTCCGGCACTGGGACGCGGCCGCCATCCTCGCGCACGGGCAGGTAGCGCTTCTCCGCCTCTTTCAGCTCCGCCGCGTTCTGCAGGCGGAAGATCTCCTGGACCGGGACGATCTGCTCCTCCACCGAGAGGAGGGACTGCTCCCGGTAGATCTGGGCCGCGGTCTCCTGCATGGCCTTGATGCTGGCCCGCATCAGGTGGTTGGCCCAGATGACCAGGCTCACCCCCATCTCCTGGAAGAGGCGGGTGGGCGTGCGGTAGTACATGGTGGGCACCACCACCACAGGGGAGGTGTCCTGCCATTCGGCCATGAAAGCCTGGACCTGCTCCGCGGTGTCGATCTTGCTGTGGATGAGGATGGCGTCCGCGCCGGCCTGGTGGTAGGCCTCGGCGCGTTTCAGGGCTTCGCTCAGGCCCCAGCCGGCGATGAAGGCCTCCACCCGGGCCACCACGCAGAAGTCCGGGTCCTCCTGGGTGTCCTTGGCCGCCTTGATCTTGCCCGCGAACTCATCGATATCCGCCAGGGGTTGGGGGCCGTCCATGAAGGAGTTGGTCTTGGGGAAGAGCTTGTCCTCGATGCACATGGCCGCCACGCCCCGTTGCTCCAGCTTGCGGACCAGGCGACGCACGTTGTTGAAGTTGCCGTAGCCCGTGTCCGCGTCCAGCAGGATGGGGATGCTGGTGGCGTCGCTCATGAACTCCACCACGTCCAGCACCTGGGTCCAGCTAGCCTCGTTGTTGTCCCGCACCCCCATGGCCGCGGAGATGCAGAGCCCGCTGCCCCAGATGCCCTTGAAGCCGGTCTCCTCCACGATCTTGGCGCTGATGCCGTCGTGGGCCTCCATGATGAACTCCACCTGACCCGAGTGCAGCAGCCGCTTGAACTGGGTGGTCTTGGGCGTCTGTCGGGTCCGCCGATTTCGCTGATTCATGCTCTTCTTCCTCCTTCGGGATGAAATTCCCGCTGCAATGGGCGCTTCGTCGAGTGGGGGCGACACAGGCCGGCGCACAAACGGCCTGTCCGCCCAGGGTGGCCCCTCATCGGAGGGACGGTCCGGGGATGGACGGTCCAGCGCCCACCGGCGTGACGGCTCCCTCCGCCGGGACCTGGCCCCGGGCAAAGGAGTTGACCGTCTCCAGGATGATGCGGCCGATCTCCGCCTGGGAGTCGAAGGTCCCCGCGCCGATGTGGGGGGTGAGGACCACGTTGGGCAGGTCGGCCAAGGGGGAGGCCATGCCCTCTCCCTCCTGGGCGTGGACGTCCAGCGCCGCGCCCCGCAGATGGCCGCGCACCAGGGCGTCCCGCAGGGCCAGCTCGTCCACCACACCGCCCCGGGCCAGGTTGACCAGGTAGGCGCCAGGTTTCATCATGGCCAGGGCCTCTGCATCGATCAGGTTCCGGGTGCTCTCCTTCAGGGGCACGTGGATGCTGACGAAGTCCGCCTGGGAGAGGACCTCCTGGAAGCTGGTCAGCCGGATGCCTTTCTCCGCCAGGCGGGCCGCCTTCTCCGGCGTGGGGTGCTCCACACAGCCCAGGGCCGTCATGCCCCAGGCCGCGCCCATCCACCCCACCCGGGAGCCAATGTTCCCAGCGCCCACCACGCCCAGGACCTTCTCCGTGAGCAGGTAGCCGGTCAGCTGGTGCTTGGCCCAGCGCCCCTGCCGGGTCAGCTGATCCGCGGTGAGGATGTTCCGGGCCAGGGCCAGCATCAGCCCGAAGGCCAGTTCGGCCACGGCCTTGGCCCCGGGGCCTGGGATGCGCACCAGCGTCAGCCCCCGCTCCCGCACGTACTCCAGGTCGATGTTGTCCGTCCCCGAGCCGGCCCGAACCAGGAGCTTCAGCTCCGGGGCCTGCTCCATCACCGAGGCGGTGATCTGCACCCCGCTGCGGAAGACGAGGATCTCCCGATCCCGGATGGCCTCTTTCAGGCGATCCTCTGGGGCGTTGAAGGCCCGGACCACGTGGTGCTCCGCTTCCAGGGCCTCCAGGGCCTGGGGATGGATGGCGCTAGCGACGAGAATCTTCATGCGATGTAGTCTCCTTTGAAATCGAGTGAAATCAGGCGAAATCGAGTCAAGTCATCTGAAACCGGCACCCTGGCCCCGGGAACGACGGCTACGCGAACGCCCGGCTCAGGGAAGCGGACCAGAGGAGCAGCTGGGCTCGCAGCAAGGTGAGGCTGGTGCGAGGCCCCACGTTGATGCGCCCCAGACGCAGCCACTCCGGCCCCTGCCGGGGGCGCAGGCGGTTGAGCTTGCGGTAGGTGGTGAAGGCCAGGGCGAAACCCTCCTGGGCCAGCATGGCCTCCACCTCCGGGCTGATGCCTCCGCTGGGATAGGCGAAGATGGGCAGGGCCGAGCCGATCTCCCGCTCCAGGTCCTGCAGGGAGCCCACCGCCTCTGCCCGGGCCTCCGCCAGGGAGAGCCGATTCATGAGGGGATGGGTGCGGGTGTGGGCCCCCAGGACCACCCCCTCGTCCGCCAGGCGGCGCAGGGCGTCCCAGCCCAGGATGGCCGAGGGCGGCGGCTCCACGCCCAGCTTCTGGCAGAGCTCCTGGACCAGGGCCATGGCCTGGGCGTGGGGCAGGCTCTTCACATGCTCCCGCAGGCGGGTGAAGGCCTCCTCCCGCTCCGCCCGAGAGCGGAGGGGCAGGACGCCCACGGGTGTGGCCACCTCCTGGACGGAGCTGACCCGGAGGGCGTGGTAGAGGCGGTCCCACCAGAAGCTCTCCCCGCTGTCCGGGAAGGCCGTGGGCACGAAGAGGGTCACCGGCAGGTTGTGCCGGCGCAGGATCGGCCAGGCGTGCTCTGCGAAGTCGGTGTAGCCGTCGTCGAAGGTGATGAGCAGAGCTCGCGGCGGCAGACAGCAGCTGCCCTGGCGGTAGGCCAGAAGCTCCTGCATGGAGATCACCCGGTAGTGCTGGGCCACGAAGGCCATCTGCTCCGCGAAGGCCTGGGGCGTCACCGCGATGCGGGGATAGACCGTGGGGTCTCCCGCCGGATCGATGATCCGGTGGTAGGTGAGCACTCGCAGCCAGTCCTCCTGGGAGCGCCAGGCGTCCATGCGCTCCAGCTGGGCGATGGTCTTGACCGCCACCGGGCTGTGGGCCACCTTCAGCAACAGCTCTTTCATGCGCACTCTTTCCCTTTCACTCTTTCCCCTTCACTCTTTCCCCCCAGGGCGCCTGGGTCAGCGGCTTGGCGGAACTCTGGGCCTCCAAGAGCCGC
>CAYQEB010000095.1:0-7577 GCA_964416395.1 uncultured Caldilineaceae bacterium | reverse complement strand
GAGCCGCTGACGGAAGTCCACGATGATCTGCGTCACCTGCTGGACCACCTGCTCCAGGGGCTGGGAGGCGTCCACCACCACGAAGTTGGCCAGCTCGTCCTGGAAGCGATGGTACTCCTGCCGCCGCAGCTCCAGGAGCGCCACCGTCCCCTCCTGCTTGCGGGCGAAGAGCACCTCCGCTGGCGCGTCCAAGAGGATCACCAGGTCCGGCCGAGGGTAGAGGCGCTTGAGCATGGCCCCGTGCAGCCGCCGGATCAGGGGCTTGCCTGGTTCCTGCCCGGCCACGTCCGCGGCGTAGTAGTCGAAGAAGAAGTGGCGGTCAAAGAGGACCACGTGGCCCCGACGCACCCACCCCCAGACCACCAGCTGGCGGAACCACTCCTCGGCCATCAGGTTGGTCATGCGCAGGGTCGTCTTGAGCTCCTTCAGGAAGCGCTTGAGCCCCTTCTTCGGCTGGGCCTGGCGGCGCAGGGGGTTGGGCGGGCCGGCCATGTCCGGGCGGATGCCCCGCAGGCGTTTCCACTCCAGGAGGAGGCGGGTGGTGGGCAGGAGCAGACGGCTGGCCTCCAGGTTCACCCCCATGTAGACGTACTTGGTGGGGAAGGGCAGACGCCGGGTCAGCTCCTGGGTGATGGTGGATTTTCCGGCGCCGTCCGGGCCGATCAGGGCAACGGTGAACATGGGTCAATGCGCTCGCTTGGAAATGGAAGGGGACACACGCCAGGTCAGACGGTCCACGTTCTGGACAGCGTGCTCCCAGAGTCGGAAATATCGGTTGCGCTCCAGCCAGGCCACCGTCTCCTGGGAGAAGCCTCCTCCAGGTTGGGCCGCGGCCAGGCGCATGAGCTGGCTGGCCACCACGCCCATCCAGGTGACCAGGAAGAGGGGCGTCAGGGCCTGGGATGGCAGCTGGATGGCCGCTGCGTAGCGCTCCAGGAAGGGCCGGGTCCAGGCCTCCGGGCCGAAGAAGGCCTGCTGGAAGGCTCGAACGTGCCCTCCCCGCCGGTTGGCCCGGGCCCGGGCGAAGGCCGCATAGGCCAGGAAGAAGAAGAGGTCACAGGCCGGGAGGCCCCGAGGCTCGGCCAGCTCCCAGTCCAGCACGCCCAGCTGACGCCCATCCCGCAGGACCAGGTTGGGATGGCTCAGGTCCCCGTGCTGGAAGACCAGGGGCACAGGGAGCTCCGCCAGGGGCGCCAGCAGCTCCTGAGTGCGGGCCAGCAGGGCTCGCTTCTCCCCGGCCTGGGCGAAGACTGCCTCCAGGAAGGCCAGGGGCTGCTCCACCAGGCGCTGGAACCAATCGCCGCGCTCCTCCTCCGGGGCCGGGCGCTGGTGCAGCTCCGTGACCCACTCCGCCACCAGCTGGCAGGAGCCGTGGAAATCCCGCCGCAGGCGTTCCGGGCTGAGCAGCGGGCCAGTCAAGGCCGTCTCCAACAGGATGGCGTGGCCCGCGAACTCCTGGAAGAGCACCAGCCGGGGCGCGGAGTCGTAGCCCTCGGGGCGCAGGGCCTGGAGCGCCCGCAGGTTCTCCGCCTCCCGGACCAGGCTGGGCTGGGGCCCGGCCAGCCGGGGCACCTTGGCCACCAGGGTGGGGACCGTCCGCCCGGCCGGGTAGAGGAGAAAGACCACGTGGCTGGAGGCCCGAAAGCGGGGCGTGATGACCACAGCCCGCAGGGGCTGGAGGCCGCTGTAGCGGGCCAAGTGCGGCGTGTTCTTCCGCTCCCGCAGGAAGGCTTCCAGGATGTTCATCGCAGACCTCGCCGGGCGATGACGCTGTAGGATGTCACCAGGAACCGGATCCATCCGGTCCGAAACAGGGCCCGGACCAGGGCCGTCTTGGCCCGGCTCCGGAGAGTCCCCTCCTCGGGGCCCAGGGCCACCAGCAGCCCCTCGGGCCCATCCAGGGGGATGAGCTTGGTGCAGGCCCGGAAGCTGGGCCAGTGCCAGTGGGCCCGCACATCCTCCAGGCCCAGGGCCTCCAGCTCCCGGGTCAGGCGGAAGGGGCCGCCCACGTCGCTGCCCAGGCAGTGCCAGGGCGTGGCTTCCCGGCCCCGCTCCCGCAGGAAGGCCAGGGGGCCCCGGTTCTCCAGGTAGAGGTGGCCGCCCGGCCGGAGCAGAGAGGCCAGGGCCGGCAGGCATTCCCGCTTGGGCCAGCTCACCACCACCGTGTCGTACTGCCGCCCTTCGGCCACGGCCTGCTGCCAGGAGCGGGCCACGGTCAGCGCCCGGCTGAAGAGCTGGAGGGCCTGACGGTGTTCGTCCTGGCCCTGCTCCGGGGCGATGTAGAGGACCTGGCCCAGGTTGGGGTCCGGCAGAAGAAAGCGCCAGTCGATGCGCCGGGCGTGTTGAAGCCGCTCATCTGGCCCCATGCTCTGGACAGCCGGGGCTGTCGCGCCGCCCAGGCCAGGGCCTCCGGCCCGGGATGTGGGGGTGGAAGCGATCATGGCCCGGCCTCCTCCAGGATGGGCGCCACGGCCTGGTAGAGGGACGGGATGGCCATGGGGTAGGGGTGCACCAGCTGGTAGCACTCCTTCCCGGCCAGGGCCTGCAGCAGGAGATCCCGCTGGATGGTCTCCGCCTCCTCCAGGAGTGGGTTGGTGCGCTGGGGGAAGGCGAAGCGGAACTTGCGGTAGTAGGAGAGGAGCTCCGTCCGTTCCTCCTGGAGGGAGAAGACCATGCGCTGGGCGATCTCCTCCGGCGACGCCGCCTCCAGGGCCACCTGGTCCGAGTCGTGGCTGACCACGAAGAGGACCTTGTCCAGTCGGTGGCTGCGGGGGAGCCCATCCACCCCGAAGAGCTTGCGGGGCGGGATCTGGACGTTGAGCTGCCGCTTCAGCACGGAGGCCACCCGCACCCCCAGGCCCTTGACGCCTCCGCGCGCGCCCTGGCCGTCCCCCACCAGCCGTTCCAGGGCGTCCACCGCCAGCTTCAGCCCCCGGAGCTGGAGCCGCTCCTGGCCGCTGAGCAGGGCCTGGTAGCGGGGCATCTCCTCCAGATGCCAGTTCCAGAGCCGGATGGGCTCGGGGATGCCGTACATGCGCTCCCCGCCCGGGCTCAGGTAGATCCACTCGTCGCCGATGTACTGGGCGCCCTGCTCCGCGAAGGCCAGGAGGGTCTCGGTCTTGCCTCCCTTGGCCCAGCCTGTGGCCATGATCCCCTGGCCCCGGTAGACGAAGGCGGAGGCGTGGAGGGGCAACACCCCTTTGCCCAGGGCCACCAGGTTGACCAGGGCAATGAGCAGGGGCACCGCGGGGACGGGCCGCTGGCAGAGGATGGTGCAGCCTTCGGGCCGGCCCACCTGGTCCAGGGGGATCTGCACCCGGACCCGGGTGTGATGCTTGCCCTTCAGCACCAGGAAGGCGTCCTGGCTGAAGGCCGCGTCGTCCAGGCCGATGCTGCGCAGGCGAGATCCCACGTCCAGCCGGTCCACGAAGCGGATGGTGATGTCCGCCGGGCCGGTGGGTTCGTCCTGGATGGGGCCCAGCTGCCGGGTGATCACGGCCACGTCCCGGGGGGTGGCGTCCAGCAGGCGCACCCGGACGAAGTTGTGCAGGTTGAAGTCCACGGCATTGCTGCCGGCCTGGCCCGAAGCCCCCTGCCCCGGATCGGGTTGGCTCCCATGTTCTGGGTGGTTCGTATTCTGGTTTGTCTTCTGAAATGTCTGAAGCGTCGTCTTCTCAGGTGTGGTCATCTCGATCCCTCGGATTCCATGCCCGCCAGGCGCCGCAGCGTCCAGGAGCGCTGCTGCTCCACCGTCAGGCGCAGCAGGTTGAGGTAGTGTCCTTGGCTCAGCCGGGCCGGTTCCAGGCGGTTGGCCTCCTTCAGAGAGCGGTGCATCCAGCAGGTGTAGAAGAGGGGCAGCACCGCCTCCGCCGGCGCCCCCACCGCCGTCACGTAGCGGTCCACGAAGGCCACCATGGCCTGGCTCCAGGGCGACTCCTCCAGGAAGAGGCGACGGAAGCCCTCCAGCCGCTGGGAGATGCCCTGCCTGCGGGCCGCGCCCATGACGTAGGAGCGCAGGAAGTAGAAGAGATCCCAGAGGGGCATGCCCTGGCGCTCCCCGGCCTCCCAGTCCAGCAGGGCCACCTTCCCGGAAGGGGTGACCAGCATGTTCCAGACGCCGGGATCCCCGTGCTGGAAGACCACAGGGAAGGGGTGACGAGCGTCGGCCAGCCGCCGGATCTGGCCCTCCAGAAAGCGGACCAGGGCCGGATCCGGCTGGTAGATGGCCTGGAAGCGGGCCAACAGCTCCGCCAGGACGGCGCCAGCCTGGTCGCTGCTCACCTGGCCGGTGTCCGCCGAGCCTGCGCCCAGCCGGGTGAACCAGTCCGCCGCGGCCTGCAGGTGCGGGCAGTCGGCCCCGCCCTGGCTGCGCTCCCGGAAGGGGACCCCGGCCACCACGGTCTCCCCCACCAGGGCCAGGCCTGCGTGGCGGCCGGCGAAGACCACCTGGGGAAAGGTCTCTGGGTCCAGGACGTTCAGCCGGGCCAGGGCCTCCAGGGAGCGTCGCTCGTTCTCCAGCCGAGGGTTGAAGCGAGGGTCCCGCACCATCTTCACCACGTACCGGGGCTGGGGATCCGCCTGGCCATCAGGGTCCACCGAAGGGTCAAACAGGAAGAAGAGCAGCTTGCGAGAGCTGTAGTCGCCCCGGGCCACCAGCCCCCAGCGGAAGCCTTCCAACGACACGCCGGCCTCCTGGGCCAGCCGGGCCAGGTAGCCAGGCGGACTGGCCAGGGGCTGGGGAGAGAAGAGGGTGGCGTGACGTCCGGCCCAGCGCCGCAGCCTGGGGGAGCGGAGCAGCCGAGCCTCCCCGCTCTCCAGGGCCTGGATCCCGCTGGCAGCGGCTCGCTTGACCGTCCCGCCCAGGGTCGCCTTCCATCCCCGTCGCCCGGAGGCCGCGGCCGCGCTGCCGCCAGCTGTGACCTGTGACCGGCGGCCCAGCGCGCGCTTTCCTCCTTGAGCCAGATCCTCGGCCAGGGGCGAGAAGAGGCCGTGGGCCACGAAATAGCGGATGGTCTCCTCGTCCTCCTGGGGGACTGCGGTGTGGATCTCCCCGCCCCCCACCGGCGTGACCCAGAAGGTGGCGGCGGCCATCCCGGCCGTCCAGGGCAGCCGGGGAGAGCTGCCCTGGTGCTCCTGGAAGATGTGGCCGTGGGGCTTGAGCAGCCGAAGCAGCTCCACCGCCAGCGGCCCGTCCACGCCCGAGGGCAGGAACCGACCAGCGGTCACGACCAGCAGATCCACGCTGCGGTCCGCCAAGGGGAGCCGCACCCCGTCCATGCTCAGGGGTTGGAGGTTGGCCGCGCCCAGGGTCTGGCTGGTCTGGCGCGCTCGTTCTTCCGCGGCCTCGTCCATGACCAGGAGCAGCACCCGGTCCGCGAAGCTGGCCAGGGTGCGCAGGGAGGCCAGGGAGGGGATCCCCAGGCAGAGGACCGTTCCCAGCTCCAGGCTGGGCAGGAGGAAGAGCCAGTTGGCCCCGGCCACCTGGCCCTTCAGGTTGCTGCCGGGGCGATACTCCCCAGCCAGGGTGGTGGCCAGAAGGGCTTCCGGCATGGATCTGGTCTCCAGGATGGTGGTCTCGAGCATGGTCGCGTTCAAGGGAATGGGCCTCCTCAGTCGCCCAGGATCTTGTCCATGAGGGGCAGCTTCAGGAGCTCGGGGAAGGTTTCTCCCACCCGCAGCAGCCGCCGGTTCATGCGGAAAACGACGAGGGAAGCCAGGGCGGCCAGGCCGATGCTGACGTAGACGGGCGCGTCCGTGAGCCATTGGACCAGGAAGAGGCCCAGGGCGCTGGCCGTGATGATCAGGTAGACCCGCAGGTACTGCCACTCGAAGAGGTTGATCCCTGTGCCGAAGCGGAGCCCGGCCTGCTTCAGGATGTTGTGCAGGACCAGGGAGCCGCAGGTGCCCATGGCCGCGCCCAGGGCGCCGTAGCGGGGGATGAGCAACAGGTTGGCCACGAAATTGGCCACCGCGGCGAAGACGTTGATGGCCACGATGTAGCGCACCTTGCCGAAGACCTTGAGGGTCAGCCCGTTCTGGCCCAGGGCGGCGTTGAAGTAGTAGGCGAAGGAGAGCAGGGCTAGGATGACGGCGGAGCCGGCGTAGCGCTCCCCGTAGAGGAAGACGGTGATGGGCTTGGCCAGGGAGAAGGTCAGGGCGAAGACCGGGAAGGAGATCACCGCGATCCAGATGGCGTTCCGCCAGTAGAGATTGTTGACCCCTTGCTTGTCGTTGCGGGCGAACATGCGGGCGGCCAGGGGGGTGAAGAGGATCCCGAAGCTGGCCAGGACGATCTGGTTCATCTTGGCCGTGGGCTGCACCGCCCGCAGAGCCGCCACATCGATGGTCCCCTGGAAGTGCTCCAGCATGACCGCGTCCGCGGTGTTCATGACGATGTAGACCAGGTCCGAGGTGAGCAGGGGCACGGTGAAGGCCAGGATCTCCTTCCAGGGCACGACGATGGTGTGCCGGTCGAAGTGGGCGAAGAGCCCCAGCTTGCGCATCAAGGGCAGGAGCATCACGATGTAGGCGGTGACGCCCAGGATCCCGGCCAGAAGGTAGCCCACGGCCAGGAAGGAGGCGTCTCCCCGGAAGAGGATCAGGGCCAGGACCACCAGGAGCTTCAGGACTGGGCCCAGGATGTTTTTACGGAAGAAGATCACCTTGGGGGTGGCGAAGACCGAGAAGAGCCCCAGGAGCAGGTTATCGATGGCCTGGACCGGCGCCAGGACGATCAGAATCATCAACAGGCCCAGGGCCTGCTGATCGCTGATGAACTCCCGGGCCAGGAGCCCCTGGAAGCCCTGAACGAAGAGGACCATGGCGATGCCCAGGGAGAGGATGCTCCCCACCACCATGAAGAGGGTGCCGAAGAGCTTGTCGTACTCCTCCCGCTCGTGGTAGATGGGGATGAAGCGGGTCACCGCCCGGTCCAGGCCGAAGGTGGCGATGGTCTGGCTGAAAGTGACCAGGGAGAGGGCGTAGGCGAAGGCGCCGTAGTCCGCCTGGGTCAGGTAGCGGACGATGAGCACCTGGACCAGGAAGTTGACGCCACGGGAGAGGAAGCGCCCCACCAGGAGCAGGCTGGAACCCCGGATCTGCTGCTTGGGGGCCTGGCGCTTGAGTTTCTTCGTTTTGGTTTCTTGGGCTTCGGGGGCCAGTTCGGAAAGCATGGTCTTCTCGTTGATCTCAGTTCACCTGGTTGGAATGGAGCGGGAGCGGCTGTGCAAGCGGGCGGGGACCCGAATCGGCGACGGGTTCTCCTCCGCCGCTGGGGGCTGCTCGGCCTGATCGGCCAGCTGATCCCCCAGGGTGCTGGTGACCGCGGCCAGGGCCACAATGATCCAGAAGAAGCGCACGTAGGCGAAGTGGAGGCCGATGCCCGTCACCAGGTAGACCACCAGGGCCAGGACGAAGCCGGCGGCCAGGTTGGCCATGGCCGGGTTCCGCTCCAGGAGCCGACGCCGGGTCCGGGTCAGGGCGCGGAAGAGCATGACGATGATGGTGAAGAAGAACAGCAGCCCCAGCAAGCCACTGTCCGCGGCGATGCCCAGGTAGAGGTTGTGGGCCTGGCGAGT
>CAYQEB010000094.1:7136-16370 GCA_964416395.1 uncultured Caldilineaceae bacterium | reverse complement strand
CCCGGTAGAAACTCTCGGCCAGGGGCATCCAGCCCAGGAGAGGCGGCGCCAGGATCACCAGCACATCCGCCACCAGCACCCCGGGCACGAACCAGGCGGTGAAGCGCTGGGTGAACTGCTGGGTGGGGCTCTGCTGGCTCTGGGCCTCGGCCACCATCTGCATGATGCGGCTCAAGGTGCTGTCCCGGGCCAGCCGGGTCACCTGCACCTCCAGGCCGCCGGTCTGGTTCACCGTCCCCGCGAAGACCAGGTCCCCGGGCCCCTTCTCCACCGGCACGCTCTCCCCGGTGACCGGGCTCTGGTCGATGGCGCTCTGGCCCCGGAGGATCTCCCCGTCCACCGGGATGCGGTCCCCGGGGCGAACCACCACCACGTCGCCCACCTGCAGGCTCTCCACCGGCGCCTCCACGATCTGCTCCCCTCGCTTCAGCCGGGCCGTCTTGGGCATGAGCTCGCCCAGGGCGTTGATGGCCCGCCGGGCCCGGTCCAGGGCGTAGTGCTCCCCGGCATGGCCCAGGGCGAAGAGGAAGAGGAGGAAGGCCCCCTCCGCCCACTCGCCCAGGATGGCGGCGCCAGCGGCCGCGGCCAGCATGAGCACGTCCGTGTCGAACTTGGCCCGGAAGAGGCCGGGGATGGCGTGGGTGGCGATGTCGTACCCCCCGGCCACGTAGGCCAGCAGGTAGAAGACCAGGGCCGCCTGGCTGGGCAGGCCCAGGAAGCTCTCCCCCACCCAACCGACGAGGAAGAAGAGGCCGGCCAGCCCCACCAGGATCAGGGTCCAGCGTTCCTGGATCCAGTGGGGCAGGAAGGGGGGCGCGCTGCCGTGATCGTGCTCCTCCTCCGCCACGCCCAGGGGCTCTGGCGTCACCACCGTGGCGCCCAGGCGGCGCATGACCTCCTCGATGTGGGCCCGGTCCAGCTGGGTGCTGTCGTAGGCCACGAAGGCCAGCCCCGCGGCGTAGTTCACCTCCGCGTGGAGCATGCCGGGCAGCTCCCGCAGGGCGGCGGCTAGGGTCTCTGCCGCGTCCGCCGCGTCCAGCCCGGTGAAGGGGATGGTCTCGTGGCGGTAGCGGGTGGTGACCTCCGCGCCGGCTTCCCGGGCCAGGCGCTCCACCCGGCTCAGGGGCAGCAGGTTGGGATCAAAGTGGAGGCAGAGCTCGGCCCGGCCATTCTCCCGGACGATGTGGGCCTCCTGGATGCCCTTGGCGCCCTGCAGGTACTCGGTCAGGCGGGAGATGCACTCGTCCCCGTCGGCCATCTGGGGGAGGAGAAGTGCGAGTTCCAGGCGTACTTTTTCCATGGTGAGTCTCCGATGTGGGTGATGCGAGATTCGCGTTCTGGGGCCCAATTCACCGCCGTGTGGATTGGGCCCGTGGTTGATTCCTTGATTTCTGCATGCTTACATGAGCATGTTTTCATGAGTTGAGCCAAAAAATTTTTGCCAGATCAGCGGTGCTGCACGTGCTCCAACCCTTGCTGGAAGAGCTGGTAGATGTGTTCGTCGTCCAGGGAGTAGTAGACGTGGCGGCCCTCCTTGCGGGCCTTGACCAGGCGGAGATCCCGCAGGAGACGCAGCTGGTGCGAGACGGCCGGCTGGGTCATCCCCAGGAGCCGGTGCAGATCCCCCACGCAGAGCTCCGCATTGGCCAGCAGCCCGATGATGCGGGCCCGGGTGGGGTCCGCCAGGGCGCTGAAGAGCCGGGCCACCTCCTGGGCCGTCTCGGGATCGATGAGGTGCTCTTGGGCGGGATGCTGGGCCGGGTGCTCCCCGATGCAGGCCACCAGCTCGTCGGCGCCAAGGTTTTGGGGCACAGGTTTGTCTGAGATACTCCTGTTGAACGCAGCCTTGTCGGGCACGGTGGGCTCCTGGAACAGATGGCCAGGCTTTCCTGGCAGGCCAACACATAAACGGTTGCTCATGTATTAAACACCATCTCTGGGCTCCTGTCAAGTGCTCCCCGGGTTGTCCGGGTTGTTTCCGCGAAGCCGCTTGAAAAAGAGCAGCTCGTCCACGTCCGGCAGCAGATAGCCGGGGATGCGTCCCACCTGCCGGTAGCCCAGCCGCCGGTAGAAGGTCTGGGCCGCCTGGTTGAAGTGGGAGACCAGCAGGAAGACGGACCCCACCTCCTGGGACATGGCCGCCTCTCCCTGGGCCATGAGGGCTCGGCCCACGCCCTGGCCCCGCCACCTCTCCCCCACGCCCAGCAGGACCACGTAGCCGCTGCGCAGGAAGGCGCCGCGGGCGGCGTACCAGAGGAAGCCGGCCCTCTCCTCGTCCACCTGGGCCACCAGGACGGTGGCTCCCTGGGCCAGCCCAGCCTGGAAGCGCCGCCGGGCCCCGGCCTCCGTCACACCGTAGCGCTGCCAGAGAGGCGTCTCGGCCATGAGGCGGGCCAGGGCGGGGATGTCCTGGGCGGTTATGGGGCGGATGGTCACGGGCGGGCTGGTCACAGCGGATCTCCTGGCAGGGTGGGCGCGGATGTGTCGGTGGGCATGGTAGCAGAGGGGGGCGAGCCCGGTCAATCCCGTTTGACAGGACAGCTCGCTCTGGCTACAATTTGACAGTTGAGCAATCACTCAAGTATTGGGCGCATTCGTCGAGGAGGGATGGGATGACAGAACAACTGGAGTTGCGGGTCCAGAACCTGGACTGCGAACACGACGCCGCGGCCATCCGCCGGGCCCTGTCGGAGACACCGGGCCTGGCCCAGGTGACGGTCTACCCCAAGTCGGCCAAGGTGCGCATCCTCTACGACCCGGCGCTGGTGCAGCCCCAGGCCATCCAGGAGCAGTTGGCCCAGCAGGGCTTCCCGGCCCAGGAGGGGATGGCCCTGGCCGGGCCGCCCAAGCCCTGGCGCAACCCCAAGGTGCTCACCTCCCTGGCCTCCGGCCTCCTCCTGCTGGTGGGCTGGCTCCTGGGGCAGGCCGGCGTGGCGGAAGGGGTGACCCTGCCCATCTTCGTGGCGGCCATCCTGGTCGGCGGCTACTATTTCGGCCGGGAGGCCATCCAGGAGCTGGTCTACGAGCGGCGCATCGGCATCGAGCTGCTCATGAGCATCGCCGCGGTGGTGGCCGCGGCCATGGGCCAGGCCGCAGAGGGGGCCATGCTGGTCTTCCTCTACTCCATCAGCGAGGCCGCGGAGGGCTACACCGAGGAGAAGACCCGCTCGGCCATCAAGGCCCTCATGGATCTGGCCCCCAAGACCGCGCTGGTGCGCCGGAACGGCCAGGAGGTGACCATCCCGGTGGAGGAGCTGGCCGTGGGGGATGTCTTCATCGTCAAGCCCGGCCAGGCCATCCCCACGGACGGGGTGATCGTCGACGGCCACTCCAGCGTGAACGAGGCCCCGGTCACCGGGGAGAGCGTGCCGGTGGAGAAAGGGCCCGGGGACCCGGTCTTCGCCGGCAGCATCAACGGCCAGGGCGCGCTGGAGGTGGAGGCCACCAAGACCTTCGCGGACAACACCCTGAGCCGCATCATCCAGATGGTGGAGGAGGCCCAGGAGCGCAAGGGGCAGAGCCAGCGCTTCATCGAGCGCTTCGGCGCCCGCTACAGCCCCGCGGTCCTGCTGGTGGGCGCGCTCATCGCGGTGACGCCGCCCCTCCTCTTCGGCGCTCCCTGGCTGGTCTGGCTGACCCGGGCCACGGTCTTCATCGTGGCCGCCGCGCCCTGCGCCCTGGTCATCTCCATCCCCATCACCCTGGTGGCCACCCTGGGGACCGGCGCCCGGCACGGTGTGCTCATCAAGGGGGGCGTCTACGTGGAGAAGCTGGCCCGGGTGCGGGTGGTGGCCCTGGACAAGACCGGCACCCTGACCACCGGCCAGCCCGAGGTGACGGACGTGTTGGTCCTGGCCCCGGAGATGGAGCAGGAGCGGCTCCTGGCCCTGGCCGCGGGGGTGGAGCAGCGCAGCGAGCATCCCCTGGCCCGGGCCATCCTGCGCCACGCGGAGAAAGCCGGGGTGGCCCCGCTCCCGGCCCAGGGCTTCCAGGCCCTCACCGGGGTGGGGGCCCAGGCCCAGGTGGACGGAGCCACGGTCTACGTGGGCAGCCCGGAGCTCTTCGCCCGGCGGCTGGGCCTGGACCTGGGCGCCATCGAGCCCACCATCCAGGCCCTCCAGGACCAGGGCAAGACGGTCATGGCCGTGGGCAGCGACGCGGCGGTGTGGGGGCTCATCGCGGTGCGGGACCGGCCCCGGGAGAACGCTCGGGAGGCCATCCAGGCCCTGCACCGGCTAGGGGTGTCCCAGGTGGTCATGCTCACCGGGGACAACCCGCGCACGGCCCGGGCCATCGCCCAGGAGCTGGGCTTGGACCAGTTCTTCGCTGGCCTGAAGCCCGAGGACAAGGTGGCCAAGGTGCGGGAGCTGAAGGCGCGCTACGGGGACGTGGTGGCCATGGTGGGGGACGGGGTCAACGACGCGCCGGCCCTGGCCGAGGCCACGGTGGGCATCGCCATGGGCGCTGCGGGCACGGACGTGGCCCTGGAGACAGCGGACGTGGCCCTCATGGCCGACGACCTGGAGAAGCTGGCCTACGCCCTGGAGCTGGCCCGGCGCAACCAGGCCATCGTGCGCCAGAACCTGGCCCTGGCCACTCTGGTGATCACAGCCCTGGTCATCGGCGCGGTGAGCGGCGCCTTCACCCTGCCTGTGGCGGTCCTGGGCCACGAGATCAGCGAGTTCATCGTCATCGGCAACGGCCTGAGGATGTTGAAGGGGTGAGGGGAAGGGCAGAGGTTGAGAAACCGGAGATCGAAGACTGAAGATTGAAGACTGAAGACTGAAGATTGCGTGCGTGGAGACTGGAGGGCTGAGGCCGACCTTGGCTCACCGATCTGCCCTCCCCTCCATCCACGCCTCACACATCACGTTTCACGCATCACACCCCAGGGAGCACACCATGCCCTCGAACCGACCATCCTCCACGCCGGCCCCGCCCGCCCCGAAGGCCACGGACGTCTGCCAGGTCTTCTACGTGGACCAGGCCCGGGTCCAGGAGGTGGCCGCGGCCATGCCCGATCCGGCGGCCGTCCAGGCGGCCACAGCCCTCCTCAAGCTCCTGGGGGACCCCACCCGGGCCCGCATCCTCCTGGCCCTCTCCCGGGCCGAGCTCTGTGTCTGCGACCTGGCCACCCTGCTGGGGATGAGCCTCTCCGCGGTCTCCCACCAGCTGCGCCTGCTGCGGGCCCACGGCCTGGTCCGCTTTCGCAAGCAGGGGCGGCTGGTCTACTATTCCCTGGCCCATCCGCAGGCAGTCCAGCTCTTGGAGGTGGCCCTGGACCTGGCGGGCTGAGGGGGCTGGCGTCAGGCCGGCGCTCTGCTCCTGGCCCAGCGCATGTAGGCCAGGGCCACTCCGGTGACGGCCACGTAGAGGGCCAGGATCGCGGTCAGCTCCGGCAGGTTGGTGACAGCCAGGTAGATCAGGATGGTGATCACCGTGACGGCCATGAGCCCCAGGCCGGCCAGGGCGATGTGGATCTTGGCGCCGGTCTGGCGGCGCAGCTTCAGGTTGGCCAGGGAGACGCCAATGGAGACCAGCAGGAAGGTCAAGCTGGAGAACTCGGCGATGACGCTGAGGCTGCCCAGGAGGGCGAAGAGAAGGCCCGCTCCGGTCATGGCCACCACCGCGGCCCAGGGCACGCCCTTGCGGTCCCGCTGAGTGAAGAGCTGGGGCATCATCCCCTGCCCGGCCATCTCCGCGATCATGCGGCTGGCCCCGAAGAGGGTGGAATTGATGGCGGAGCTGGTGGCCATCAAGGCGGCCAGGCCGATGAGCACCCGGCCCGCGTTGCCCAGGATGGGCTGGGCCACCTGGGCCAGGGCGTACTCCTCCGCGCTCTGGATCTGGGCCAGGCTCAGGGTGCCCACGGCCACCACGGCCAGCACCAGGTAGATCAATCCGGTGATGAGGATGGAGCCGTAGATCCCCTGGGGGATGTCCCGGTCTGGGTCCCGGGTCTCGTGGACTGCGTTGGTGATGAGCTGGAAGCCCTCGTAGGCCACGAAGATCACCGCAGCCCCCAGGAAGACCCCGGAGACGCCCTGGTCGAAGAGGGGCAGGAAGCGATCCGTCTGCACCTGGGTCAGCCCGATGGCGGCGAAGAGCCCCAGGATGATGATCTTGCCGTAGACGATGAGATCCTCTGTGACCCCCGCGCTGCGCACCCCCTCCAGATTGACCACCATGAAGAAGAGGAGCACCCCTGCGGAGAGCCAGATGCGCACGGCTGGGTTGCCGGCGCTGCCCAGGAGATCCGCCCCGTAGGCGCCGAAGGTGAAGGCGTAGAGGGCCAGGGTCCCCACATAGCCCAGGATGACTGTCCACCCCTCGATGCCGGCGATCCAGGGGCGGCTGGGCCAGGCCCGACGCAGGTAGGTGTAGCTGGCTCCGTCGTCCCGGAAGGTGAGGGCCAGGCGCACGTAGTGGTAGCCCGCGGCCAGGGCGATGAGCATGTCGATGACGAAGGAGAGGGGGGCGGCATGCCCGCCCAGGCTGACGGCGATGCCCAGCACGGAGAAGATGCCGCCCCCGATCATGCCGCCCACGCCCATGGCGATCAGCTCCCGCAGGCCCAGTTTCTCGGCGGTTGGTTGTCGGTGGTGCACAGGATCCTTCCTTTGTCTCCCTGAATTTTTTCGTCTTCCCGAGGTCTT
Source organism: uncultured Caldilineaceae bacterium (assembly GCA_964416395.1). Taxonomy (GTDB): domain Bacteria; phylum Chloroflexota; class Anaerolineae; order Caldilineales; family Caldilineaceae; genus S144-5. The sequence continues at coordinate 9,714 of CAYQEB010000094.1, read as the reverse complement.
TCCCGGGCTTGGCATGTGAAAGGCGGGCTCTGAGCCCGCCAGGGTGTTTCGGCCGGCGCGAGGCCAGGATCAGGCTGGAACCTTCTCCCGGCCTCGAGGCGCTCGGCCCAGCTCCTTCTCGATCTCCAGGACGTGCAGGGTGGTCTTGAGCACGCTGTCCGGGTTCAGGCTCATGGAGTCGATGCCCAGGCGCACCAGGTACTCGGCCATCTCCGGGTAGTCGGACGGGGCCTGGCCGCAGATGCCCGAGTGGCGATGGTTGCGCTTGGCCCCTTCCACGGCCATCTGGAGCATCTTCAGCACGCCCGGATCCCGCTCGTCGTAGTCGAAGGCCACCAGCTCCGAGTCCCGGTCCACGCCCAGGGTGAGCTGGGTCAGGTCGTTGGAGCCGATGGAGAAGCCGTCGAAGATCTGGGCGAAGTCGTCGATGAGGATCACGTTGTTGGGGATCTCGCACATGACGTAGATCTCCAGGCCGTTCTCACCCCGCTTCAGGCCGTGCTTCTCCATGACCTGGAGCACCCGCTCCCCCTCGTCCACCCGGCGGCAGAAGGGGATCATGAGCCGCACGTTGGTCAGCCCCATCACCTCCCGGACCCGTTTCATGGCCGCGCATTCCAGGGCGAAGCCCTCCTCGTAGGCGGGGTGGGCGTAACGGGCCGCGCCCCGGAAGCCCAGCATGGGGTTGTCTTCCTCGGGCTCGAAATCCCGGCCCCCGATGAGGCTGGCGTACTCGTTGGTCTTGAAGTCGGACATGCGCACGATGACCGGCTTGGGGTAGAAGGCGGCGGCGATGGTGCCCACCCCCTCGGAGAGCTTCTCCACGAAGAAGTCCCCGCCGCTGGGGTAGTGCTTGATCAGCTGCTGGATCTGGGCCCGTTCTCCGGGATCGCTCACCTTCTCCGGGTGGAGCAGGGCCATGGGATGGGCCTTGATGTACTCGTTGATGATGAACTCCATCCGGGCCAGTCCCACGCCGTCGTTGGGGATGAAGCTGGTCTGGAAGGCGATGTCCGGGTTGCCGATGTTGATCATGATGTGGGTCTGGGGCCGCTCCAGCTCGCTCAGGTCCGTGCGCCGCACCTCGAAGGGGATCTCCCCCTCGTAGACCTTGCCGATCTCCCCCTCCGCGCAGGAGACGGTCACCGGCGTGCCGGTCTGGATGATCTCTGTGGCCCCCTCCGCGCCCACGATGGCCGGGATGCCCAGCTCCCGGGCCACGATGGCCGCGTGGCAGGTGCGGCCGCCCCGGTTGGTGACGATGGCCGCGGCCGTCTTCATCACCGGCTCCCAGTCGGGCGTGGTGGTGTCCGCCACCAGGACCTCCCCGGGCTTGAACTCGGACAGGTGGGCCACGCTGGGGATCACGTGGGCCACGCCGCTGGCGATCTTGGCGCCCACGGCCCGGCCCGTCACCAGGACCTTGCCCGTGCCCTTGAGCACGTACTCCTCCAGGATGGTCCCCTTCTTCTGGGAGGCCACAGTCTCCGGTCGGGCCTGGATCATGTAGAGCTTGCCGTCGATGCCGTCCTTGGCCCACTCCATGTCCATGGGCATCTCGTGGCCGGCCTTCTGGCTGTAGTGCTCCTCCACCTTGATGGCGTAGTCGGCCAGGGTCAGCACCTCGTCATCGCTGATGCAGAAGCGCTCCCGCTCCTCCGGTGGGGTGGGCACGTTGCGCACCGGCTCCCGGGTGCCCCCCTCCGCGTAGACCATCTTCATCTGCTTTTCGCCCAGGTGGCGGCGCAGCACAGCCCGGTACCCCTGCTTGAACGTGGGCTTGTGGACGTAGAACTCATCCGGATCCACCGCTCCCTGGACCACGTTCTCGCCCAGGCCGTAGGCCCCGGTGATGAAGACCACGTCCCGGAAGCCCGTCTCGGTGTCCAGGGAGAACATGACGCCGCTGGCCGCCAGGTCCGAGCGGACCATCTTCTGCACGCCCACGGAGAGGGCCACCTTGAAGTGGTCGAAGCCCTTGTCGATGCGGTAGTGGATGGCCCGGTCCGTGAAGAGGCTGGCGAAGCAGCGCTTCACCGCGTCCAGGAGCATGGCGTCCCCCCGGACGTTCAGGTAGGTCTCCTGTTGGCCGGCGAAGCTGGCGGTGGGCAGATCCTCCGCGGTGGCGGAGCTGCGCACGGCCACGCTCAGCCCCGGGCCGTACTCCTCCTGGAGCTGGTGGTAGGCGCTGAGGATCTCCCGGCGTAGATCCTCCGGGAAGGGGGCGCTGTAGATGATCTCCCGGGCCTGCTTGCCTCGGCGGGCCAGATCCTGCACGTCGTCCGGATCCAGGTCGTCCAACACCTGGTGCAGCTTCTCCCAGGCCCCGGCCTGGGTGAGGACGTAGCGGTAGGCCTCCGCGGTGATGGCGAAGCCGTTGGGCACCAGCACGCCCTTGGGCATGAGCTCCCGGTACATCTCGCCCAGGGAGGCGTTCTTGCCCCCCACCAGAGGCACGTCCTGGATGCCGATCTCCTGGAAAAAGCGCACGTACTTGAATTTCTGTGGCATGTCCACCCTCCTTTTGGATATAGGTCAGACACGGGGCGGGCACAGACCCGACACACAGAAGGGACAC
>CAYQEB010000094.1:0-7036 GCA_964416395.1 uncultured Caldilineaceae bacterium | reverse complement strand
TTTGGATATAGGTCAGACACGGGGCGGGCACAGACCCGACACACAGAAGGGACACAGGTCCAGAAGGGACACGGGTCAAAGGCAGATCCGATGTTGAGTCCGCTGTGCCCGCACATCTGCGCCCGCACAGCTGGGGCTGCCCCCGCCTTGCCGCCGGGGGCAGCCCGTCCGCGGCCCCGCTCATAGGAGCCGCCGAATGGTGATGCGTTCCATCAACGCCGGCAGCTGATCCGGGTCGAAGAGCTCCGTCCCCGGCTGCTGCACCGTGCCCGCGCCGCAGGCCAACCCCAGGCGCAAGGCCTCCTCCGGGGAGCCGCCCTGGGCCAGGGCCGCCACCATGCCCCCCACCATGGAGTCCCCCGCGCCCACGGTGGAGACCACCTTGACCGGCGGGATGGCGCCGTGGAGGACGCCCTCGGGCCCCGCCAGGATGGCCCCCTCCGCGCCCAGGGAGACGCAGACGTACTCCACGCCCTTCTGGTGCACCTCCCAGGCGGCCTGGGCCACCCCGTTCAGGTCCGGCAGGCTGCGGCCCAGGGTCTGCTCCAGCTCCCAGCGGTTGGGCTTGATCAGGAAAGGGCGATGGGGGATGATCTGGCGCAGATAGTCGCTGCTGGCGTCCACCACGGTCCTCGATCCCACGTCCCGCAGGCGCTGGATGAGGGTGGCGTAGTAGTCCTGGGGGACGCCCTGGGGCAGGGATCCGGTGAGCACCGCCAGCCCGCCGTTGGACCCGGCCAGGAGGGCCCGGGTGATCTCCTCCAGGGGCTCCTCCGGCACGTAGGGGCCGATGCCGCTGACTTCGAACTGCTGGCGGGGCTCTTCCTGGATGATGGTGCTGTTGATCCGGGTCTCTCCATCCACCCAGACGCAGAAGGGCGCGTCCACGTGCTTGCTGATCATGCGGAAGAAGAGCTGCCCGATCTCCCCGGCCAGGATGGCGAAGCAGCGGGCCGGCACGTGCAGGCGGCGCAGGGCCCGGGAGACGTTGACCCCGTTGCCGCCTGGGTCGAAGCGGGCGGCGGAGGCGTGCACCTTCTGGTCCGGGATCAGGCGGGGCACCTGGTACGTGACGTCGACGGTGGGGTTCAGCGTCAGGGTGACCACGGGCAAAATGGCTTGGGTCCGGCTCTCGCTCATGCTCCCACTCCCACTCCTCCCTGGACATTCCTTCTCGGGTCAAGGATCGGGCCAGGGGCTTGGCCAGGGTCAGGCGGCGCGCTCTGTGGTGAATTCGTCCAGGGCCTGCAGGAGGGGCACCAGGTGCATGAGCGCGGGGCCGCCGTGCATGAGCACCGCCTGCCAGCCGGCCTCCACGATCTCGTCCTGGGTGGCGCCGGCCTTGAGGGCGTTGCGCACATGGAAGGCGATGCACCACTCGCACTGGGCCGCCACGGCCAGGCCCACGTTGATGAGCTCCTTCTCTCGCTTGCTCAGGGCCGGCCCCGCCTCGGCCTTCATCATGAAGTTGAGGAAGGCGTCTGTCTCCGCGGGGTAGCGCTTCCGCAGCTGGACCAGCAGCCGGTTCACTTCCTGTAGCCGTTCGGACATCTCACCCACGATTCACCTCCTTCTCTCCAGAACGCTTTTCAGACACCCCTCTCGAAAAAGCGACCCGGGGCCGAGGGGGGCCGAAGGTCGCTTCCACGAGAGTCCAGAGTCGGCTCGGCTGTTTCGGGAGGATCAACAGGATCAGCTCTCCTCTTTGCTTCCCTTCAGCCACTCCCGGATCCGATCCAGCAGGCCTTCGTGCTTCTCCACCACCGCCTGCTTGGCCTCCAGGGCCTTCTTGTCCAGGTACTCGATCTCCGAGAGGAGCAGGGCGATGCGGGGGCGGAAGGACTCCGGATCCTCCGAGGCTTCCTGCTGCCGTTCCAGCTCGTGGAGCTGATCCTCCAGCTCATGCCGGACCGCCTGGATGTCGCCGCCAGCGTCGGCGATCTTCTGATCCAACTCTTTCTGTAGCGCAGGGCTGACGATCTCATCTCCCAGGGACATGTGTACACCTCCTTGTGTTTGGATCGGACGCCTGAGCGCGTCATCTCACGTGGTCATCTCGTTTGAACGAACCTGTGAACGGGCGTGTCCTTCACTAGCGTGCTCTTTTCTTTGCGGGCGTGGCAGGCGAAAATCCACACTCTCTCGCCTACCAGCATAGGAGATGGACGTTTCTTCTGCGTTAGCGCAGTGTCTACACTTTGTCTGCGTTGCTCTGCCAGGATTGCTCTGCCTGGCTTCCCGCTGGGCGGAGGTGGTCACAGGAGGGCGGCGAAGTCCGCGGCCAGGGCCACCAGGATGGTGATCACCGCCATGACGTTGACCCAGAGGGGGTTGCGAGTCGGTCCGACGATGCGAGGGTCGTTGGAGAGGACCAGCAGGACCAGGATCAGCACGGGCAGGAGCACCCCGTCCAGGACCTGGCTGTAGTAGAGGGCCTCCGCGGGGCGGAAGCCGGGCCAGAGGGCGATAAGCCCGCCCCCAACCAGGCTGCCCACCAACACCAGGTAGAACCCCCGGGCCTGGGCCGCCCGAGCGCCCAACCCCTCCGGCCAGCCGAAGACCTCCGCCACCGCGTAGGCCGTGGAGCCAGCCAGGACAGGCAGAGCCAGCAGACCCGCCCCCAGCAGCCCCAGGATGAAGGCGATCAGGCCCACCTGACCCAGGGGCGCCAAGGCCCTGGCGGCGTCGGCCACGCTCTGGATCTCCTGGCCAGCCACGTGGATGGTGGCCGCGGCCGCCACCACGATGAAGAAGGCGATGAGGTTGCTGTAGATCATCCCCAGCCAGACGCCCACATCCTCCCGGGAGGCCTGGATGGTCATCCCCCGGCGCAGCTCTTCCACCTCTTCCCCGGCCTGCCAGAAGAGGAGATAGGGGGAGATGGTGGTGCCCAGCAGGCCCAGCGCGGCCACCAGCCAGCTCCGCTCCTGGACCACGTGGGGGACCAGGGTGTTGGACGCCACCTCGCCCCAGTCCGGCCGGGCCAGGAAGGCCGAGACCAGGTAGGCCAGGAGCACCACCGTCAGTCCCGTGAGGACCCGCTTCACTCGGGCGTAGCCGGTGTGGAGGAAGAGGGCCAGCAGGATCAGCACCAGGGGCACGAAGGGCTCCCAGGGCAGGCCAGTGAGCATGGCCAGGACCGCAGCCACCCCGGCCGTGTCCGCGGCGATGGTGGCGATGTTGGCAACGGCCAGGAGGAGAACCACCGTCAGGCTGACAGACCGGCCGTAGCGCCGTTCCATCACCGCGGCGATGCCGTCGTTCGCGGCCAGGGCCACCCGAGCGGCCATGCTGTTGGCCGCAGCCATCATGGGGGTGGAGAGAAGCAGGAGCCAGAGCTGGCTGAAGCCCGTGGTGGCCCCGATCACCGTGTAGGTGATCACCCCGGCCGGATCGTCCCCCGCGCCGCCGGTGATCAGGGAGGGCGCCGTCTCCCGGGCCAGCTCCTTGGCCCGTTCTTCCTCCTCGTGCAGGTGGCGGCGGAGAGCCTCTCGTCGGTTTTTGGATTGAGACTTCACGCGCGCCTCCTCGAAGGGCGTCTCAGGCCAGGTCAGGGAGCTTCTGTTTCCGTTCCAGCACCGGGCGGAAGAGGTCCCCCAGCTTCCGGACCCGGGCAGGCACGGTGCGCAGGGTGAAATCCCTCGGGCGGAGCTGGCCTGCGGCCACCTCGTCCCAGGTGAGGGGTGTGGAGACCGGCGCACCCGGGCGGGCCCGCAGGGTGTAGGGGGCGGCGGTGTTGCGGGCGATGCTGTTCTGGGCGTAGTCCACAGTCACGTGGCTGCCCTGGTGGGTGGCGCCGTGGGCCACGTCCAGGAGCTGGGGATGGGCCGCAGCCAGCCTCTGGGCCATGCGCTTCACCCAGCGGCGCACCTGGGGGAAGGTGTAGCCCGGGGCCAGGGGCGCGTAGACGTGCAGGCCGTGGCCGCCGCTGGTCTTGGGGAAGCCCTTCAGCCCGACCTGGTCCAGGGCCTCCTGCAGGAGGAGGGCCGCCTGGAGCACCTTGGGGAAGTCGGCCTCCTCCCCCGGGTCCAGGTCGAAGATGGCCATGTCCGGCTGGTGCAGGTGCGGCAGGCGGGAGGCCCAGAGATGGAATTCGATGCTGGCCTGGTTGGCCAACCAGACGAGGCTGGCCAGGTCGTCCACCAGGATGACCCGCCGGGGCCGATCCCCGGTGCGGGGGCGGTACTCCCCGGTGCGCAGCCAGGCCGGCGCGTGGTTCGGGGGCTCCCGCCGGTAGTAGTTGAAGCCGTGGATGCCGTCCGGATAGAGGCGCAGGGTGACGGGCCGGTCCTGGAAGTAGGGCAGCATGATCGGCCCCATCTGGCGGTAGTAGGCCAGGAGATGGCCCTTGGTCAGGCCATCCTCGGGCCAGAAGAGCTTGTCCAGGTTGCTGACCGGGACGGTGCGGCCGTCCAGCTCCCAGCGCTGGGCTTGGCCGGTCTGTTCGCTCAAACTCCCCATCCTTTCAATGGCTGGCCGCTCATCCTTCCTCCGGCAGCACCGTGACCCCGGCCTTGCGCATCTTCTCGATCAGGGCCCGGTTGCGCTCCTCCTGGAAGAAGCTGTACACGTTGTGGGCCACCGCCGGCCCCACCCCAGGAACCTCGGCGATCTCCTCTTCCGAGGCCTGCATGAGCCGCTCCAGGCTGCCGAAGTGCCTGGCCAGGAGCTCCGCCACCCGGTAGCCCACCCCTCGGATGGAGAGGGCGTAGAGGAAGCGGGTCAGGGAGATGCGCTTGCGGCTCTCGATGGCCTGGATCAGGTTCTGGGCCCGCTTCTTGCCCCAGCCGGGCAGCTTGACCAGCTCCTCCTCCTTCAGGTAGAAGACGTCCGCGGGGTCGTGGACCAGGCCATGCTCGATGAGCTGGGCCACGGCTTTCTCTCCCAGCCCCTGGATGTCGAAGGCCCGGCGGGAGGCCAGGTGGACGATCCGTCCCTGGATCTGGGCCGGGCAGGCGGCGTTGGGGCAGATCCAGTAGGCCCCATCCTGGATCAGCCTGGTCCCGCAGGCCGGGCAGCGGTCCGGCATCTGGAAGATGCGCTCCTTGCCCGTGCGCAGATCCACGATGGGGGCCACCACCTCGGGGATCACCTCCCCGGCCCGGCGCACGATCACCGTGTCGCCGATGCGGATGTCCTTCTTGCGCACCAGCTCCGCAGTGTGGAGGCTGGCCCGCTCCACCGTCACCCCGCCCACCTGGACCGGCTCCAGGATGGCCACGGGGGTCACCACCCCGGTGCGCCCCACCTGGACGATGATGTCCAGCACCTTGGTGGTCACCTCCTCCGAAGAGAATTTGTAGGCGATGGCCCAGCGGGGGGCGTGGGCGGTGTTGCCCAGCTTCTGCTGCAGGGCCAGGTCGTTGACCTTGAAGACCACCCCGTCGATGTCGAAGGGCAGCTTGCGGCGCACCTGGGTCATCTCCCGGTAGTAATCCAGGGCCTGGTCGATGTCGTGGCAGAGGCGGATGTGCTCGTCCACCTTGAAGCCCCACTCCATGAACTGGTGCAGGGCATCCCACTGGGTCTTGGGGTCCCAGCCCTCCGTCGCGCCCAGGCCCCAGGCGTAGAAATGGAGCCGGCGGCTGGCGGTCACCTTGGGGTCCAGCTGGCGCAGGGAGCCGGCCGCGGCGTTGCGGGGGTTGGCGAAGAGGGGCTGCCCGGCCTCGGCCTGCTGCCGGTTCAGCTCCTGGAAGTCCTTGCGGTTCATGATCACCTCGCCCCGGATCTCCACCACCGGCGGCGGGCTGTCCGTGCGCAGGCGCAGGGGGATGGAGCGGATGGTGCGCACGTTGGGCGTCACGTCCTCGCCCAGGTGGCCGTCCCCTCGGGTGGCGCCCCGGACCAACAGACCGTTCTCGTAGCGCAGCTCGCAGGAGAGGCCATCGTACTTGGGCTCCGCGCTGTAGTCCACCTGGTCCATGCCCAGGAGCTTGTGCACCCGCTGGTCCCAGGCCCGGATCTCCTCGTCGCTCCAGGCGTCGCTGATGCTGAGCATGGGCGCGGTGTGGCGCACCGTGGGGAAACCCGTCCCCGAGGGGCGGGGCGGCCCCACCCGCAGGTTGGGGGAGTCGGGCCGCACGCACTGGGGGAACTGCTCCTCCAGCCGCTTCAGCTCCCGGCGCAGGGCGTCGTACTCCGCGTCGGAGATCACCGGGGAATCCAGCACGTAGTAGCGGTAATCGTGGTAGTTGATGGTCTCCGTCAGCTCGCTGATGCGCTTGCAGGCCTCTTCGGGCGTGAGGGTTTGCTCGCTCATGGTCTCTCCGTCCGGGTGATGGGGTGAAACGGCTGCCCCCTGGTTTTTGGGCAAGATCTCGGGCAAGATGGGCTGGCTTTTGGACAAGGTGGAGGATGCCTGGGCCCGTCCTGCTGTCGGGATGGCGAGGTTGACCCTGGCTCAGCCCAGCAAGGACTCGCCCAGCACGTCCACCAGCTCCGCGCCCTGCTCCTTCAGCAGATCGTGGGCGGCCTGGGCCCTGTCCAGGGCGCTGTGGACGATGACCAGGTACTTGCCCTCTTCGATGCGCTTGCGGTACTCGTGCACCTCCTCCTCGGTGGCGCCCAGGGCCAGGAGCCCGCTCACCAGGCCCAGGCTGGCCGCGCCCACCGCCGCGCCCTCCAGGCCGGCGATCAGGGATGCGGCCAGAGGGCCGGCCGCCACCACGGCCCCCACCCCCGGGATCCAGACCAGGGTCAGCCCCACCAGGAAGCCAAAGAGCCCACCTCCCAGGATGCCGGCGAAGGTCATGTCCTTGAGGATGGTGGGCTCGTGGAGCTCCTGGTGGAGGTCTACGGGCGCCTTCTCGTCCTTCCCCAACACGGAGATCTTCTCCTGGGGGTAGCCGGCCTGAACCAGGGCCTCCGCGGCGGCGTGGGCTGCCTCTGGGCTGTCGAACACGGCGATGACACTCGCTTCCTTGGCCATCATCTGCCTCCTTTCGTTGTAGGCTCGTCTCGTTGTAGGCTCGTCTCGTTGCTGGCTCGTCCGTCGCAACCAGCGCGTTCCCGTTTGGGGCGCTTGAGGGGCGGATGA
>CAYQEB010000093.1:8991-16404 GCA_964416395.1 uncultured Caldilineaceae bacterium | reverse complement strand
CCGCCCGGTTTTCACCCGCAAAAAGGGGTGAAAACCGGGCGGATCTGTGGTAAAATAGATCCCAGACACGCACTTCCACAGCCCTTCTCGTGGATCATCCTCTCACCCCTCTTTGACGGGCAAACGGTTCCACAGGACGAGATTTGCACCCGTCAGTCGATTCCTTCTCCGTGATTTCCTCTGCACCGCTGCTGAAAGCAACCTCTGTGCCACCTTCCATTGCCCCAAAAGGAGGAAAGGAAAATGCGAATCCCTACGAAACAGCTGTGGCGAGCCATCCTGCTGGCCGTCCTGGTGAGTCTGCTAGCGGCGCCTGTGGGAACGGCCTTCGCTAGTGGCCACTTCCCCCCCGCCCCCATCACCGCGCCGCGGGACCCCTTGCCCATCCCCAACAGCAAGGTGCTGAACCCCACGGCCATCTTCAACAACCTGATCACACCCGCCTTGCCCATGCCCACCAAAGAGGCAGACGCCTTCGCCCTGTCGGGCAAGCCAGGGGTCCTGCCGCAGATCAGCGACATGGCCAATGGCATCACCTTGAACTACATGAACACGCCGGAGCCCAGCCCTTGCGTGGACTTCGACAAGAAGAGCAAGTGGAAAGGCGATGTCTTCACCGACTACTACCGAGGCTGGGGCCCCTTTGCGGTGGACGATGGCGGTTTCTATCGCTCCCGCAACGTGGTCTTCAGCATGGAGCGAGTCGTGGGCCCGGGCAAACATTACGGTGACGGCTACTCCCTGAAGATCGCCAGCACCCAGCCTTACGCCGCCGGGGTGGGCAGCCCCATCATCGAGGTGAAGCCCGGCGCCGAGGTGACGGTCATCGCCCGCTACCTGATCTACAACCACGGCAACATCTCCAGCGGCAACCAGTGGGCCTACGATTGGGCTTCCCTGGGGGTGAAACCCGATGCCTACGGCGACACGGCCATCTACGTCAACGGCTACGTCCGGGGCCAGTGGGCGGAGCTCACCAACACCATCACCGCCGGCGACAGCGGCAAGATCATGATACTCCTCCAGGCCCAAAGCCCGGCGGCGCTGAACTCCAACATCTACTTCGACGATGTGGAGATCTACGTGAACGGCAAGGCCCTGAAAAAGAAGAACTGCCGCTGAGGAAGCAGACGCGCCGGGAACGCCATCGGATGACGACACCCCGGCACCCCCCAGACGGCGCCCGTTGCGGCGGCAGGAGATCCTGTCGCCGCAACTTTTTGCCCGTCACAACTTTCGCCCCCGTTTTCCCCTTCTCGGACGAGCACGGTATAATCCCCCCAGCGAACGTCACCGCCCGTCACCCCAGGCCGCCTGGACCGTGCTCGACCCGACTGCTCTGCGCACCTTCATCAGCTTCGCCCTCATCCTCCTGGCCCTGGCCGGACTGAGCCGCCTCATCAGCCTGCGTCTCCAGGAGCTGGTCTACCTCCTCACCCGCTCCCAGGACATGCCCATGGTGGTGCTCTTCCTGGTGCTCCTGCCCGGGGTGCTGCTCCACGAGCTGGCCCACTGGACCATGGCCCGCCTCCTTGGACTGCGCCCGGGGCGCTTCCGGGTCTGGCCTCGGAAGCAAGGGAAATATATCGGTCTGGGCAGCGTCAGCGTGCGCCGGGGCGGCCCCCTCCTGGATAGCCTGGTGGGCCTGGCGCCTCTGCTGACCGGCTCCCTGCTGGTGACCCTCATCGGCCTCCAGGTCTTCGACACCCCGAGCCTGGTGGAGGCCTGGGCCCGCAACCCCTGGCTGGACGGCCCCCTGGCTGTGCTTCGCTCCCTGGATCGGCCGGACGGCCTGCTCTGGGCCTACCTCCTCTTCGTAGTCGCCAACGCCATGGTCCCCAGCGCCAGCGACCGGGAACCGGTCAAGGCCCTGCTCCTCTACGTCCTCCTGGCGGGCCTCCTCTACCTGCTGCTGGATCTCCCTCTCCGTCCCCTGGCCGCGTCCCTGGCCTGGCTCATCCCACCCCTGCAGATCTTCACCAGCGCCCTCCTCTTCGTCCTGGTGCTGGACCTGTTCGTGCTGGCCGGGCTGCTCCTGCTCCAGGGGATCCTGGCGCGCCTGGTCCGCTGAAGCGAGGACACGACGCGACGAAGCCGCCGGCCTGGGCCGACGGCTTCGCATGGCGCTCTGGAGCGAAAGGGCAGACGTCCGCTGCGCTATCCCACCTTGGGCAGGTGGGCCAGGCTCTCGCGGATCCGCTCCTCCGGGTATTCGTAGTCCTCCAGCTGGCCGGAGAGGTAGGCGTCGTACGCGGCCAGATCGAAGTGGCCGTGGCCGCTCAGGTTGAAGACGATGGTCTTGCTCTCGCCGCTCTCCCGGCAGGCCAGGGCCTCGTCCATGGCCGTGCGCACCGCGTGGGCCGTCTCCGGCGCCACCACGATGCCTTCCGTGCGGGCGAAACTGATGGCCGCCTCGAAGATGGCCCGCTGGGGCACGCTCACCGCCTCGATGAGCCCCGCCTCTTTCAGCGCGCTGACCTGGGCGCTCATGCCGTGGTAGCGCAGGCCCCCCGCGTGGATGGGGGCAGGCACGAAGTCGTGGCCCAGGGTGTGCATCTTCACCATGGGCGCCATCTTGGCCGTGTCCCCGTAGTCGTAGGCATAGACCCCCCGGGTCAAGCTGGGGGACGCAGTGGGCTCCACCGCCACCACCCGAGTGCCCTTGCCGTTGACGATGTTCTCTCGCAGGAAGGGGAAGGCGAAGCCGCCGAAGTTGCTGCCGCCCCCGGTGCAGGCGATGAGCACATCCGGCCAGTCCGCGCCGAAAACCTCCAGCTGTTTGATCACCTCCTGGCCGATGACCGTCTGGTGCAGGAGCACATGGTTCAGGACGCTACCCAGGGAGTACTTGGTGTCCTCCCGCATCACCGCATCTTCCACCGCCTCGGAGATGGCGATGCCCAGGCTGCCCGGGCTGTCCGGGTCCTGTTCCAGGATGGAGCGACCGGCGTTGGTGTCCGGGCTGGGGCTGGGGACCACCGTGGCGCCGTAGGTCTCCATGAGGATGCGCCGGTAGGGCTTCTGCTCGTAGCTGACTCGCACCATGTAGACCTTGCACTCCAGGCCGAAGACCTGGCAGGCGAAGCTCAGCGCGCTGCCCCACTGGCCGGCGCCGGTCTCGGTGGAGAGCCGCTTGACCCCCTCCTGCTTGTTGTAGTAGGCCTGGGCCACCGCAGTGTTGGGCTTGTGGCTCCCGGAAGGGCTGGTCCCCTCGTACTTGTAGTAGATCTTGGCGGGGGTGTCCAGGGCCTTCTCCCAGCGGTGAGCCCGAAAGAGAGGCGTGGGCCGCCACAGCCGGTAGACATCCTGGATCTCCTCTGGGATCTCGATGTAGCGGTCCGTGCTCACCTCCTGGAGGATCAGGGCCATGGGGAAGAGAGGCGCCAGGTCCTCCGGCCCGATGGGGTTCCCGGTGACCGGATGGAGGGGCGGCGGCAGCTCCACGCCCGCCGCGGGCAGGTCCGCGTTGATGTTGTACCAGTGGGTCGGCATGTCCTGCTCGGACAGGATCACCTTGGTCAAGGCGCTCATGGTGGGTACCTCCTCGTTGGATCTGGTGGACAAATGCTCGGTTCGGATGAAGGGGGCGGGGGAAGCGGGACAAGCCTGGAGAGGATTGTACCACCCCTGAAAGAGCTGGACAAACAGCCCGTGGATCGCAAAAAGCCTCGACCGAGCCGACTCGATCGAGGCTTGATGGGCAGGTGGGACTCAACCCAGGCCGGTCAGCCCAGGTGGGGCTGCAGCCGCCGCAGCAGCTGCTTCTTCGGCTGGTAGCCGATGACCGTCTCCACCGGCTCGCCGTTCTTGAAGAGCATCAGGGTGGGGATGCTCATGACCCCGTAGGCCATAGCCGTGCTCTGATTGGCGTCCACATCCAGCTTGCCGATGACCAGTTTGTCCGGCATCTCCGCGGCGATCTCCTCGAGAATGGGTGCGATCATCTTGCAGGGGCCGCACCACTCCGCCCAGAAATCCACCAGCACAGGCTTGCTGGAATTCACCACCGTCTCTTCGAAGTTGGCATCCGTCACCGTCACTGCGTTGCTCATGGTTGACTCCTTTACTGAACTCTCCCGCTTGTGCATCGGAGGACCAACGCACAAGCCACGTCATCTCCAGGCTGTCTGCTCACGCCGTCAGCCCTCTGGCACTGAACCATCCTGTCCGTGAAAAGGATGTGAATTCGACTACAATTTCCGCTCGCACTTCCAGCACGCCCTCTTGCCATGAAGGCCTCGGGCAGGATCATGGGGGATCAACGTCTCCAGCTCCCTGTTCGTTCCCTTGCGTCCGGGACGCCCCACCCTCCACGCCGGTCTCTTGGGCTCTCCGGCGGCGAAAGGCGGCGAACTCCTCCGGGTCCAGGCCCTGAGAACGCCCCTTGCCAGCGGATCGGTCCGGCGGGGTTGGTGGAGGCCGCAGAGCAGCCATCAAGGGGGGCAGCACCTCCAGGATCCCGTCCAGGAAAAGCCGGGCCAAGCCCGGCTGACCGGGCAGGTTCACCAGCACCGTGCGCCCGCGAATGCCGGCCACACTGCGATCCAACAGGGCCCGAGGATCCTCCTCCTGGGCCAGGGCTCGCATCTGCTCCGGCAGCCCCGGGAGCAACCGTTCCACCACGGCCAGGGTGGCCTCGGGCGTCACCTCCTGGGGGCTGGGCCCTGGAGCCGGTCCAGTGCCTCCCACAGTGACCAGCAGATCCAGCTCCACCTCGTCGCACCAGCGGCGCAGGATCTCTTCCAGCAGGTAGCGCGGACCGGTCACGTGGCGGCTCTCCTGGAGGAAGAAGCCGGGCAAGCCCGCTTGCAGCCGCTCCAGGACAGCCTCTGTGGCCTCCTGCTGGTCCTCCCCCACAGTGAGGATCCCGCCTCGGATGAGCCCTGCCTCTGCACTCATCGGCCCACCTCTCCAAACCCCGAGGGCCGGCAGCGGCCGAAACAGCTCCTGAAACGAGGATGTACAAAAGCGGTGGGACTTCTATCCACCGCTTTCATCACTGACATGCACCTGGTGGGCCTGTTCCGCCCCCCCAGGTTCGTTCGGGAACGTCCCGGACCCGACTGCACTTCTGGCCTCGACTCGGCCTAACGCTTGGTGTACTGAGGCGCCTTGCGGGCTCGCTTGAGGCCGGGCTTCTTGCGCTCCTTGACCCGAGCGTCCCGAGTGAGCATCCCCGCCGCTTTCAGGACAGGCCGCAAGTTGGGATCCGCCTTGACCAGGGCCCGGGCCAGTCCATGGCGCACAGCCTGGGCCTGGCCGGATTCCCCGCCGCCCTTGACCAGCACGCTGATGTTGAAACTCTCCTGCAGGCCCGTCAGGACCAGAGGCTGCATCAAGATCATCTGGTCCAGAGCTCGCCCGAAGTACTCCTTCATGGGCTTGTTGTTGACCACGATCTCGCCCTGGCCGCCAGGGTAGAGCCGAACCCGGGCCGAGGCGGACTTGCGCCGCCCCACTGCTTCGATGTACTCACCGTCCATCATCCATCCCTCCTATAGTTCCAGGGGCTGCGGCTTCTGCGCCTGGTGTGGATGCTCGCTACCTTTGTAGATCTTCAGCTTCTTCATCTGGGCTCGGCCCAGGCGGGTCTTGGGCATCATGCCCTTCACCGCCTCGTAGATGACCCGCTCGGGGAAACGCGCCAGCTGCTCCCGCAGGGTGCGGCTCTTCAGCCCGCCCGGGTACCGGGAGTGGCGATAGTAGCGCTTGGCGTCCAGCTTGTTCCCGGTGACGGCGATCTTCTCACAGTTGATCACCACCACGAAATCGCCGTTGTCCACGTGGGGGGTCCAGTCAGGCTTGTGCTTGCCCCGCAACACCTGGGCGATCTCCGAAGCCAGGCGCCCCAAGGTCTTGCCGGTGGCGTCCACCACCCACCACTGACGGCTGGCCTTGGCCTCCTGCTCTGTCAACATGAGTGTCTTCTTCATGACCCTATCTGCTCCTCGTGTTTCGATGCCACACGTTGTTGGTCGAAAAATCTATCAGCCGCGAAACCTATCAGCCGCGAAATCTGTTAGCTTAGAAATCTGTCAGCCGAGAAATTCACCCGCTGAAAAACGCTGCTGGCCGATGGAAACAATTCCTATTTCGGTGGTTCAGTCGAAAAGTTTGAACTCGGCCGGGTACTGGACCCGCTCCAGCACCAACCCTCGAGCAGGGGCCGGCGGCGCCGAAAGCTCCCGCTGCTGCCCCTCCAGGGCCTGACGGACCTCCTCAGGGCTGCGGCGGCCTCGCCCCACCTCCAACAGGGTTCCGGCCAGATTACGCACCATGCGCCGCAGAAAGGCGTTGGCCGTCACCGTGAAGACCACCTGCTGCAGCGGATGGGGGTCCAGGCTCGGCAGATCACAGCGGACCGGCCGCCACTCTGCCTGGAAGATCCGCCGGACCGTGCTCTCCCCTTGGGGCGGCTGGCCGAAGGTGGCGAAGTCGTGCTCCCCCACCAGGAAGGCCGCCGCCTGGTTCATGGCTGCCAGATCCAGAGGCCGCGGCTCCACCAGTGAGAAGCGATCCACCAGGGGGAAACGCCCCAACAGCGCCGGCTGGTCCAGGGTCATCGGCTGGTGGATCGTGTAGCGGTAGGTGCGCCTGACAGCGCTGAAGCGAGGGTGGAAGCCGGGCGGGGCCGCCACCACCCGCCGCACCAGGACAGCCTGGGGCAAGTGGCTGTTCCAGGCTCGCTGCAGGGCCTCCAGGCTGTGTCGCCAGGTCACCGTAGCCGAGACCACCTGTCCCCGGGCGTGGACCCCGGTGTCCGTCCGGCCGGAGCCGGTGATGCGGGCAAAGTGGCCGGTGCAGGCCGCCAGGGCCTCCTCCAGAACCCCCTGGATGGTGGGGACGCCCTCCTGGATCTGGAAGCCGTAGTAGTCGGTGCCGTCATAGGCCACCAGAGCCACGATGGCGCGGTCACCGGGCAGGGGCTCCACAGTTCAGGCTACTCGTCCTCGCCCACCAACTCGATCATGGCCATGTCCGCGGCGTCGCCCTGGCGCTTCCCCAGCTTGATGATCCGGGTGTAGCCCCCGGGGCGCTCCAGGTAGCGGGGAGCGATCTCGTCGAAGAGCTTCTTGGCCACGCTCTTGTCGTTCAGGAAGGCCACCACCTGGCGCTGGGCGTGGACCCGGTTGCCGTCCGGGGCCAGCCCTCGTTTGGCCTTGGTGATCAGCTTCTCTGCTTTGGAGCGGATGGCCCGGGCCTTGGCCTCGGTGGTCACGATGCGCTCGTGGATGTAAAGTTCTCGGATCAGGTTGCGAAAAAGGGCTTTGCGATGGTCTTTGTCTCGCCCCAGCTTGCGCCCTGCTACGCGATGTCGCATGATGCTGTTCCTCCCTCACAGGAAGCCCTTCCTGGCCCAGGGGCCATGCAAGGGACTCTATTCGGATACAGGTTCGGTGGAGCTGGCTTCGG
>CAYQEB010000093.1:0-8891 GCA_964416395.1 uncultured Caldilineaceae bacterium | reverse complement strand
TCCTCGCCCCCCTTGAAGGCGCTCAGGTCCACCCCAGGGACGTCCAGGTATCCTCGCTGGGCCAGTTTTTCCACCAGCTCGTCCAGGGATTTCTTGCCGAAGTTGCGGATGGCGAGCATCTCTTCCTCGCCTTTCTCCATCCGCTTCAGGATCTCGCCCACCTTGGTGATGCCGGCTCGCTTCAGGCAGTTGTACGCCCGAACCGTCAGCTCCAGCTCCTCGATGGGAGCGTCGAAAACCCGGCTGGGAATGCCCTCTTCCTCCTCTTCCGGCTGCTCCACCACGGTGGGGGTGGCGCCGGCCAGAGGAGTCAGGTGCTGGACCAGGATGTCCGCGGCCTGGCGCAGGGCGTCCTCCGGCGAGATGGTGCCGTCGGTCCAGATCTCCAGATCCAGCCTGTCATAGTCGGTCTGCTGGCCGATGCGGGTGCGCTGCACCCGATAGGCCACCTTGCGCACCGGGCTGAAGATGGCGTCCACCGGGATCTCCCCCAAAGGGAGCCGTTCCCGTTCCTCGGCGGGGCTGTAGCCCCGGCCTTTCGACACCACCATCTCGATGTCCAGGTCCACATCGTTGGAGTCCGCGGTGAGCAGGTAGAGATCCGGGTTCATCACCTCCACCTCGGGGGGGCAGACCAGGTCGCCAGCAGTCACCGGGCCTTCGTGGGTCACTTCCACGTAGATGCGCACCGGCTCCTCGCTGCTGCTGCGCAGGCGGATCTTCTTCACATTCAGGATCAGCCGGGTCGTGTCCTCCCGCACGTGGGGGATAGTGGAGAACTCGTGGTGCACGCCGCTGATCCGGATGGACGTCACCGCCGCACCGGGCAAGCTGGAGAGCAACACCCGACGCAGCGAATTGCCCAGGGTGATGCCGTAGCCGCTTTCCAAGGGGCTGATAACGAAGTGGCCGTAGTTCTGGGAACTGGCCTCGGTTTCGATTTTCGGCAGTACTAAATTGTTAAGCAACGGTAACCCTCCCGCTGTTCAGCTAGTAATTCAATCCATGCCCCTGCTCGCGCAGGCGGTCATGTCCCGTCACAGGGAACAGCGCCCTCCGCGCTGTGGCCGAGGGCCTGTTCCGTCCCAGTTTAGCGGCTGTAGTACTCGACGATGAGCTGCTCGTTCAGCGGGATCTCGATGTCTTCTCGGGTCGGCTCCCGGAGCACCTTGCCTCGCATCTGGGCCGCATTCAACTCAAGCCAAGCGGGCGGTGTGGCCTGCTCCAGCAGCTGAAGGCGCTCCTTGAAGTAGGGCTTGGAGCGGCTCCCCTGGCGCACGGCGATCTCGTCGTCGGGATCCACCTGGAAGGACGGGATGTCCGTCTTGCGCGCCTTGCCTTTGCGGACCACCTCGAAGTGGCCGTGGCGCACCAGCTGGCGGGCCTGGGCCCGGCTGTCCGCGAAGCCCAGGCGGTAAACCACATTGTCCAGCCGCCGCTCCAGGATGGTCAGCAGGGTGACGCCGGTCATGCCTTTGCGCCGGGCCGCCTCCTTGAAGTAGCGCCGGAACTGGCGCTCCATCACGCCGTAGATGCGCCGCACCTTCTGCTTTTCCCGCAACTGCATGCCGTAATCGGAGACCTTGCGCCGGCCCGCGGCCCGACGGCCGTGGATGCCGGGCGGGTAGTTGCGCCGCTCGATGGCGCACTTCGGTCCCAGGCAGCGCTCGCCCTTCAGGAACAGCTTCTGCCCTTCCCGCCGACAAAGTTTACAAACCGCATCTGTGTATCGTGCCATCTCTCCTCCGCAAATCGACTGCTGCGCCGATCCTCTATGGGTGTCGTTCCTCTATGGGTGTCGCTTACTTTGCAGAACCTCTGTGCAGAACCGTCCTTTTGCAGAACTGTCCTGCAGAAAAAGAGATCGTGGAAAAAATTCTGTGCGCCCTGCCCAGCGGCTCTCCTCTATCCTGGGCTTTCCGGGCGCCTTCGGCCCTTAAGGACAAAGGCCTATCACAACAATGAGGCATCGTGCACAGGATCTGCACACACGATGCCTGTCGGCGGAAGGTCCATCCAGCGTTCTTCCACCAGGTTTCGGTTGGTTCGGCTTCGGGCCACTGCCGGTGACCGCAACGTCGTCCGATCAGACTCGCCGCTTCTTGGGCGGCCGACAACCGTTGTGGGGGATCGGGGTCACGTCGGTGATGGAGCGGACCTGCAACCCCGCCCCGATCAGGGCCCGCAGAGCGCTCTCCCGGCCAGGGCCAGGCCCCTTGATGAAGACATCCACTTCCTTCATGTTGAAGTCACTCATGGCCTGGCGAGCCACACTCTGGGAGGCCAGCTGGGCCGCGAAAGGCGTGCTCTTGCGGCTGCCCTTGAAGCCGCTGGTGCCGCCGCTGGCCCAGCAGAGGGTGTTCCCCTGGGGATCGGTGACGGTCACGATGGTGTTGTTGAAGGTCGCGTGGATGTGCACCTGCCCATGGGGCACGGATCGCTTCTCTCGTCGGGTTGTTCGTCGCCCCCGTCTGCGTTGTCGAGCCATCTTTTCTCCTCGTTCCTGCCTTTTAACTCAGCAAATGGATGTTCGAAGACTACTTGCGCGCCCGCTTCTTGCCAGGCACGGTCTTCTTTGGCCCCTTGCGCGTGCGTGCGTTGGTGCGGGTGCGCTGGCCCCGGACCGGCAGGCCCCGCCGGTGGCGGATCCCCCGGTAGCAGCCGATCTCGATGAGCCGCTTGATGTTCATGCTCACCTCGCGGCGCAGGTCGCCTTCCACCCGCAGGTTGCGGTCGATGTATTCCCGCAGGCGCACCACCTCGTTGTCGTCCAGATCCTTCACCCGTTTGTTGGGGTCGATCTGGGTGGCGGCCAGGATCTTTTCCGCTGTGCTGCGGCCGATGCCGTAGATGTATGTGAGCGCGATGACCACCCGCTTGTCTCGGGGGATGTCCACACCGGCGATACGTGCCATGACTTCTCTCCTTACCCTTCCTGTCAGCGCTGGCGATCTAGCCCTGCCGCTGCTTGTGCTTCGGATTGGAACAGATCACATACACCACCCCGCGCCGCCGCACGATCTTGCATTTTTCACACATCTTCTTAACAGACGGTCGCACTTTCATGGTGAATAAACTCCTTGGTATAAGCTCTTCGCGCAACTTGGCTAGTATATCATGCCCTTACGGCAGAGTCAAAATTTTCGGCCCAGCACCGGTGACGGCGATGGTGTGTTCGAAGTGGGCCGTCAGGCTGCCATCCTTGCTCACCACCGTCCAACCGTCCGCCAACACCCGGGTCTCCCAGGTGCCTGCCTGGACCATGGGCTCCAGGGCAAAGACCAGGCCAGGCTCCATGACCAGGTCGCTGTCTCCTCCCTCGGTCACGTAGTTCAGGACCTGGGGCGGCTCATGCATGGAGCGCCCCACGCCGTGCCCGGCGTACTCCCGCACCACATGGAAGCCGCGGCTCTCCACATATTCCTGCACCGCCCGGCTCACGTCTCGGATGCGCTTCCCGGCCACCGCCTGTTCGATGCCAGCGTAGAGGCTGCCCTCTGTGGCCTCCAGCAGGGCCTGGGCCTCCTGGCTGATCGAGCCCACTGGATAGGTCCAGGCGCTGTCCCCCACAAAGCCCCGGTAGTAGGAGCCCACGTCGATGCTGATGATGTCCCCCTCCTGGAGGATGCGCTCCTTGCTGGGGATGCCGTGGACCAGTTCCTCGTTGATGCTGGTGCAGATGTGGGCTGGATAGCCTCGATAGCCCAGAAAAGCGGACTCCGCGTTGTACTTGTGCAGGGTCTCTGCGGCCAGCTGGTCCAGCTCCCAGGTGCTGATCCCCGGCCGGATGGCCTCCTTCAGCACCTGATGCACCCGCCCCACGATCCGCCCTGCCTCTCGCATGATCTGGATCTCCTGGGGCGTCTTCAGGATGGGGCGAGGCGTCTCCTGAGGAGTGCGTCGGCGGAAAAGCTGACGACGGGGCCTTCGTTTCATGACGGTTTCGTCCTGTTCCAGGGCTTAGCCCTGGGGTAGAATCCCCCGTTCGGCCAGCAGAGCCAACAGGGTCTGATGGACCTCCTGGATGGGGCGGGCGCCGTCCACCCGGGCCAGCAGCCCTTTGCAGAAGTAGTAGCCGATCAAGGGGGACGTCTGCTTGTAGTAGACGTAGAGCCGATTGCGCACCGTCTCCGGCTTGTCGTCGTCCCGCTGGTAGAGCTCCCCACCGCAGCGGTCACAGACCATGTCGTGCTTGGGCGGGTTGAACTCGATGTGATAGACCGCACCACACTGACGGCAGACCCGCCGGCCGGTGATCCGGCGCATGGCCTCTTCGTCGCTGATCTCGATGAGAGGAACCAGGGAGACGCCTCCATCCGGCGCCGTCATCTCGTCCAGTGCCTGGGCCTGCTCCAGATTGCGAGGGAAGCCGTCCAGGATGGCGCCCCGGGCGCAGTCCTCCTGGGACAGCCGATCCGCCACCATGCGGATGGTCACCTCGTCCGGCACCAGCTCTCCGGCATCCATGTAGCGTTTGGCCAGCAGCCCCAGCTCCGTTCGGTTCTTCAGGTTGTAGCGGAAGATATCCCCGGTGGAGATCTGGGGGATCCCCAGCTTCTCCTGGAGCAGTTTGGCCTGGGTTCCTTTCCCTGCCCCAGGCACACCCAGCAGAACGATAAAGATGCGTTTCCCCATGGAAGCGGCTCTCTTCCTGTGGCCGGCCTCTGCCTAGCGGATGAAACCTTCGTAGTTGCGCATCATCAGCTGGGCTTCGATCTGCTTCATCGTGTCCAGGACCACGCCCACCACGATGAGCAGGCCCGTGCTGCTGATGATCAGGGTGTTGAAACGTCCTACGCTGCCCCCTCCGAAGAGGACGCTGGCCAGATAGGGCAGAATCGCCACCAGGCCCAGGAAGAGGGCGCCCACCAGGGTGATGCGGTGCAACACGCCGTTCAGGTAGGCCTCTGTCCGGGGCCCAGGCCGGATCCCAGGAATGAAGCCACCCTGCTTCTGCAGCGTCTCCGGAAGGTTCTGCTGCCGGAACATGATGTCCGTGTAGAAGTAGGTGAAGGCCACTGTCAGCAGGAAGTAGCTGAACCAGTAGAGGAAATTCTGGGGGCTGAAGGTGACGAAGACCCAGTTGGCGACGTTGCCCACCCAGTCCGTCCGGTTGATGAAGTAGGAGGAGAGGGTGTTGGGCAGAATCAGCAGGCTCTGGGCGAAGATCAGAGGGATCATGCCCGCGGTGTTCACCCGCAGAGGTACGTAGGTGCTCTGCCCCCCCACCATCATGAGCCGGTTGCCCCGCATGGTGCGCACCCGCTTCCCGTACTGGACCGGAATGCGCCTCTGCCCCTCCTGCACCCAGACGATGAGCGCCACGGTCAGGATGGTGATGATGCTGAAGATCAGGAGCTGGGTGGGCCCCTGCTGCCAGAGCAGACGCACCTGCCGAGGCACAGAGGCCACGATCCCCGCGAAGATGATCAGGGAAACCCCGTTGCCGATGCCCTGCTCCGTGAGCATCTCGCCCAACCACATGGCGAACATGGTGCCGGCCGTCATGCTGACGAGAATGGTCAAGGAGGGCAGCAGGGCATCCCCTGCGAAGCCCCAGTTCTCCAGGACGGCCCCCGTGGCCCCGCCGATAGGACGGCTCAGGAGAGTGGCCTGGCCGAAGGCCTGCAGCAACGCCAGGGGCACGGTCAGCCAGTAGGTGTACTTGTTGATCTGCTGTCGGCCCTGCTCTCCCTCCCGGCTCAGCTCCTCCAGTTGGGGAATGATGGGGGTGAGCAGCTGCATGATGATGGAGGCAGTGATGTAAGGATAGACGCCCATGGCCATGACGCTGAACTGGGCCAGGGCGCCGCCGCTGAAGAAGTTCAGCAGGTTGAGCAGGATGTTCTGGTCCGTGGAACGGAAGAGCTGGTCCAGCACATCCCGGTTCACCCCGGGCAAGGGCACATGGGCAGCAAACCGGTAGACCACCAGGATGCCCACGGTTATCAGCAGCTTGCGACGCAGGTCCGGCAGACGGAATGCATTACGCACGGCGTCGATCATGACGATTCCCTCCGAAGAGCGTGGCGGCTCAGGGCGCCACCTCTGGTATCAGCCTGGCCCTCCCCGGCCATGGAGGCAGGGGAGCCAGGCCTTCGAGTGCTAGGACCGGGGCATCCGTTTGTTGACGGTGAAGGGTAGGATCTCCACGGAGCCGCCGGCGGCCTCGATCTTCTGCCGGGCGCTGGCGCTCACCCGATGGGCCTTCACGGTCAGGGCCTTGTCCAGCTCGCCCCGGGCCAGCACCACCACCGGGTCCTTGACCTTCCTCAGGAGGCCCACCGCGTGCAGGCTCTCCGGTGTCACCTCCGCGCCAGCCTCGAACCGCTTGTTCAGCATGTCCAGGTTCACCGGCACGTAGTGGACCTTGAACCGGTTGTTGAAGCCGCGCAGCTTGGGCAGGCGCTTCACCAGGGGCAGCTGACCGCCCTCGAAGGTGGGGCGCACACCGCCGCCGCTGCGGGCGTTCTGGCCTTTGGTCCCCCGACCGCTGGTCTTGCCTCGGCCAGAGCCCGTGCCACGACCTACTCGCTTTCGCTTTTTGGTTGCACCCGGATCGGGGCGCAGGTCATGCAGTTTCATGATGGCTCCTTGCTCGTCTCGTTCGCTTTCCAGGCACTTCTTGAGGCTTCTCGTTGATGCGTCTCGATGCCGGCCTCGGGCTTATGCTGTCCGCTGACGGCAGCTAGCCTTCCACCTCTTCCACCCGAACCAGGTGGCGCACCTTGTTGATCATGCCCCGGATCACCGGGGTGTCGTCCTTTTCCACCGTCTGGTGCATCTTGGTCAAACCCAGGGCCCGCACTGTGGCCTTCTGGCCCTTCTCGTAGCCAATGGGGCTGCGCACCAGGGTCACCCGGAGTTTCTTAGCCATGGGCCTCCTCCTCCCGATGCCAGAAGGGCGCCAGGTGGGACGGTTCCACGCCCCGGCGCTCCGCTTCCACCCGATAGTCTTGCAGCTCCTGCAGGGCCATGAATGTGGCCTGGACCACGTTCAGGATGTTGTCGCTGCCCAGGGACTTGGAGAGGATGTCCTTGACCCCGGCGGCCTCCACCACGGCTCGCACGCCACCGCCGGCGATGACGCCCGTACCCGGGCTGGCCGGCTTCAGCAGCACCTCTGCCGCGCCGAAGCGCACCTGGATGGGGTGGGGAATGGTGGTGCCCAGCAGGGCCACGTCCACCATGTTCTTGCGGGCTCGCTCCGCAGCCTTGCGGATGGCGTCGGGGACCTCCCGGGCCTTGCCCACACCCACGCCCACCTTGCCTTTGTTGTCACCCACGACCACCACAGCCCGGAAGGCAAAGCGTCGGCCGCCCTTCACCACCTTGGCGGTGCGGGCGATGTGGATTACCCGCTCGTCCAGCTCGTCCCGCTCTTCCTGATCTCTGCGCCGATCGCGTCTCTCTCTGCGTGCCATCTCGTTCTCCTTTTGCCTTCCAGTCTTAGAAAACCAGGCCAGCTTCCCGGCTGGCCTCGGCCAGGGCGCGCACCCGGCCGTGGTAGACGTAGCCACCTCGGTCGAACACCACCGCCTGGATGCCCTTCTCCCGGGCTCGCTCCGCCAGGACCTTGCCCACCACCTTGGCCTGCTCCAGCTTGGGCAGATCGGCGGCCTGCTTCCGCACCTCCGGATCCAGGGTGGAGGCCGCCACCAGGGTGACGCCCGCTTCGTCATCGATGAGCTGGGCGTAGATGTGGGAGAGGCTGCGGAAGACGTTCAGCCGGGGCCGGTCGGCGGTGCCGGAGACCTTCTTGCGAACCCGGATGTGGCGGCGTTTGCGCGCCTGGGATCGTGTCACTTTCGCCATGGTTGCCTCACTCCTTATTTCTTACCGGCTTTGCCGGCCTTCATGCGGACGTATTCACCCTCGTAGCGGATGCCCTTACCCTTGTAGGGCTCTGGCGGTCGCTCCTTGCGGATCACCGCGGCCATCTGGCCCACGGCCGCCTTGTCGATCCCCCGCACGATGAGCGTGCGCCCGTCCCGGGAGACCTCGAAAGAGATGCCCGGCGGGGCGGTGAACTCCACGGGATGGCTCTTGCCCACCTGGAGCACCAGTTTGTCTCCCTGCAGCATGGCCCGGTAGCCCACCCCCACGATCTGGAGGGTCTTGCTGAAACCCTGGGTCACACCGATGACCATGTTGTTGAGCAGAGCCCGGGTCAGGCCGTGCAGGGCCCGGTGGTGACGCTGGTCCGTGGGGCGACGCACGATGAGCTGGCCGTCCTCCTGGACAATGGTCATGGCGGGGCTGAACTGCTGGGTCAGCTCCCCCTTGGGCCCCTTCACCTTCACCACATTTCCTTTGCCGATCTCCACCGTCACGTTGTCCGGAACGGGGATCGGTAGTCGTCCAATCCGTGACATCGGTTCGCCTCCCGGGTTACCAAACGTTGCACAAGATTTCGCCGCCCACCTTCTCCCGGCGGGCCTGGCGGCCGGTCATCACGCCTTTGGGCGTGGAGACGATGTTGATCCCCATGCCACTCCGCACCCAGGGGATCTTCCGGTAGCTGGTGTAGATCCGACGGCCTGGCTTGCTCACCCGCTCCAGCCCGGTGATCACCGGGTCGCCTTTGCCGGTGTACTTCAGCTGCAGGATCAGGTTGGGCTGGGGCTTCTCATCGGTCACCTTGTAGCCGGCGATGAACCCCTCCTCCTTCAGGATCCGGGCGATCTCCACCTTCAGCTTGGAGCTGGGGATCACCACCCGGGGACGCCGGATCATGGAGGCGTTGCGGATCCGGGTCAGCATATCTGCGATAGGATCGCTTAGCATACAAAAACTCCTTTACTCTTGCAACCCCTCAGCCGTCAGAGAAATCCAGCGGATGAACGGCTGTAGTTAGTAACGGAAAAAGTGCAGTTTCTCTGTTTTCCGTC
>CAYQEB010000092.1:11320-16475 GCA_964416395.1 uncultured Caldilineaceae bacterium | reverse complement strand
CCTTGGCCATCATCTGCCTCCTTTCGTTGTAGGCTCGTCTCGTTGTAGGCTCGTCCGTCGCAACCAGCGCGTTCCCGTTTGGGGCGCTTGAGGGGCGGATGAGCGTAATGGGATTGGGCCTCTTGCGATTGGGCCCCTACTGTTTTGATTGCCCCTCTCCAGGTGCGGTTTCAAGGGGGCCCAGGGGGCGAGATCGCCTCCCGGGTGCTGTTCTCCGGTGGATCCTGGGGCAGCGCCAGAAGCAGGAGCAGTCCCAGGCCCACGCCCGCCGCGGAGAAGAGGGGGACGGCTGGGTAGCCCCACTGGGCTGCTATGCGACCAGCCACCCCGGATCCCACCACCCCGGCCAGGGCCGCCGTGGCGTTGAAGAAGCCCAGCCCTTCCCCTTCCCCCACCGGCGAGATGTGTGCGGTGAGGGCTGTGCCGCTGACGCTGAGCAGGGACCAGGAGAGCACCACCCCGGTGAAGACGATCAGGGCCAGCCATCCTCGGCCCGGGATCGGGAGCAGGCCCAGGACAGAGATGGCGAGAAATATCAGCAGGCGCACGGTCAAAGCGCTGCGAAAGACCCGGACAGGCCCTATCCGCTCGGACCAGCGGGCCGCCAGAGGGTATAGGAACAGCCCCAGGCCTACGGCCACGGCCATGGCGGTGGAGGAGAGGGCGGCGTCTACCTGAAAGGCCTGTTCCATCAGCACGGGGTAGAGGGCAAAGAAGCCGATGGAGCCGCTCAGCACCAGGAACCAGCTCAGAAGAAAGATCCCGAAAGGGGAGCCCAGGATCACCTTGAAGTGGCGAAAGGGCAGGCGACGGGGGAAGTGGAAGTAGCGCAGGGGCGCGCTGGGGTGCCAACGGGTGTGGCGCACTAGGTTAAGCAGCGGCCGCACCCGGACACCAGGCGCTCGCACTGGGCTCGAAGGCGCTCGCCAGCCGGGAATCAGGGCCAGGGCAGTCAGCCCCGCCGCGACGAGAAACCCCAGGCTCGGATGCGCCCGGCTGAGGAGGCCAGCCAGGAGCAACCCCACCACCTGCCCCGCCCCGTAGGCGGTCTGGAGCCAGCCGATGCGCTCGTCCCATTCTCGTCGGGGATGGGTTTCCACCACCAGCAGATTGGCCAGGGTGGCCACAGCCGCCGCGCCCATCCCCTGGACCAAGGCCAGGATGTACCAGGCCAGGACGCCCTGGGTGAAGACGAAGAGCAGGATCCCCAGGGCCGTGGCCAGCAGCCCCCCGACCAGGAGCCAACGGTAGAGGCGAGTGCGGTCGGCCAGTGCACCCCACAGGGGCGAGAAGAGACCGCCCAGGTTCAGGGCCGCCATGACCAGGCCCACCTGGGCCGCACCGCCCCGCTGGTGCATGGCCAGGGGCAGGAGGATGGGCATCAGACCACCGATGACCGCACCCAGCAGGGCATAGGCCAGGTGCCAGGGCTTGGTCCAGCGCTGCCAGTCTGTGCGCAGCGAGGCAAGCCGTCTTTCCAGCAGGGCGATCCCGAACACCATGCCGTCCCCTTGTTCGCTCAAGTGCCGATGGCGGCTGCTCCCTCAGGCGGCCAGCTCCGCCAGGGCCTGCCGTTTGCCCTCCCGCCAGCGCCGCCAGAGGAGAAAGAACCCCAGGCCGCCAATGATCCCCTGGGCCAGGAGGAAGTCTGTTCCCGGCAGGTTCAGGAAGAGGCTCAGGAAGTAGAACAAGGGCGGCAGGGCGTCCCACAGGCCGTGGAGCAGGGCCACGGTCAGGTAGGCCCCCAGCACAGGCCGGTTGAAGCGGAAGCGCCCGTTGCGGCTTTCCCGGAAGAGCACCCCGGCCAGGATGGCCGTCCAGGTGCCGTGGCCCACCGGGGAGAGGATCCCCCGTAGGAGGGTGACGCCCACCGTGGCCGAGAGGCTGCCGCCGCTGGCCAAGAAGATGCTGAAGGCGTAGCCGGTGCTCTCCAGGGCGGCGAAGCCCATGCCCACGGCCGCGCCCAGGAGGATGCCGTCCAGCTCCAGATGGTGCCGGTGACGGCGGGCAATGAAGAGCACGCCCAGGATCTTGGCGAACTCCTCGATGAGGCCCACCAGCAGGGCCGTGGCTGGGTCCAGCTGGCGGATGAAGAGGGGCTCCAGCAGGGCGGCCCCGAAGACCCCCAGCACGCCGCCGTAGACGAAGGCCTTGGCCACCATGGGCAGGGTCAAGGTGCTCAGGTGGCTGCGCTCGTAGAGGAAGGCCACATAGGCGATGGGGACCATGAAGTTGCCCAGCATGACCACCGTGGGAAAGAGGTTCGGGTTGCCCGTGAGCAGGAGGAGGAAAAGGCCGATGACGAACAGGGCGAAATTGGTCAACAGGACGCGCCACCAGGCCCCGCCGGATGGGGTTTCCGCCGTCCGGTTGCGTAGCCAAGGATCTCTTCTCATCTCCTCCCCCATGATGCCCTCCTCTGAATGTGAGTTTTGGGTGTGAGTTTGAATGCTGGGTGTGGGTTGGGATGTGGGTTGGCGGTTTTTACCGTTCTTCGGCTCCCTCCGCCAGGGCAGAGGATCCGGACAGATCCTCCGGTCTCCCTGAAGTCTCCGACCCCGCTGGCTCCGCCAGTTTCAGGAGCAGCCACTCCTTCTCTCGGCCTTTCATGCGCACCAGGACGTAGGGGCCCTTCAGCTTCTGGCCATGGAGCACCACCTTGATCTCGTCGGGGCTGCGCTTCACCAGCTCGTAGACGCCCCGATCCCAGATGCGCACCGTCCCCGCGCCGTACTGGCCTGGGGGAATGACGCCTTCGAAATCTATGTACTCCAGGGGGTGATCCTCGGTCTGGACGGCCAGGCGGCGCACGCCCGGCTCCAGGGGTGGACCTTTGGGCACGGCCCAGCTGCGCAGCACGCCGTCCATCTCCAGGCGGAAATCCCAGTGCAGATGGCTGGCGTGATGTTCTTGGACGACGAAACGGGCGGTTGGGGAAGGGGAGGCTTGGTGGGAAAGGGACGCCTTGGGGGCTGGCTCCGGGCTCTCGCGAAAATCACGCTTGCGGCGGTATTCGTCCAGCGTCATGGGCGCGCCTCCCGAAACAGGAGCGGAACAGGTCCGCGGGGTGGTCTGGCCAGGGCTAAGCTGTTCGTCGGGGGGGCATCTCCACTATAACACAGAATTCCCTTTTTGGGGCATCCATTTGCGTCTCTTCTCTTGTCTTTTCCCTCCTTCTTTTCCCCCTTCTTTCCTGCCTTCTTTGTCGCTCCTTTTCGGGCCTTTTCGAGGCTCAGCAGTTCAGGAATTCGTAGCGGGGTCAGCATCCGCAGATGCCGATTCCAGAGGGGCGATGCCGCATCGGAGGATGCTCACGCCTCCGTTTGGCTAAAATCGTGAATTACTGAGACTTGATCTTTTCCCTGGCTGATCGAAGACTGCCAGAGAGGTCTGCCCGGCGCCTGGGCAGGCGACATTTCGGGAAGTGTTTTCGTCAGGTTAGTAAGGTCGAATCGGCGTGCTTTAAGGTCGAGACCGGCAAAACGGTACCTTTGGGCTAGGCACAAGCCAGGATTTTCCGGATAAACTTAAGTCAACCAGTTTACACTGGCTGCTGGGGAGCGCATCCGACAGCGTGGATCGCATCGCCCTCGTCGACAACGCACCGTGAGGCGCCACAACGGCGCAGTGTTCCCAGAGCAGGTCATTTTGGACACAGGAGCAGACCATGACCATGGCATCGCACACCTCCCCCCGTTCCCCGTCCTATCTTCCCTCTGCCCGCAGAGCGGTCGGTCGATCCAGTTGGTTCGCGCGCCTGTTGGCCGCGGTCCTCATCCTGGCCATGCTGGCCGCCTGGGCGCCGGTTTTCAACGTCTCCCTGGGCTCTGCTCCGGCCACGTCTCCTCAGCTGCTTGTCCTGGCCCGCCAAGCGCCGGAGCAGCCGGTGCGGGTCATCGTGCAGACCAGGAACATGGAGCAGACCCGGACCTGGATCCAGGCCACCGGCGGCGTCGTCCTCAAGGATCTCTCCATCATCCAGGCGGTGGTGGCCGAGATCCCCGCCGCCAGCATCCAGGATCTGGCCTACCAGCCGACGGTGCGTTGGATCAGCCTGGACGCCCCGGTGGAGCGCAGCGGCTTCCAGGAGAAGAAGCCCAGTCCCAGCAACGGGGAGCCGGTCAACACCTTCCTGGACACCCTGGGCGTGCGGGATCTGTGGGCCGAAGGCATCGACGGCACAGGCATCGGGGTGGCGGTCATCGACAGCGGCGTCACCTGGGACGGCGACTTCACCGTCAACCCGGTTCGCAAGTCCTTCAACTCCAACTCCACCACGGTGAACGATGTCTACGGCCATGGCACCCACGTGGCCGGTATCATCGCTGGCAACGGCACGGACTCCGATGGGTCCTACATGGGAGTGGCGCCCGGTGTCACCCTCATCAGCCTGAAGATCAGCGATGAGAACGGCATGGCCTACGAATCGGACACGGTGGAGGCCCTGCAGTGGGTGCTGGAAAACAAGGAGACCTACAACATTCGGGTGGTGAACCTCTCCATCAACGCCACCCAGGAGATGTCCTACCACGTCAGCCCCCTGGACGCGGCGGCGGAGATCCTCTGGTTCAACGGCATTGTGATCGTGGCCTCTGCGGGCAACTACGGCCTGGACACCGAGTTCAACCCGGTCAAGGCGGCCCCGGCCAACGACCCCTTCATCATCACCGTGGGCGCCAGCGATGAGAAGGGCACATCCCGACGCAACGACGACGACATCGCCCTCTGGTCCGCCTGGGGCGCCACCCTGGACGGGCATGAGAAGCCGGACATCGTCGCCCCGGGCAAGGACATCGTCAGCGTGCTCTCTGGCCTCTCGGATTGGGACACCCAGCACCCGGACCGGGTGGTCCTCAACGGCGAGTACTTCCGCCTCAGCGGCACCTCCATGGCCGCTCCCATGGTCACCGGCGCGGTGGCCCTCCTCCTGCAGGACGAACCCAACCTGACCCCAGACCAGGTGAAGCACCGCCTGCTGGCCACAGCCGGCACGGTGGACCTGTTCCAGTCCTATCCCTACCTGGACATCTACGCCGCCGTCCACGGCAGCACCACCGAGTCGGCCAACACGGGCCTGGAGGCCAGCCAGCTCCTCTGGACCGGGAGCGATTCGGTCACCTGGGGCAGCGTCAACTGGAACTCGGTGAACTGGAAC
>CAYQEB010000092.1:0-11220 GCA_964416395.1 uncultured Caldilineaceae bacterium | reverse complement strand
CGGGAGCGATTCGGTCACCTGGGGCAGCGTCAACTGGAACTCGGTGAACTGGAACTCAGTGAATTGGAATTCGGTCAACTGGAACAGCGTGAACTGGAACTCGGTGAACTGGAACAGCACCTACTTCGGCGATTGACAGACCTGAGCCATGCCGGGCTGAGCCCTCCGGTCCGGGAAGAACCAAGGTGAGAGTCGGGAAGCCGTCGCAGCCCCTGCGGCGGCTTCTCGCGTGGGGGCGTTCCTCTGTTCGGCAGCGATCCAGGCTCGGGCGCCGCCGATCGTGTCCGCCTGTCGGATGGCAAGCCCTGGACTGCATCCGATGCAAACCCGTGAAAAGCAAAAGCAGATGAGAATCGCGAAAGAAACGGAAATGAAAATTGGGCTTCCCGTTGACATTTAAAACGTTTTAGATTATACTGGTAGGCGTCTCTTGGTAGACTTTCTTCCCCCTTGTTTCACCTGGACTTCCCCCACTTGCAACACCCATTTCTCCACAAGTTGCGGCTCGTATTCGGCAAGTCGGCATGAGGTGCTTCAATGCCGGTGACGCTCAAGGACATCGCTAAACGGGTTGGTAAATCGGTGCCCACTGTCTCCCGGGCTCTGGGCAACTACGAGGACATTAGCCTGCAGACCCGGCGGGAGGTCCAACGCGTTGCCCGCGAAATGGGGTATGTCCCCAGCGCAGCTGCTCGCAGTCTCCAAAAGCGAAGAACAGACAACATCACCCTCATCTTGCCGACAACGCGCAATGTGCGTTTTTCCGATCCGTTTTTCAGCGAGTTTTTGACCGGTCTGGTGGAACAGGCTGTGGAGCTCGGCTTTGAGTTGAGCGTCTCTACAGATGCTGGCAGTGAGGAAGACCAGGTCTACCTCAACTATATTCGCAGTCGTCGCACGGATGGGTTTATCGTCATTCGCACCCAGCGCCAGGATCGGCGCATCGAGCTGCTGAAGGAGCAAAACGCACCTTTCGTAGCGTTTGGCCGCATCGAGGGCGACAACGATTTCTGCCTGGTGGATGAAGACGGCGCCCACGGCATCCGGCAGGTGGTGGATCATCTGGTGGCTTTGGGACACACTCGCCTGGCTTGCATCACCGAGCCGCTTTATCTGACAAAGGCCTATCACCGGCTGGAAGGCTTTCTAGAGGGGCTCAAGATCCATGGTCTGTCTGCGGATCCCGAGTTGATCGTGGAAGCCAACTATCGACAGCGTTCAGGGCGACTGAGCGCGGCCAGGCTGTTGGATCTACCCGATCCACCCACGGCCATCATCGCCTGGAACGATCTTTTGGCCTTGGGGGCGATGGGCGAAGCCCAATCTCGAGGACTGATAGTGGGTCGGGATGTGAGCATCACCGGTTTCGACGATATCCCGTTGGCGGAATACACCCATCCGCCCCTGACAACCGTTCGCCAACCGGCATATCAATTCGGCTCGCTGCTGGCCCAGATGCTGATCCGTACCATCAACAACGAGCCGGTGGATCCAAAACAGGTCATCATAAAGCCCGAGCTTGTGGTTCGTCAGTCCAGCGGACCGCGACTTTAGCTGGGAAATTCGGTCGCGAGTCGCGAGAATGGCGCCTGGTTGACTCGAGAATCGCTCCTAACTTGTCGGCAAGCACTGTTCTGCTCCCATGCGGATGAGAGCGCTGTGCTTTGGCCGTTATCATGTTTAGCCGTTTTTCGATTCGACAGCCAACACACGATCCCGTTCAGACCGATCAGACAAGGGGGTGATAGCGCACAGATCCACTTTTCGTCTTCCGATCCAAAAGCCCATTTACCAGCTGCACAGTTATCAGCTAAGGAGGGAAACATGTCGAAACTCGTCAAGCTGTTGATTCTGCTCGTGGTAGCCACCATGGTGATCACCGCTTGTGCTCCACCGGCGGCTCCGAGCGCACCTGCACCAGAAGAGGCCGCGCCAGCTGAGGAGGCCGCACCGGCGGAAGAGGCGGCTCCGGCAGAAGAGGCGGCGCCCGCAGAGGAGATGTCTGCCGAGGTGGTCTTCTTCTCCACCCAGTTCGCTCCGGTGGAAGAGCAGGCCAAATTCCGCAAGATCCTGTCTCAGGGCGGTTTTGACTTCACCGCGACGGAGGAAGGCCCCCTGATCGATCAGCTCGTGGCCAGCAAGGGCCAGGAGAAGGGTCCCATCGATGTTGTGGGCGCGCTCCACGGCACTTTCCCGCCGCTGGCTCGTGAAGAGGTGCTGGCCAACCTGATCGATCTGGCCGACGATCTGTCTGCCGACCGGGAGTTTGCTCCGGCATTTCTGGACACAGGGCGGCTGGGCACTGAGGACTTCCTCTACTACATTCCGTGGATGCAGGCCACCTACATCATGGCGGCCAACAAGCAGGCTCTGGATTACCTGCCCGAGGGCGCGGACGTGAACGCGCTGACCTGGGATCAGTTTGCCCAGTGGTGCCAGAATCTGTTGGACGAAACTGGACAGCCCCGCTGCGGTCTGCCCCACGCTGGCCTCTTCCACCGCTTCCTGGAAGGCTACCTGTGGCCCTCCTTTACTGGCGGCATGGTGAGCACCTTCAAGAGCGCAGAAGCTGAGGAGATGCTGACGTGGGCTCGGGATGTCCTGTGGCCAACGATCCACCCCCAGTCCATCAGCTATGAGTTCATGCAGGAGCCTCTGCTCTCCGGTGAGGTCTGGGTCGCCTTCGATCACACTGCCCGCTTGATCGAAGCCTTCAACAGCAAACCGGATGAGTTCATCGCCTTCCCGGCCCCGGCCGGACCCAAGGGGCGAGGCTTCATGCCGGTGATCGTTGGCTTGGGTATGCCCAAGAACGCGCCTAACCCGGACGGCGCCGCCAAGCTCATCGACTTCCTGACCCAGCCGGACACCCAGGGACAGGTTCTGCGCGATCTGGGCTTCTTCCCTGTGGTTTCGGGCGTGGACTTCTCGGATCTGCCCGCGGGTGTCGCCATCGAAGCTGAAGCGGTGACGGCCCAGGCTGGTTCCCCTGATGCTTTGCCCGCGCTGTTGCCCGTCGGGCTGGGTGAGCGGGGCGGCGAGATCAACCAGATTTTCCGCAACGCGTTTGACCGAGTTGTCCTCGAAGGCCAGGACGTCCGGACGGTTCTGGACGAGGAAGGCGCGAACTTGCAAGCGCTTATGAACGAGACCGGCGCGCCTTGCTGGGCGCCGGATCCGCCAAGCGACGGTCCTTGCCAGGTCAAGTGACCTGCTCTGGCCGCGCCCGATACGGTGTGAGTGGATGGCGTTCGAACGCCATCCACTCACACCGCACACACGATTCTTTCTGCAAGTTGTCCGGCCGTCCGGCCATCAACGCGTAAGGACACTCGGCCATGAGTGCGAAAAGCGGAAATGCTCACCCTCCTGTTCGACGTCGTCGGATCAACTGGGCGCCGTACCTGCTGATTCTGCCCTCTTTCCTTTATCTAGCCCTCTTTTTCGCCTGGCCCATGGCCCAAGGACTGATCTTGTCCGTATGGGATGATGAGGCGTTGTTAACGCTTCACAGCCAGGCGAGCCGCGACAGCGCCGTTACCGGCCATTTGCCCCAAAATTCTCAACTTTCCATCCTTGGACAACAGGCCAACCTGGTGCAGCCTGGGGAGACCCTGGGTGAAAACGCCCTCACAGAGACCTGGTTTCGCATCCAGGCCCAGGATGCGGATGGTCAGCCGGTGGCGGGCTGGGTCTCGGAGCGGCGGGTGCGTGTGCGCGAGACGGACGAGGCCGGAAATCCCGTCAAAGGCACCATTCGTATCAGGTTGGGCCAGAACACAGATCCGCAAACGGCGATCTACGCTGCACCCAGTGATCGCAGCGACGTGGTCGCCAAGCTGGATCCGCGCACGCCTGTGTCCATCGTGGAGCACAAGGTGCTCGAGGTCTGGTACCATGTCCAAGGCCAGGACGAAAAAGGGCAAACGGTGGAGGGATGGGCGCCTTCGCGATTCATTCAGGTTTTCAGCAATGGCGAGCGCGGCCGAGTCGACCGGGGCGACACCGGCCAGTTCACCACCAAGTTCATCCAGAAGATGGTGAACGATCGCTTCTTCCGGCCGGCTGTGACCAATACCTTGTTGTTGATGATCATTATCATCCCAACCCAGTTTGTGTTGGCGGTCATTATGGCCCTGGTCATCCAGGCCAGATTGAAGGGCAATGCGTTCTTCCTCTATGTGTTCGCGATCCCTTTGGGCGTGTCCGATCTGGCGGTTGGCATCTTGTGGTTCTCCATTTTCACCCAACATGGCCTGCTCAACAGCATCCTGCAGACGCTGGGCGTTATCGACGCGCCTGTGACCTACCTGTCTGCCCAAACTCGCCATTGGATAATCATCGCCGTCTGGTTGGCAGAGGTGTGGCGGGCCACGTCGCTGGTGATGGTGATCGTTGTGTCTGGGCTTCAGAGCATTTCCCAAGAAGTGCTGGAAGCGGCTGAGCTGTTCGGCGCCAATCTGTGGCAGCGGGTTCGTTACGTGATTCTGCCCCTGCTCCGGCCAAGCCTCCAGGTGGCTCTGATCTTGCGCACAATTCTGGCCCTGCAGGTGTTCGCCGTTGTCATCGCCCTCAGCGGTGGCGATGTGGTGACGGTCCTGGCCAACGAAACCTATCGCCAGTACACCCAGTTCCGCAATCCGAACGTTGCTGCAGCATACGCCGCCTTCATTCTGTTGCTCTCCATGGTGAGCGCTGTCCTGTACCTGCGCACACTCCGTAGCCATCAGGAGATTGCCGGATGAGTTCCTCCCCAACACCAAGCGCCACGACGGTGACTTTGTCCCCGGAAGTCCAGGCATTGCACCGGCGCATGCAACGGCGACAGAAACTAAATCGCGGCCTGGCGTATCTCGTAGGCATCCTCTTCGTTCTCTGGATCCTGGGGCCCATCTACTTCATCGGGTCAATGGCGTTGACCACATCGGACGTGGTGCGCAGCTATCCTAAGAGCGTGCTGCCGTTTATCCCCTTCTCCCTGGATACTATGCTTTTCTTCCTGCGCTCCGAGGGCATCATTCCGGGGGTGATCAACAGCGTCGTTGTGGCTGTTGTGACGCTTGCGCTGTCGACGATCATCGCTGCTCCTGCGGGGTACGCGATCTCGCGTTACATTTTCCCTGGGCGAGACTTCTTCCGGCTGTCCATTTTGGCAGTGCGGGCGTTTCCCGTGGTCATCCTGGCGGTGCCGCTGGCTGTGATCTTCGTGAGTACGGGCCTGTTCGACACCATCTACGCGGTGGCGTTGATGCACACCGCCCTCACCCTGCCCACCACGATCCTGGTCATCGGCAGCGTCTTCGCCAGCATCCCTTACGAGCTGGAAGAGGCGGCGATGGTCTTCGGTTGCACCCCGCTGCAGGCATTCCGCCATGTCGTGTTGCCCCTGGTTCTGCCAGGGATCGCCGCGTCGGCCATCTTTACCTTCGTCATGTCGTGGAACGAGGTCTTCGCCGCCAGCATTTTGACGGTGCAGAACCGGACGCTTCCCGCCCAGGTGCTGTTTGCGCTGTCCAATTCATCGGAGGCATACCAGTTCGCTGGCGGCTTCTTCATGATGATCCCGGCCTTGATATTCATCTTCTTCATTCGCCGCTACCTGTTTAACATGTGGGGTCAAATTACGAAATAGCGCTCTTCACAGAGAGCGCTTCGCTGCTCTTGAACCAGAATGGGCGTCGACCGCCGGCCTACCGTCATCGGCTCTGGTGGACCCGACCCGATCACCCAACCCAATCAATCGTGAGCAACACGATCCCAGGGCTAGCCCCGTTCCGTCCCGATATCGCGGACGGCCAAACGCACACTCGATTCATGGGGAGTGATTTATGGCGGATATCCGCATTGAACACGTCACAAAGCGTTTTGGAGATTTCGTCGCCGTCAACGATGTGACCCTGACCGTCGAGGACCAGGAGTTTGTCGTGCTGCTGGGGCCCAGCGGTTGCGGGAAGACCACGCTGCTCCGGGCCATCGCCGGGCTCGGAATGGCCGAT
Source organism: uncultured Caldilineaceae bacterium (assembly GCA_964416395.1). Taxonomy (GTDB): domain Bacteria; phylum Chloroflexota; class Anaerolineae; order Caldilineales; family Caldilineaceae; genus S144-5. The sequence goes on along the minus strand of CAYQEB010000092.1, from coordinate 5,224 downwards.
CAAGGCCGCATCATGATCGGCGGCAGGGATGTCACCTACCTCCCTCCTCGGGATCGGAACATCTCCATGGTCTTCCAGAGCTATGCCATCTTTCCCCACATGCGGGTCTATGACAACATCGCCTTCGGGCTGAAAATGCACGGAGCAGACAAAGCCGAGATCGACCGCCGGGTGCGTCAATCAGCGGAGCTGTTGCACATCGAGGAGCTGTTGGACCGATTCCCCAGCAATCTGAGCGGCGGCCAACGCCAGCGAGTGGCTGTCGCCCGTGCAATCGCCATGCAGTCCCAGGTGTTGCTCATGGACGAGCCCCTAAGCAACCTGGACGCCCTGTTGCGCCTGGAGATGCGCGCCGAACTGAAGCGGCTGCTGCGGGAGATCGGGGTCACCACGGTGTACGTCACCCACGACCAGATCGAAGCCCTGAGCATGGGCGACCGCATTGCGGTGATGCGGGATGGCACTATCCAGCAGATCGACCGCCCCACCATCGTGTACGATCGGCCGAAAAACCGGTTCGTCGGCGGCTTTATTGGCAATCCACCCATGAACTTCATCCAGGGGCAGGTCCAGCGAGTGGATGGCCGGATCACCGTGAGCATTGGAGACCTGAAACTCCAGCTCGATGACGCCATGCAATCCCGACTCCGCAGTTTCGATGGCAAGCGGGTGTTGGTGGGCATTCGCGCCGAGAACATGGAAGTGTCCGCAGAACCTGCACCGGATGGGCTGCGCGTCCGGGTGCTGGTGGTCGAACCCCTGGGATCCCAAAACTTGCTGACCGTCCGCATCGGCGAAGACAGGATCAAAGTGGCTACGCATCCCTCTTTCCAGGTGAAACCCGATCAGGACGTGTGGCTGCGTTTCCCGGCGGACAAGATTCGCTGGTTCGATCAGGAGAGCGGTCAGGCGCTATACCCGTGACCCCAATGTCGCCTGCCAACATGCCGCCCATCACGGTTCACATCATCAACCACACCCATTGGGACCGGGAATGGTTTCTGACGTCCGCCTACACGAGCCGGTGGATCCCAGGGCTTATTGACAGGCTGGAACAGTTGGCTGCCCAGAACCCGACGTTCCGCTTCTGGTTCGATGGCCAGACCCTGGTTGTCGAGGATCTGGTGGAGGTGGCTCCGGAGTACGCGCCCCGGCTCCGAAAACTCGTTCAGGACGGCCATCTGACCGTTGGGCCCTATTACTGCCAGCCCGACTGGAAGTTGACCTGCGGTGAGCTGTTGATCCGCAATCTGCAGTACGGACAGCAAGATCTGCAGAGGTTGGGCGCCGAAGTGAAGACCGGCTGGCTGGTGGACACGTTTGGGCACATCAGCCAGGAACCCCAGATCCATCGTCTGTTCGGCATCGATTCGGTGTACGTGTGGCGCGGCGTTCCACGGATCGCGCCCTACTTCCGCTGGCAGGGGCCTGATGGCTCCAGCCTCTTCACCATCGATCTCTTCGGCGGCTACCGGAACCTCTACGGCGTCACCCACGCGCCGGAAGTTGCACTCAAGCGGCTCCTGTCGGAAGTCGAGAAGTTGCGCCCCTATTACCCCACCCCTGATATTCCCCTCTTTGACGGCTACGATCTCGAAGACGATCCGGAGGATCCCCTGCTCTTTTTCGCGAAAATCCCGGGGATCGATCCCAACCTGGCGTTGCGGGAGTCCACACCTCCTCTCTTCGCCCAGGAGATGGCCAGCAAAGGGCTCCCTCTGCCCACCATCGCCGGCGAACTGAACTCGGGCAAGTATGGAGCGGTCTTCCCCGGCACCCTCTCGGCTCGGACCTACCTGAAGGTCATGGCCCGGGATTGCCAGCAGATGCTCTTCCACCAGTGTGAACCCCTGGCCGTGATGGCCAGCCTACACGGACGACCCTACGATCCCCGACGATACGAGGCCTGGGGCCGGGCGCTCCTGCAGAACGCGGTGCATGATTGCATCTGTGGCGTGAGCATCGATCAGGTCCACGAGAAGATGGAAATCATCTATCGCCAGGTTTTCGACGACATGCAGCGGGATGTCCAGGCATCGATCGAAAGTTTCATGGGTGGTTTCGCACCGGGCCTGTATGCCATCGGCCTCACCCCTTTCGCCACGGATCAATGGGCGATCGTGGACGATCATCTGCTCCACATTCAGACAGAGGGGGTGGGCGTGTGGCCTGTGCGCGAGAAGATCCCCGTGGAGACGCGCCAGGAGCCGGTGGATTCCTTCACCTGGCGCAACGAGCACTTCTCCGCCCAGGTGGACGCGACAGGGGTGGTTCGCGTGGGCGCCGCCCAGCTGGGCAAGCTGGTGATCTCGGAAGAACATGGCGACACCTACTCCGAAGAGAGGGGGGCGCAGCTCGGCATCGTCCAACCCACGTCGCCCCTGGTCCTGGAGCAGCGTAGCGAACGTCACGCGGTGCTGCGCTGGTCCGGGGCGTGGTCCAGCCCAAACGCCCGTGTGACGGCGACCGTGCGCCTGATCTTCGATCCGTCCCCTGTGATCCGATGGCGCATCGATCTGGACAGCCAGGGAACGGATCTGCGGGTGGAGTTGCTTTTCGCAACGGCCAGGCAGGGCAAGATCCTGGCGGGGATGCCCTTCCACGGGGTGGAGCGGCCGGTTGCGGACACCGACCTGCTGCCCCGGCGCTTGCCAGCGGATCTCTCCAAGCTGCTGCTGGGCCAACGCGAGGTGGGCAAAGTCTCCACCTTCCCATTCCACGACTTTGTGGCCTTGTCGGGCGGCAACGAAACTCTCGCCATCATGGCCAGGGGCGTCCACTCCTACACCGCGGATGAGCAAGGCAATGTACGTTTGATGTTGCGGCGGGCTGTGGAATGGCTCACCCGGGCCGCTCTGAAACACCGCGTTGGGGATGCCGGACCGTTCTTCTATGTGCCAGACGCTCGCTGCGAGCGAACGGTGCGCCACGAGGTCGCTGTGGGCTTCGGTTCCTTTGACGGCGACTCCATGGAGCTGCAACGCCTGAACGCCGCGTACCAGCATCCCCCGCTGGTTGTTCAGACCGAGGGCCCAGGTGCTGGAACGTCCTGGCGTCTGCTGGCGGAGAACGCGCCCCTCAGCAGCTTGCACATGACAGGTGATGTCGCCCTGGCCCGGCTGTACAACCCCACGTCTCAGGTCCAACAGCTTTCCACCTCCTACCAGCAGACGGACGTGTGGGGCAAACTGGCCGGAGAGATCAGCGAGCTGGCGCCGGGCGCCATCGCCACGGTGCAGCTGCCGACAGGACCTGGAGCCACGCCTGGGCCCACCGGGGACCGGGCCCGTGTCCGCCTCCTGACACGCCCATCCTGGAGGGTCGGCGACAACCACGGCGCACCCGATCCGGCTGTCCTGGACCAGCTTCGGCGCAAGATTGCCCACATCGACGAGCAGCTCGAGGCCATCCAAACCCAGATGGAAGCTGAAGAGGACGAGACAACCCGTCTGCGTTTGCAGCATCGAACCTACATTCTGGCTCGGGAACGGGCCGAGTTTCGTCTGTCCCTGGTGCTCAACCAGCGCAAGTTGACCCAAGCCAGAGACCAGTCCCACGCTTATCTCTTCCAGCCGGACGAGGAGATCGCAGCCATCGGGCTGGAACTCAACCGGCTGCGGATCAAGCGCCGGATCTACGACTATGTGGTGGCGGGGCTGTGACGAGGTGACGCCTCCCGCCCCAGATTGCCCCTCCCTCAAATTGCTCCTCCCTCACACGCACTCCAATACCTGTCCTCGAGGATAGAATCCAGGGTCTCGGCGAGAATGCGTTGTCCGCTCCGGGCGCCGCCGAGCGTGTCTGCCTGCCGGACGGAAAAGCCCTGGGCCGCGCCCGATGCAAACTCGCGGAAAGCGATGGGGGATGAAAGAGGGCCGAAAAATTGGGCTTGACAATCCCCCAGGCCCGTGATAGCCTAGGCATGAAAATATGTGCACACCTCACACGTTTGTGCACCGTTTTTGCCCCCAGCCAACATCGGCGAACTGCACCGCCAGCTTGTTGTTGACAGCTCGTGTTGGCAGACTGTGCCGACAAACCCTGTGCGGTTCCCCCCTCGGTCGTTCCCCTTTCGTTCCCGAGACTTTGAGCCATCCCTGACGCCTGAGTCTTTGCGCTGAACCCCTGCGTCGCCGGCATCGTCGTCTTCCGGTCCCCCACCCGGCCCCTGAATTCGTGGTGCGCGTGAGCCCGGTCAACGAGCGTTTCCAGGCCCGCGGCTCCAGGACGCTGTCTCCCCCTCTTGCTCTGGCGCCCATCCCCCGACCTGCTTTGCGCCTCTTCCAGCACGGTTCTTTTTGCATCTCTTTTGCACAGTTTTCTTCTCAGCCTTCTGCACATTTTCCGAGGGAGGACCATGGACACCTATCTCGAACGATTCTCTCTGGCAGGAAAACGAGCCCTAGTCACCGGCGGCTCCAAGGGGATCGGGGCCACAGTGGCGGAGGTGTTGGCCCAGGCCGGCGCGGATGTGGCCATCACCGGCCGGGACCAGACCGGCCTGGACGAGACCGCTGCCAAGATCCAGGCCCTGGGCCGGGAGTGTCTGCCCATCGTAGCGGACTTTCGCACGCCGGAAGGGCCGGTGCAGGCCGGGCAGGCGGCCCTGGGCCACTTCGGCACGGTGGACATCCTGGTCAACAACGCCGGGATCGCGCGCATCAGCCGCATCCTGGAGAGCACCCTAGAAGAGTGGGAGGAGACCCAGGCGGTGAACCTGCGGGCCCCCTACCTCCTGGCCAAGGTGTTGGCTCCCCGGATGATGGAGCAGCGCATGGGCAAGATCATCAACATCTCCTCCCAGGCCGGGGTGGTGGCCATCGAGGGGCATGCCAGCTACGCGGCCTCCAAAGGGGGGCTGAACATGCTCACCAAGGTCATGGCCGCGGAGTGGGGGCCCTACAACATCCAGGTCAACGCGGTGGCGCCCACGGTGATCCTCACCCCCATGGGGGAGCAGGTCTGGGGCGACCCGGCCAAGGGGGATCCCATGCGGGCCAAGATCCCCCTGCGTCGCTTTGGTCGGCCAGTGGAGGTGGCGGACTTGGTGCTCTTCCTGGCCTCCCCGGCCTCGGATCTGATCACCGGGGACGTGATCCTGATCGATGGCGGCTACACCGCCCTCTAAGCCCAGGCGAGGTCTTCCATGCCAGCAACGGTGCAGGGAAAGGCAGGGCGGAAACAGCGGGCGGGCTGGTGGTCCACGGAGCGGCCGTGGATCTGG
>CAYQEB010000091.1:14255-16757 GCA_964416395.1 uncultured Caldilineaceae bacterium | reverse complement strand
GGCAGGAAGATGAACCGGGTCCCCGGTGAGGGCGCGGTTAGGTCCACGCGCAGAGCGGCGTCGTGGCGGACTGCCATGCAACAAACCCGGAATCTTTCGAGATTCCGGGTTTGTTGCGCTGCGAACCGCTTCCCCCTCACCGGGCCACCAAGGGCAGGTAGATCCTGGGCTCGTCGTCATTCAGGATCGTGATGGTCGCGCTGGTGGCCTTGATGGAGACCGGGTCCGGGTTCCGGAGACGCACGGAGAAATTCTCGTCCTCCTCGAACACCCTATCCCCCAGGATGGTGAGCGGAATATTCTGAACCGTCTGGCCTGGCGCGAAGGTCAACGCACCTGTGGCAGCGACGTAATCCATGCCCGGGGTGGCAAAGGAGGGGCCGCAGCAAGCGCTCTCGGAAAGATACTCCACAGTGACGGTGAAGGATGCCGGTGTAGTCAGGGTCACTGTGAGCATAGTGGAGGTGTCGCCACTGTCCCCTTCCGCCATCTGGATGCCGAAGCCCATGGACACCTGAGCCGTGTCGTCGTCCTGGATGGCGCCTTGAACCTGGCTGTTCGCCAGAAGTCCGTTCACCGGGTTGCTCAGGATGAGGAAAAAGGTCTCGTCGGACTCGTCCACCACGTCACCCATCACCGGGACCTGGACGGTCTGGCTGGTCTCTCCTGGGTTGAAGGTGAGGACGCCGCTGACCGAGGCGTAGTCGCTGCCTGAGGTGGCCGTGCCATCGCTGGTGGTGTAGTCCACGGTGACGGTCTTCCCAGAGGCTGGAGAGAGGATGACCGTGAACATCGCATCCACGCTACCGACATTTCCCTCCTCCAAGCTCACATCGGCCACGCTCAGGGAGGAGAGGCCATCGTCGTCCACGATGGTGGCCTGCCCGATGGCATCCTGCACATCCCCGCCCTGGGGATTGCTCAACACCAGGCTGAAGTCCTCGTCCGGCTCCTCGTCCACATCCCCGAGCGTGGGCACGACGATGGTCTGGAGGCTCACGCCAGGCGAAAAGGTGAGGACGCCGCTGACCGGCGTGTAGTCGCTGCCTGCGGTGGCAGTGCCGTCCTGGGTGGCATAGTCCACGGTGACCGTCTGGGCGGAAGCGGGCGCCAGGGTCACGGTGAAGACTGCGCTGCTCGTACCGCTGTCTCCCTCGTCCACAACCACGTCGGCCACACTCAGGCTGCTGCGCAGTTCGAAGGCGCCTTTGTCGCAGATGGCCGTGCCACTGGTGTCCCCATCCACAGGCCGGGCCACACCCCGCTGATCCGTGGCTGGACAGTTCGTGGGATCCCCGTTATCCACGGCAGCACTGCCCGGCATCAAGGCATGAGTCCAGGTGCTTCCGCCGTAGTCGCCCAGGGGCGCCAGCAGCGGATCCGTGTTCTGGAGATCTCCGGTGCTGGTGAACTGGCACCGATGGTCGCTGGAAAGATTGTATCCAGCCGAGGTCCAAGCGCCACCGTCCAGGCAGTTGCGCCCTTCGTTGTTAGCCACGATGCTGTTGTGGATGGTCATGCTACCCGAGTTGTACACGCCGCCGTAGACGACGACGCTTGAGCTGCTGGACTGGTTGTGGACCACAGTGCTGCTCTCCAGCAGGGTCTCGGCGTTGGTGAGAGAGGCCAGGCCGCCTCCGGTATCCGCCTCGTTGTCGCTGAGGGTCACGTTGGTCAGGGTGAGGATGCCGGAGTAGTTTAAGAGGCCGCCCCCGTAGTAGCTAGGCGCCTGGTTGCCGACAAATGTGCTACGGAGCACTTCCACCGGACCGTTGAGCATGTTCAACCCGCCGCCGCCCTGGCTGGTGGCTTGATTGTCCCGGAATGTGGTGTCCACGATGTAGGCGGTCGCGTTGTTGTAGATCCCACCTCCGCCTGTGGCTTTGTTGCCAGCGAACAGACTATCCGTTACCGTCAGGTAGCGGGTGTAGCTGGGATGGCCAAAGCCATAGATGCCCCCGCCTAAGCTTGCAGAGACGTTGCTGATGACCTGACTCTCCTGGAGCACAAGCTGGTTGCTGTTGTAGACGCCGCCCCCGGAAGACTCGGCAGTGTTGCTCATCACCCGCACTCGCTGCAGGCTCATCTCACCGAAGTTGAAGATGCCACCACCGTTGTCATTGCCGGTGACCAGGCCGTTGCGCACGGTCAGGTCGGCCAGGGTGACAGCCAAGGTGCCGGTGATCACCCGGGCCCGCTGGCCCCCATCGAGGATGGTGGCTTCCATGCCGGCGCCCACCAGGGTGATGTCCTGGAGATCCAGGTTGGCGTCGTAGATTCCGGCGGCGATCTGGACGGTATCCCCCGCTCCAGCCCTGGTGACCGCCTCAGCCACCGTAGCGCAGGCGGTGGTTGGGGTCTGACAGTCGTTGCTATCGTTGCCTGTGGCCCCGTCCACATACCAGGTGGCGGCTGTCGGCCCGGCCAGGACCAGCGTCGCATGCAGGGTTGCGACGAGCAAAATCCCCAAGACGACACTGAGCAGTAAACGATCTAAACGCC
>CAYQEB010000091.1:9035-14155 GCA_964416395.1 uncultured Caldilineaceae bacterium | reverse complement strand
GATTGAACCAAGTGTACAGCCCGGGTATAGGAAAGGTGTCGGATCTGCGCCGGAAATCAGCGCTCGAAATCCGGGAAAACCGGCCACGAATGTGACAAATTTGTCCCGCCAACGAAAGGCGACGATCCCCCGGAGAGAATCGCCGCCTGGTTGTTTCACAAGTTACAGTTACGCACGGGAGCGCGCACTGCAAGCGCATCCCAAGCGCACGACGAGCCTCACCGAGCCACCACCGGCAGGAAGATGCGCCGGGTCCCTGGTGACGGGGCCCCTGGATCCACCACCAGGCTGCCCTGGTTGAAGGGATCCCCCGCGTCGCTCAGGCTGTAGCTGCCAGCCTGGCCCAGGGTGAGGGTGAAGCTCTCGCCGGGGCTCAGCAGGCCGCTGTCGAAGCCGCTCAGGGCGGACCCCGATCGGCTGGACGAGCTGCCCGCCACCGAGTGGACCACCCGGTCCACGTTCACCCAGCGGACGGTGGTCCCCGGCGGCAGGGTGAGGAGGCTCGGCTCGAAGCCGGCCGGCCCCAGCTCCACCACCAGATCCGGCTGGCCAGAGAGTGCCGGCCACAGGATGATGTCCAGGGCCACCGGGTCACCGTCCGCCACCTCCAGCTCATCGCTGGTGTAGCTCTGGTAGCCCGGTGCGCTGACCTGCACCCGGTAGGTCCCCGCCGGGGGCGTGAAGAGATAGCCGCCATCGCCACCCGTGCTCTGGGGATTGACCTGGCCGCCTCCGCTGTTCCAGCTGCTGAAGACAGCCACGCTGCCCACCGTGTCCGAGACCGGAGCCTGGACCAGGAGCCGCACGCTGGCGCCGCTCACCGGCTGGCCCGTGGCCCCGTCAGTGATCCGCCCCAGGTCGGTGACGGCGAAGGAGCCTTCCTGCTGCGTCTCCGCGCCGTTGTCCAGGGTCACCAGCGCGTAGGGCACGCTGACCGTGGGGACGCCGTCCCGGCTGCGGATGCAGGTGAGACAACCGCTCCAGCCCAGGGTCCCGCCGCCCAGGTCCTGGAAGAAACGGGAGTCGAAGGGGGCCTGCAGATCCAGGCGCAGCCCCACGTTCGTCTTGCCCGGCGTCTGCTGCACGGTGATGGTGAAGGGCTGGCCGCTGCGCATGGGCGGGAGCTGCACATTGCCTCGGTTCCAGCCCAGGGTGTCCAGGGCGACGCTCCGGCCCTGGGCGTCGGTGAAGCGCATGGTCAGGGGATCCACAGGCAGAGAGGTGGCCACCCGGAATTTCCGCGATTCCTGCTGCATCATGCCCTGACGCTGAAGGGTGACGAGCTCGTCCGCAGCGCTGGCGGCAGCCGCCTGGTCGCTGTAGACTGCCCGCACCCGGTAGAGACCGTCGATCTGGGCGGTGAGCTGCTGGCCCCAGTTTCCATTCGGGCCCACTGGCACGGTGAACTGGGCCGCAGCCTTGCGGTTTGCGTTGTTTCCCGGCTCATCCACCAGCAGGAGCAGGGTGGAGTTGGGCGCCGCGGTGCCCACCACATTCAGGCTGTTCCGGGAGGTGGTGGCATTGGGCGCCGGCGGTCCGCCCTCTAGCGGGGTGAAGCCCAGGACGAGGGGTGTGCTCCTGTCGACCCGCAACTGGGCCAGGCTCTCATTGTTGATCAGATCGCCGTTGGGGTGTTTCCCCTCCAGGCGAACCGTCCACACGATCTTCTCGTAGTCCAGGGCCGCGCCGCTGACGGATGCCCCCTCCTCCACCTTCCAGGCGTAGACGATGGTCCCTTGCTGGCCCGGGGCCAGGTCGCCGAGGGAGATCGCCAGGGGGGAGTCCGTGTCCAGGGCGCCCAGGTCCGGCACGCTGACCGCGCGGAGCAGGGTCGCGTTCTGGAGGACGGTGGGCAGAGTGAGGACGATCCGGCTGTCCACCAGGGGATCCGAGCCCTGGTTGCGGTAGTGGATGCGCAGGCTGACCTTGCGGGCCGGCGTGGCTGGCGGATCCACGGGCAGGGGCTCCCAGTGGACGTCCAGGTCCACGGTGGGATCCGCGCCCTGGCCCTTGGGTCGCCACAGGTAGTCCTCGGTCTCGCCGGTGCGGTAGCCCGTGGCGGGTCCTCGGCCGTCGCCGTAGCCCTGGCCGGCCAGCTTCACCGACTTCTCCTCACTGAGCATGATCCGCAGCCAGGCCGGTCGGTCCGTCATCTCCAGGGACCAGGGCACAGGCCCGGTGGTGGTCACGGTGACGATGTTCAGGCCCGGGGTCAGGCTGGCGATGTCCACGGGCTGGTCGATGACGATGTGCTCGGGGGCCGAGCCCTGGGGGCACTGAGCCGCGTCCGCCCAGTCTCCGTCCCGGTTGCTGTCCACCCAGGCGTTGATGTAGGCGGTCTTGAGGCCCTTGTCCAGCAGGGCGGCCTGGCCCGCGGCGCTGATGAAGACCCGGGCCTGGAAGGTGGCCGTCTGGCAGTTCTGGAAGGCGATGCTGCCCAGGTTCACCCCGTCATCGTAGCGATCCCGGTTGGCCACGTTGGCCGGCGGGACGATGTTGCGGGGCATGGCGCCCAGGTCCGCGTCCGGCTCGAACTCCACCCGCTTGCCCAGGTGGAAGGGACGAGGCCGGGCGTGGCGGGGGCCCGGAGGCGCGCCGGTGGCCGGATCGAAGACGGTGGGGAAGTTGGCCGGGACGCCGGGGTAGGCGGCCATGGCCGCGGCGAAGTGGTTGCTGCTGTCCGGTGCGTCCCCCAGGTCCCAGGGGCGGTATTTGAACGGGAACTCGTGCTGGCCCATCTGCTCCGGGGTCAGCTCCTCCGGGCGGAAGGTGGCCTCGTCGTCCGCCAGCGGGGCGTAGCGCACCCGGCTGACGAAGGTCATCTCCTGGCTGGGATCGTCCGGGATGCTGTCCGCCAGACCGCTCCCCTCCAACATGCCCATGAGGTCCAGGGGCGTCTCCACGGTGTAGATCTGGCCTGGCTCCAGAGTGATGCGCCCGGTGCGCAGCTTCCGAGTGGTGGCTGCAACGTCCACGGCGGCTGAGCCGGCATTCATCCTCTCGATCTCCACCTGGAAACCCAGGTTTCTCGCTTGGCTTCCCATGTTGGTAAAGGTAGTGACCAGTGCAGGCCGCCCGCCGGGCGAGAGGCTGTCGGAGTTCGTCGAATCCTCGTCGGTGACCAATTCCTGGCCCACCTGGATGTCAGCCGGGCTGTAGCCGGGGCAGGCGGCCTGGAAGTCCACGGACTTCTCGTCCATCTTCGCGCCGTTCGCCTTGTGCAGGGTGGCCGTGTTGGTGATGGTCACCGTGTCTACGTTCGGCCCGCACACAGGATGCACGTGGACGTCGAAGAGCAGCTCCACCTTTGCCCCCGGGGCCAGGGAGCCCTCCCAGCGGACAATCTGCTCCAGGCGGCCGCCCTGGCGCCGGTAGTCGATCTGAGCGTTCAGCGGGCTGACGCCGGGCGAGATCTCCTTCACCTCCACAAACACGCGGCCTCCATTCCCAGAGCGAGACAGCACGTGCAGAGGATAAGGCAGGACGTCCTGGATCTCGGCCTGGACGGTGCGGTTCTTGGTGTTCTCCAGCCGGATCCTGTAGGTGACCAGGTCTGCATAGGCCACCGGCGTGGAGTTCACCTCGACGGCCTTCTGCAGGATCAGCTCGCCGTTGTCCGGTTCCTCCGGCGGGCTCAGCTTGTAGATGCTGTCCTCGGTCTCCCCGAAGGCGTAGGCCGAGGGCGTGTCGTTGGGGTTGGGTCCTCGACCGTCGGCCAGGTTGGTGGCCGGGTTGCGAGGAGCCGGTCGGTCGCTCAGGGTGAAGCGCACCCAGTGGGCCTTGCCCTGGGTCTGGGGATCCGTGTCCGCGGGGTTGTAGACCAGCACGCTGGTCACGGTGATGGTCTGGCTGCTCCCCGGGGGGATGGCGCTCAGGTCCACCTGATGATCCTGGACCATCCACTCGTAGGATCGGGCCTGCTGGCCGTTCTCCCGCTGGCAGACGCCGGTGTCCTGCCAGTCCCCGTCCCGGTTGCCGTCGAACCAGGCGTTCAGGTACATGGTGTCCCGCTGGGCCGTGGCCGCCTTGCGGATGGTCACCACCAGGTCCACGCGTCGGCAGTTCAGGATGAGCGCGTCGGGGTTGCGCCAGCCGTCGTCGCCCCGATCGTTGTCCGCGGTGTCGGTCACGCCGCCGCTGCCCGGGGGCGGATCCCGCAGGATGTTGTTGACGCCGTCCGCGTCCGCCCCGCCGTCCGCGCCCTGCTCCCGGGTGATGGCGTTGCCCAGGATGGCTTCCATGCTGGCGTTGACGTGGCGAGGCCCTGCCGGCTGGTTGGCCGGGGTGTTCTGGTAGACGGTGGGGAAGCGGCCCAACACGCCCGGGTAGGCCGTGTTGTTCTGGCCGTGGTTGTTGCTGCTGTCCGGCGCGTCGCCCAGATCGGAGAAGGGGTTGCCCGGCGGCACAGGCTGGTCCGGGTCCTCCTCCGGCGGCAGGGTGAACTGGATGACCAGCCGGGGAGCGAAGCCCGTCTCCTTGGAGTAGAAGTAGACGTCCTGTCCGCTGGCCGCGGCCAGGGCAAAGCCATAGTTGGGCTGGCTGCCGTCATGCCAGGCCTGGGCCACAGGGGTCACGGACCAGTTCTCCCAATGGCCACCCGGATAGTTCACGTCCGTGCTCACGTTGCTGGCCGTCACGCCAGGCTTGTTGCTCCAGGTGATGGTGGTCTCGGTCCAGTTGGCGTCCACCCGGCCCAGGGAGACGGTGGTGGTGTAGGTGGCCTGGGTGGGCAGGGTGCGCAGGCGCAGGGCCGCGCTCTGGATGGTGGCGTTGGCCGGCAGCCCAGTCAGGTTGAACTTGACAAAGGTGCGTTTGTTCACCCCAACCTGGAGATCCGCGGTGGCGTAGTTGGTGGACGGCGTGTTCTGGTCCACGTAGGCGTCCGCGTCCGCGTAGAGGGTGATCGTGTGGGTCGCGGCCGGCGCGGCCGGGGAAGCGGTCGACTCCCCCGCCTGGGCAGTTCCGGCCCCGGGGATCAGGCCCAGCAGCATCCCCGCCAGGAGCAGCAGGGCGAGGGTGGGGCGAGAGAAGAGACGAGATGGTCGGATCATAGGTGGCTCCTTGCTTGGGAAGAAAAGGGAGAGGGGGCGTTGACGAAGGAACGGATGGGGTGGACTCAT
>CAYQEB010000091.1:6170-8935 GCA_964416395.1 uncultured Caldilineaceae bacterium | reverse complement strand
AGCAGTAGGGCTGGGCGTCTCCGGCCTGGCAACCGGCCGCCACGGCCGGCGCCCGCCGCTTTTCCATCGTTCGCCCACCGATTCATCTTCCAGCGTATCGGCCGCCTCAGCGCACCACCACCGGCAGGAACAGCCGGATCGGCACTGTCCAGCTCACAGGCTGGGAGCGGGCCAGGAGCGTCCCATCCGGGTCCACCACGCCCACGCCGTACTGGAAGAGGCCCGACGTCAGGCCCGAGTGGACGTACTCCGTCTGGGTCAGGGGCAGGGTCTCCCAGAGCACCCACTGAATGTCCCAGGGCCGGCGCACGTAGAGCCACTGCTCCGCGGCCTCCTCGTCCGTGGATGGCTCCCACTGGAGCCGGACCGCCCGGCCGTCTGGGCTGGCCCCGGCCAGGGTGAGGGTGATGGCCTCGGTCTCCGGGTTGGCGCTCCGAGCCGGGGGGATGTACTGGCACCAGGCCCCCAGGGTGGGCGTGGTGGCCGTGTACCACTGGGCCAGGAAGTCGTCCCAGCGGCCGTCCTGGGAGAAGGCGAAGGGCGTGGTGATGCTCACTGTCACCGTGGGCATCACGGACCAGGTGGCGGTCATGGGCATGGTGGTGGTGTAGAGGCTGGCCCGCCACAGGAGGGAGCCCGGGGCGTCCCGACGCAGGGGAGCCAGGATGGTCACCGTGTCGTCGTACTGCCAGAGCTCCTGGGGGGCGATCCAGGGCCGACCCACCTGGAAGGTGCTCTGCACGTTGGCCAGGGCCCCCAGCAGATCCCCGGCCCGGTCGTGGATCCCGTAGGCGTCTCCGGCCGGGAAGGCCTGGCGCAGGTTCTGGGCGAAGGAGCCAGCCCCCAGGAGCTCGTCTGGCGGGCCCAGCTCCATGCGCTGCCGACCGCACTGGGTGGTGTCCACGAACTGGCTGTTCCGGGCCGCGGCCAGGATGCCCCCATCCTCCCCTGCCTGGGTGGCCTGGGTCAGGGCGTCCCCCAGGGCGCTCACCGCGGCGGCGATGGCCTGGATGTCCGTCTGCCTGAGCCAGAAGATGGCGTTGGGATGCTCCTGGCTCAGGGTGTTCTGGTAGAGGCGGATGATGGCCTGGGCCATCTCCTCGGTGGTGGAAGCCGGGGCCAGCTGGCTCAGGTAGCGGCCGTACGCCGCGGTGAGCCAGGCGTAGTTGGGCGAGGCGATGAAGATCCGGGCGGCGCGGCGCACCTGGTAGAGGACGTCCAGGTTGCCCTGGAAGCATTGGTCGAAGAAGAGAAGGTCGAAGGGATCCGCGCCGTTGTTCGTGGCCGCGTCCAGGGCCTGGCCCAGGTCGATGGTGCTCAGGTAGCCCCGGCTGTTCACGTCGCTGGGGGTGAAGTCCAGCTCCTGGGGCAGGGGCGGGATGGCGTTGCCGCTGGCCCGGGCCGGGGAGATCCCCTGGGCCCCGGTCAGGGAGGCCGGCCACTCCACCTCCGGCGCCAGGCCCACGCCGTGCCCCATGAGGGAGACCAGCTCCCGGTCCCCAGGGTGGTTCTGCCGGGCCCACGTCAGGAACCAGGCCAGCACCTGGGGATCCGATGTGTCCAGCTCGTCCACGCCCCAGGCGTCCGTCACCGCGCTGGTCACGGTGATCACCCCCCCGGCCATGACCGAGACCTGGGTGTCGTGGTTCCCCCGCCGGTCGCTGAGCATGACCACGGTCAGGTTGGGGTTGATGGCCGTGCCCAGCCGCAGCCGGGAGCGGACGCTGGGCACGTAGGCGGAGAGATCGTTGTCCCCGGGGAAGAAGACGGCCAGGGTGATGTCCGGCCCGGTGGAGCGGGTCACGGCGACGATGGAGGCCGGCTCGCCCCGCACCTCGGCCAGGCCGTCGTGGGCCGGGGTGAAGGCTCGCACTCGGATGTAGTAGGTGCGCCCCGGCTCCAGGCCATCCACCCGGTAGCTGGAGGCGATCTTGTCGCTGGTCTGCCCGTGGAGGGCGTAGCTCCCGGTGATGCTGGTGGCCACGCTGATCCCGTAGCCGCCCCCGTCCCCGGTGTAGGGGATGGGGGTCCAGGCCAGCTCCAGGGCGTCGGTGAAAAAGGCGGTGATCCGCAGATCCTGGACGCGCTGGGTCTGGGTGGCGGCCCAGTCTGGGTCCATGCTGTCCAGGCATCCTCGGGCCCGGCTGCGGGAGCTCCAGAGGCCGTTGTAGGCCAGATCTCCACTGGCGCCTGCCATCTCCAGGCGGCAGATGTGCTTGGAGACGTTGCCCACCAGGTTGTTCCCGGCCAGGCTCAGCTGGGTCACGTGGCCGTTGGCGCAGCTCACCCCGTACCAGTCGCAGGGGGTGAGGCCGCCGGACAGGTCCAGCCAGTGGGTGTTGGTGAGCCAATCGGTCCCGCCCGTCCTCTGATAGAGGGAGACCAGGGCCTGGCACTCCTCCTCGGGGATGGCCGTCACCCCGCTGCAGGCGGCGGCCCCGGCCAGGGAGAGGGGCCCGGGGCGCCGGGCCTGGGCCGGTTCGGGGCCCCGTTCAACGCCCGGTTCGGCTGTTTGAGCCGAGGCCCGGGCCATCCCCACCAGGAGCAGGGCCAGGACAGCACTGGTCAGGACCAGGCTGGTCAGCATCAGGACAAAGCCAGGCCCTGACCAACGCCTGGAGAGCGTGTGCCAATTCATTTGACAACTCCTCGAACGGAATTTCACAGGAAGGCCTGGATCGATCGGGCCGGGAAAGGCTCCGAGGGGCTTGGGGGATGTCTCCGCCGAGGGTGGACCGTAAGCCCCATGGGGCCATCCAAGAGGT
>CAYQEB010000091.1:1833-6070 GCA_964416395.1 uncultured Caldilineaceae bacterium | reverse complement strand
TCCCAGGCCCGCCAACAGCCGGAGGAGAACCGCACTGCGGGAAGACAGAGGACGCCCCCAGAAGGGCCGGGACAACCAGGAACGGCTATCCAGATTCGCCGGTTGCCGCTATAATAGAGGGCATTCGACGCCGTTTTCAAGTTACAACTCTGGATCTGCGGCTCAAAATCGGCTCAAGATCGCCCCAATGGACATCTCAACACCGGCAACGCCTCCCCCCAATCGACCGAGCGCCAACCAACCAGGCCCAGGCCAAGCAGGCGCCAGCCATCGTTCTGGCTCCCACTCCTCTTCCCTGGCCCGGCTGCCCCTCCCTGCCTTCATCTTGCTGGTGAACAACGCCTTCAAGAGCTACCAGAGCCTGCTGGCCCTCTCCCGCTCCCCCCTGGCCCAGCTGGAGATGATCGGCGCCGCCCTCATCGCGGACCAGGTCTCCCCCACCACAGAGGAGCGGGGACGGGCCCTGCGCCTGCTGCTCCAGTGGGCGGTGAACCGGCTGGCCCCAGGCCCGGTCGCCCACCCCCTGGGGGTCTACCGGCCACTGGACGACCCCACCTGGTGGGATCCCCTCTGGTGGCGCTACAACATTCTGCGCCATCGCTACCTGGAGCCTCTGCACCCGGACGAGTTCGTGGACGGCGGACGCTTCACCGAGACCCTCATGGCCCGCACGGGCATCCCCAGCCCGGACACCTTCTTCGCCGAACGCAACCGAGCCATCCGGGAGGTGGCCCAGCACCTGCGCCAGCAGCTCCTCTACGGAGAGGCCGACCGGGAGCTCCGCCAGCTGGCCCTGGACCAGCTCACCCGCTCCCTCCAGGCCCAGCCGGCCGCCAAACAGGTCCTGGACATCGCCGCCACCATGGTGGACATCTTCCCCCGAGAGCTCCTGCTGCAGATGGCCCGGGAGGAGCAGATCACCCACGCCCAGGCCGGCCTGGATCACCTGACCCGACGCCGGCTGCTCCTGGCCAGCGACGGCGGCGAGCTCTGGCTCTCCCCGGCCCTGCGGGAGCACATCTACGCCCGCCAGCCCTCGGACGCCCTGCGCCGACGCCATCGCCTGGTGGCCCAGCACTGGGAGAAGGCCGGGGAGCCTCTGCGGGCCGCCATCCACTGGCAGCAGGCCCAGCAGTGGCGCCGAGCCGCCTCCCTCCTCCAGGCCGCGGCCACGGACCTGGTCAACGAGCTGCAGATCGACGAGCTCCAGGTTGCCCTGGCTCGTTTCCAGCCTGGCTCCCTGCCCCCGGAGCAGTGGCAGGAGGTGCAGATCCTGCTGGCGGACCTCCACGCCCATCAGGGAGAGCAGCAGGAGGCCCTGGCCGCCTGCCGTCGGGCCCTGAAGGCCACCCAGGATCCTGTGCAGCGGGCCCGGGTCTACCGGCGCATGGGCAAGCTCTACGAGAAACGCAACCAGCGCCACGCCCTGACCTACTACCAGCAGGCCCTGGAGCGCTTCCCTTCGGGGCACCCAGAGGCCCTGGTCCTGCGCAAGGACCGGGGCTGGCTCCACATCCTGCGCCAGGAGTGGCAGGCGGCCGAGACGGACCTGCTCCAGGCCCTGGCCGAGGCCCCGGAGGAGGCGCAGCCGGTGCGGGCCGACATCTTCGACGCCCTGGCCAGCCTCTACCGTCACCAGCAGCGCTACGACCAGGCCCTGAGCTATGCCCAACGGGCCCTGGCCCTGCGAGAGGAGCTGGGGGAGGCCCTGGCCACGGCCAAATCCTTCGGCAACCTGGGTCTCCTCTACCGGGCCATGGGGGACTACGACCCCGCCATCGCCGCCTACCAGGAGGCCATGAGCACCTACCAGCGCCTGGGCAACCGGGAGATGACCGCCACCGCTCTCCTCAACATCGGCACTGCCCACCACCTGGCCGGCCGCCTGGAGAAGGCCCTGACCAACTACCGGGAGAGCCTGGCCCTCTGCCAGGAGACGGGCCTGCCCCTGGCCGAGGCCAAGCTCCACTCCAACCTGGCCGAGGCCCTGGCTCAGATGGGGAACGAGGACGAAGCCCGCCGCCACTGGTTGGCCGGCTACCAGCTCAGCCGCCACCACGGCTTCGACGACCAGGTGGCCTATTTCCGCCAGATCCAGGCGGACATGCCCGCCTTCCAGGGGCTGGCCCCCGCGGAGGACCGCGCGGGGGCCAGAGGGGTCGCCCAGAAAGCGGCCGCCCCGATCCTCCTGGATCCCCAGGCGGAGGCGGCCCTGGAGCTGGCCCGACGGGCAGGCCGGATCACGGCCCGGGATCTGATGAAGGCAGCAGGGATCAGCAAGGCCACGGCCACTCGACGCCTGGCCTCGCTCTGCGCGGAAGGGCTGCTGGAGAAACGGGGCAGGGGACGGGGCGTCCACTACGTCCTGGCTGGGGTGAGCGGGGTCGGCTCCCGGGACCCAGGCGCGCAACAGGCTGTCCAGGAGCCCTGGGCGGAGCTGCTGGCCCGGCGCTCCTGGCTGGAGCAGATCCACGGGATCGTGGCCCTGGGGATCCTGGGGGAGCTGCCCCAGGAGGGGAGCCGCTTCCTCTGCCTGATGCTCCGCTTCCAGGAGCTGCCGGCACTGACGGAGTTCCTGGCCCTGGAGCAGTGGTTCAGCCAGACTCTGGGCCTGCCCGTGGACCTGAAGGTGGCGACGCTGACGGATCCCCAGACCCGGGCCAGGGTGCGCTGGCTCTGGTGAGGCTCACCCCAGCCCCAGATTTCACCCGCAGCGGGCTTCGCGAGCCTGGGGAGGGGCAAGGTCACCCCACCAGGCGCAGGGTGACGATCTGGAAAGGGCGGATGGAGAAACGCACCTGGCCGTCCACCACCTCCAGCGGGTGCTGGTCTTCCTCCAGCAGGTTGGTGCGCCAGGCCTGGGCGATGGGGAAAGCCGCCCGCAGGGTGACAGGCCCTCGTCGGCGGCGGCTCTCGTAGAGGCGCACGATGAGCCCCCGGCCATCTTCGGCCCGCTTCACCGTCTCCATGACCACGTTGGGCTGGTCCACCGCCAGGAAGGAGTCCGCCGCCAGGAGGGGGTGACGAGGGGAGCTGGCGTCCCTGGAGTCCCCGGCGTCTCTGGCATCCACTTCGTGCACCAGCAGGGGATCGTTCAGGGAATAGGCCGCGGCGATGGTCTGCTCGTCCCAGGGACCGGCGTGGGGCAGCAGGCTGTAGGCGAAACGATGCTCCCCCTGATCCGCCTCTGGGTCCGGCATGGTGGGGCTGCGCAGCAGGCTGATGCGCATGACGTGGCCGTGGATGTCGTGGCCGTACTTGCAGTCGTTGAGCAGGCTAACCCCGTAGCCTCCCTCGCTCAGGTCCACCCATTTCTGGGCCGCGGTCTCGAAGCGGGCCCAGTCCCAGCTGGTGTTGCGGTGGGTGGGCCGCTCCACGTTGCCCCACTGGATCTCGTAGGTGGCCTTGGGGGAGAGCACCTCCACGGGGAAGGCCACCTTCAGCAGGACGTGTCGTTCCCGCCAGTCGATCCAGGTGTCGAAGTCCAGCTGGGGGCCGACGTGGCTCAGGGAGATGCGCTGGACGTAGTCGCTGTGCAGGATGCGCCGGCGGATCTCCAGGGTGGCCCGCAGAGGCCCCGCCTCCACCACCTGGATGGAGCGGGCCGGCTCAGCCAGGTGCATTTTGTCCTCGTAGAAGATGTCCACATCCCAGGCGTCCCAGTTCAGAGGCCGGTCCTCGAAGGCCTGGAACTGGTTGGCCACCTCTCCTTCCGGCAGCACCTCCCGCTGGTTCACCTTGTCGACGATGCGCACGATATCCCCGTGCCGGTTCAACTCCACCCGCAGGAAGGCGTTCTCCAGGCGATCCTCGCTGGCCTGCAAGCCTGTCTCGGGCGCCGGGGCCGGGCCGTCCGCCAGGCGTAGAGGGGTGACGCTGTAGGGGGGCAGCTGGCCCAGGTGAAGCCAGGTCCCCCCTTCCGTAGCCTGGGTGGACGCCAGCGTCCCATCCTCCAGGACCAGGCGCTTCCCTTCCGGCAGGCTCCCGGGCCAGAAGGCCAGATCCTGGCGCCAGAAGGAGGTGGGGTTGATCACCAGCAGGTGCGCGTCCCCGCTGTGGGCGGCGATGGTGGAGAGGGCCTCCTGGCGCACCTGGTCGCCCATCTCCTGGACCGCCCGGTACTGCTCCAGGGACTCCACGTAGACGTCCCGGATGCTGCTGCCGGGGATGATGTCGTGGAACTGGTTCAGGCAGACCAGCTCCCAGGCTCGGTTCAGGGTCTCCTGAGGGTAGGCGT
>CAYQEB010000091.1:0-1733 GCA_964416395.1 uncultured Caldilineaceae bacterium | reverse complement strand
GGATGTTCTCCAGCATCTCCCGGGTGGGGCCGCCGCCCCCGTCCCCGTAGCCGAAGGCCATGAGGAGCTGCTGCTGGCACTCCTTCTGTTGGAAGTTGGTCCAGGTGCCCAGGTTCTCCTCTGGCGTGGCCCGGGCGTTGTAGGTGCCCACGTAGACCCGGCTCCAGGGGTCCGGTGTGGTGCTGAAGTGGGTGAGGACCCGGGTGCCGTCGATGCCCTGCCACCAGAAGCTGTCGTAGGGCATGCGGTTGTACTGGCTCCAGCCGATCTTGATGGTGAAGAAGTAGTCCAGCCCCGCCTCCTTGATGAGCTGGGGCAGGGACCAGGCGTAGCCGAAGACGTCCGGCAGCCAGAGCACCGGCGAGTCCGCGTCCGGGCCGAAGTGGCGACGGAAGAAGGTGCGGCCCAGGAGGAACTGGCGGGCCAGGGACTCGGGGCCGGTCAGGTTGCAGTCCGCCTCCACCCACATGCCGCCGATGGGCTCCCAGCGCCCAGCCGCCACCAGCTCCTTGATGGCCTGGAAAAGCTCCGGGTAGTCCTGGCGCACGTAGTCGTAGAGCTGGGGCTGGCTCTGGGTGAAGTGGTAGTCGGGGAACTGCTCCATGTAGCGGAGCACGGTGTGGAAGGTGCGGCCGGCCTTGCGCCGGGTCTGGCCCAGGGTCCAGAGCCAGGCCACGTCGATGTGGGCGTGTCCCGTGCCCACCACCTCCACAGGCAGCGGTGGACCGGCCTTCCGGACACCCTCTTGCAACAGATGATGGGCCTCGGGGATGCTGGCGTAGAAGCTGGCGTCCCCGGGATCCCACAGGGCCACCGCCTTGAAGGCCGCGTCCAGGGCGTTCAGGAGCAGGACCCGGGCCGGGTGGTTTTCGTCCAGAGCCTGGACCGCCCCCACAGCCACCCGGGCCGTGGCCAGGAAGTTCCGGGTGGGCTGGTGCACCTGGACCAGGTAGCAGGGTTCCATGAAAAGTCGCTTGCGGGGACGCCCCTCCTGGAAGCCCAGCAGCCCCGTCCAGCCGTGGAGGGCCAGGACGTGGGGCGCGTCGTCCCACCAGCGGGGATCCAGGCGGATCTCCTGGTGGTGGCGGTCACAGCCGGCGTAGGGCTCCCCGTCCACGTAGACCAGGGCCTCTGGGTGGCTGAAGTCGCCTGCCTCGCCCAGGGGCAGGTAGAGAGCCACCGGCAGTTCCGGGTCCCAGTCCGGGGGAATCTGGAACTGGGAGCGCAGCACGAAGTCCAGGTAGCCCCCTCCCCAGTAGCTGTAGGGCTCGATCACCGGCCAGCTGGAGACGTCCACCTCCGGCGCCACCGGAGGCGGGGTCAGGGGGTCGGGCATCTCCTGGAAGTGGAAAGGGGGAAGGGCCTGCCTGCGCAGGTAGACGAAAGGCTCCAGCTGCTGGATGCGCTGCTGGGTTCTCTCCAGGGTCCAGTAGATTTTGTGGTGCATGGTGGCTTCCTCCCGTGGCTGGCAGGGGTGGACGATGGGCATCCAGGGGGGCAAGAGGGGGCCCACGGCCCCGGGGGCGGGCCAGGTTGACCCGGTTCGGCGGCAACACCGGCGGAGAGTTCGGTGGAAAGTGACCGCCGGTAGAGGTTCTATATCACAGGGGACCGGGTTCCGCAAACGCCGATCTCATCCCCCTCTCGTCTCGCCCCCGGATCCGCGACGGAACCCCGCCCCCGCCCTTCCGCCCTCCTTTGCCCGACCCCCAATTCTGTGCTACCATCCCAGG
>CAYQEB010000090.1:12622-16763 GCA_964416395.1 uncultured Caldilineaceae bacterium | reverse complement strand
AAGGGCCCAACTTCCGGGAAGATAGGTGGATGTCCGGCCAGGAGACCGGACCTACGCTCCTTCGCCCGGAGACTGGATCTACGTTTCACGCCTCACGTTTCACCTCTTCCCCACCCCTCCTGACCTCATGCATTTCCCCGGAAGGGCCCAACTTCCGGGAAAATAGGTGGATGTCCGGCCAGGAGACCGGACCTGCTCTCCAATCTCCACTCTTCAATCCCCAATCTCCCATCTCCCTCCTTCCCCCGAATTCGACCATCCCCGCTGATCGGGCTATACTTTCCTCAGGAACCACCACCCCCGCACTGGGAAAAGGAGGCCCTGTGAACGAGCTCGTCCACGCCGCCCTGAACCGCATCCCCGCGGACACCTGGATCACCGACGTGCGCCTGGCCAACGTCATCACCGGGGAGATCTACCCCGCGGACATCGTCATCCATCGGGGAAAGGTGGTGGCCGTGGAGCCGCCTGGGACCCAGCCCCAACGCCAGGCCCGCCAGCGCATCCACGGCCAGGGCCGCCTCGCCGTCCCCGGCCTGGTGGACTCCCACCTCCACATCGAAAGCAGCCTGGTCACCCCGGCCCACTTCGCCGCCGCGGTCCTGCCCCGGGGCGTCACCACCGTGGCCGAGGACCCCCACGAGATCGCCAACGTCCTGGGCCCGACCGGCATCCGGGCCATGATCCAGGCCAGCGCCGGCATCCCCCTGAAGGTCCTCTTCCTGGTCAGCTCCAGCGTCCCCTCCGCGGCCGGGCTGGAGACCCCCGGGGGCGCCATCACCCCGGCGGACGTGCGGGAGCTCCTGGCCCTGCCCCAGGTCATCGGCCTGGCCGAGGTCATGGACGGGGCCGGGCTCCTGGCCGATGACCCCAACGCCCTGGGCGTCCTGGAGGCGGCCGGCGGCCTCCACGGCTACCGCATGGACAGCCCCGGCGTCATCGAAGGGCACAACCCCATGCTCCGGGGCCGGGCCCTCTCCGCCTTCGTGGCCGCGGGGGTGGACTCGGACCACACCCAGGCCACGCCCCCGGAGCTGGTGGAGAAGGCCCGCCTGGGCGTCACCCTCCAGCTCCAGGAGCGCTATTTGACCCGGGAGCTGATCCAGGCCGTCATGGACCTCCCCTTCGACGCCGGCGTCTGCCTGGTGACCGACGACGTGGCCCCGGACTACCTGCTGGAGGTGGGGCACCTGGACCAGGTCCTGCGCCGGGCCATCGCCCTGGGCATGGATCCCCTCTACGCCCTGCGGGCCGCCACCCTCAACCCCGCCCGCCGCCTGCGCCTCTGGGATCGAGGGGCCATCGCGCCGGGCCGGGCCGCGGACATCGTTCTGGTGGAGAGCATCGAGGAGTTCCAGGCCCAGCTGGTCATGGTGGATGGCCAGATCGTGGCCCAGGACGGCCGCAGCCTCTGGCAACCCCCGGCCCAGGAGCCCCTGGCCCGCTGGACCCAGACGGTCCACCTGCCCCCGCAGCGGCCAGAGGACTTCCACCTGGCGGCCCCGGTGCAGGAAGGCCAGATCCGGGTGCGCACCATCGACTGCGTGCCCGGCCAGACCCGAGTCACCCCAGGCCAGGCCACCCTGCCGGTGCGGGCGGGGCGGATCCAGCTGCCGCCAGGGGAGGATCTGGTGGCCATCGCAGTGGTGGAGCGGCACGGCCGGCATGGTGGCCGCAGCTTCGGGCTGATCCGAGGGCTGGGGGTGGAACGGGGCGGGCTGGCCACCACCTACGCCCACGACAGCCACAACCTGGCGATCATGGGCCGCACGCCGGAGGAGATGGCCCGGGCGGCCAACGCGGTCATCGCCATGCAGGGAGGCATCGCCGTGGTGGAGGGGGAGCGGGTGCTGGCCCAGCTTCCCCTGCCCATCGCCGGCATCCTCTCGGACCGGCCGGTGGCGGAGACGGCCCAGGCCCTGAAGCGGGTGGGCCAGGCTCTGCGCGCCCTGGGGCTGGAGCATCCCCACTGGCTCATGCGCATCTCCACCTTCACCCTGCCGGTCAGCTCCGGCCTGCGCATCACGGACCTGGGGCTGGTGGACGCCCAGGCCCGTCAGCTGGTGGACCTGTTTGTGGCCTGAGCGCTTTCCCCAATCCCTTCCTTCCGTGCTATAATTCCCATCTGTCTAGAAATCCTTGCTTTGCCTCGCAAATTGGCGTGACCCGGCAAGGGCCCCACCCCTGGAAGAGGCTGGAAACACCCGTGACCAACGCATCCCAAACCTCGCCCATCCGTCTCAACAACCGAGACGTGGCCCAGGTCTTCTACGACATCGCCGACATCCTGGAGATCCTGGGCGAGAACCGCTTCAAGGTCATCGCCTACCGCAACGCGGCCCGGGCCATCGAGCTCCTGAGCCAGGACGTGAACCGGGTCTACCAGGAGGGGGGGCCGGAGGCCCTGGAGGCCCTGCCCGGCATCGGCGAGTCCATCGCCCAGAAGATCGCCGAGCTTCTGGAGACGGGCCGCCTGGGCTACTACGAGGAGCTGAAGGCCCAGGTGCCCCCGGGCGTCATCGAGATGATGCACGTGCCCGACGTGGGGCCCAAGACGGCCAAGCGCCTGTGGCAGGAGCTGGGCATCACCAGCGTGGAGGATCTGGAGAAGGCGGCCAAGGAGGGCAAGATCCGCCAGCTCAAGGGCTTCGGCGCCAAGTCGGAGCAGCGCATCCTCAAGGGGATCGAGCTCATGCGGGGTCGCCAGGAGAGCCGCCTGCCCATCGGCGTGGCCCGGCCTCTGGCCCTGGAGGTGGTGGACGCCCTACGGGCCGCGGTGCCGGGGGAGCTGATCCAGCGCCTGGAGATCGCCGGCAGCCTGCGCCGCTGGAAGGAGACCATCGGTGACGTGGACATCCTGGTGGTGAGCCCGGAGGCCGGCCGGGTCATGGAGGCCTTCCGCGCCCTGCCCATGGTGGTGGACGTGCTGGTGAGCGGCGAGCGCAAGACCAGCGTGGTCCTGCCCAGCGGCCTCCAGGTGGACCTGCGGGTCTTCAAGGCCAAGCACTGGGGCGCGGCCCTCCAGTATTTCACCGGCAGCAAGCCCCACAACGTGGCCCTGCGGGAGCTGGCCCTGCGCCAGGGCTGGAGCCTGAACGAGTACGGCCTCACCGCCACCCGCCACCCGGAGCTGCCCGACGGTGCGGAGCGCTTCTTCCAGACCGAGGAGGCCCTCTACAACTTCCTGGGCCTGGAGTGGATCCCGCCGGAGCTGCGGGAGAACCGGGGGGAGATCCAGGCGGCCCTGGAGGGTAAGCTGCCCAAGCTCATCCGCCTGCAGGACATCCGAGGGGAGGTGCACGGCCACAGCAAGTGGAGCGACGGCCGGGCCACCATCGCGGAGATGGCCGAGGCGGCCCGGGCCCGGGGCTACAGCTACTGGGCCGTCACGGACCACAGCGTGGGCCTGGGCGTCACCGGCGGGCTGGACCCCCAGGCGGCCCAGAAGCAGGCGGAGGAGATCGCCCAGATCAACCGCCGCTACCAGGAGCAGGGCATCGACTTCCGGGTGCTCCAGGGGGTGGAGGTGGAGATCCTGGCCGACGGCTCCCTGGCCCTGCCCGACGAGACCCTGGCCGAGCTGGATGTGGTGGTGGCCAGCATCCACAGCGCCCAGCGCCAGGACCGGGAGACCATCACCGAGCGCTGCCTCAAGGCCGTCCGCAACCCCCATGTGGACATCCTGGGCCACCCCACCGGGCGGCTCCTGGGCAAGCGCCCCCCCACGGAGCTGGACATCGAGCGGGTGCTTCAGGTCTGCGCGGAGACGGGCACGGTGGTGGAGATCAACGCCAACCCGGCCCGGCTGGACCTGAACGACATCCACGCCCGGCGCGCGCTGGAGCTGGGCTGCAAGCTGGTCATCAACTGCGACGCCCACGCCACCGACGGCATGGAGATCATGGAATACGGCATCGCCACCGCCCGCCGGGGGTGGGTCACGGCCAAGGACGTGATCAACACCCGGCCGCTGGAGGAGATGCTGGCCCTACTGAAGGACGGACGCCGCCATGGATGATGGACGCCAGCCGGGATGGGAGCCCGGACAGGAGCCAGACGAGCCTGTTTTCGACGAGCCGGTCTTTTCGGAGCCGACCCTGGACGAACCGGCCTTCCAGGAGCCGGTCTTCCACGAGCCGGC
>CAYQEB010000090.1:7600-12522 GCA_964416395.1 uncultured Caldilineaceae bacterium | reverse complement strand
GGCCCAGACGTCCGAGCCCGGGAGCGTCGCGACCCGGGACGAAGAGCTGGAGAAGATCCGCCAGCGCATCGAGCACCTGCGGGAGCTGGTCCGCTATCACCAGTACCGCTACTACGTGCTGGATGACCCCATCATCAGCGACGCGGAGTTCGACGCCCTCTTCCAAGAGCTCCAGGAGCTGGAGGAGCGGTATCCCCAGTTCCGCACGCCGGACAGCCCCACGGTGCGGGTGGGGGGCTTCGTCTCGGACCGCTTCCGGCGGGTGCGGCACCCGGTGCCGGTCCTCAGCCTGGCCAACGCCTTCAGCGAGGAGGAGCTGCGGGCCTGGCGGCAACGCATCCTGCGCCTGCTGCCCCCGGAGCGCCAGGCCGAGCTGGCCTACACCGTGGAGCCCAAGTTCGACGGCCTGACCGTCGTCCTCCACTACGACCACGGCCTCTTCGTCCTGGGGGCCACCCGGGGGGACGGCGAGGTGGGGGAGGACATCACCCCCAACCTGCGCACCGTGCGCTCCCTGCCCCTGCGCATCCCCGTGGGGGACGTGCCCATGACGCCCCCGGCCCGGCTGGTGGTCCGGGGGGAGGCCTACGTGGACGTGGCCGACTTCCAGGAGTTCAACCGGCGTCAGGCGGAGCGGGGAGAGCGCACCTTCGCCAATCCCCGCAACTTCGCGGCCGGCAGCCTGCGCCAGCTGGACAGCAGCGTCACGGCCCAGCGGCCCATCAAGCTCTGGGTCTACCAGATCCTGGTCGTCGAGGGCGCGGAGAACCCGCCCCGCTCCCAGTGGGAGGCCTTCGACTATCTGCGGAATCTGGGCTTCCCGGTCTGCCCGGAGAACCGACACTACCCGGACAGCCAGTTCGATGAGCTGGTGGCGTTCGTGGTGAACTGGCACGAGCTGCGGGAGCGCCTGCCCTACGAGATCGACGGCGTGGTGATCAAGGTGGACCCCTTCGAGCTCCAGGAGATCCTGGGCTACACCGGCAAGGACCCTCGCTGGGCCATCGCCTACAAGTCCGGCGGCGAGGAGGTGGTCACCACCCTGCTGGACATCCAGGTGAACGTGGGGCGCACCGGCGTCATCACGCCGGTGGCCGTGCTGGAGCCGGTGGAGATCGGCGGCGTGATCGTCAAATCCGCCACCCTGCACAACGAGGACTACATCCGGGAGCTGGACATCCGCATCGGGGACAAAGTGCTGGTCACCCGGGCCGGCGGGGTGATCCCCAAAGTGCTGCGGCCGGTCAAGGAGCTGCGCACAGGGCAGGAGCGCGTCTGGCGCATGCCCAAGACCTGCCCCTCCTGTGGCCAGCCCCTGGTGCGGCCGCCGGGCGAGGTGGCGATCTACTGCGTGAACAACGCCTGCCCGGCCCAGCTGGTGCGCCGGGTGGAGCACTTCGTCTCCCGGGGGGCTATGGACATCCGGGGCTTCGGCAGCAAGCAGGCGGAGCTCTTCACGGCCAAGGGTTTCATCAAGAGCCTGGCCGACATCTACCGCCTGCCCTGGGACGAGATCCTGGCCCTGGAGGGCTACGGTCCCAAGCGGGTGGAGAACCTGCGCCAGGCGGTGGAGGAGAGCAAGAACCGGCCGGTTCATCGTCTCCTCTTCGGCCTGGGCATCCGCTTCGTGGGCTCGGTGGTGGCGGAGCTGATCGTGCAGCACTTCCCCAGCCTCTACCGGCTCATGGACGCGCCCCCGGAGGAGATCGCGGCCATCGAGGGCATTGGCCCCAAGATCGCCCAGAGCATCGCCCAGTACTTCTCCCTGGAGCCCAACCGCCAGCTCATCCGGGAGTTCGACAGCCTGGGCGTCCGGGTGGAGGAGCCGGCGGAGGAGACCCGGGAAGAGCGGCCCAAGCCCTTCGCTGGCCTGCGTTTCGTCATCACCGGGACCCTGCCCCACTTCACCCGCAACGAGGCCATCGCCTTCATCGAGGACCGGGGCGGGAAGGTCACCAGCAGCGTGAGCCGCAACACCGACTACGTGGTGGTGGGGGAGAACCCGGGCAGCAAACTGGCCAAAGCCCAGGCCCTGGGCGTCAAGACCATCACCGAGGAGGAGCTCCTGGCCCTGGCCCGGGAACGGGAAGGATGACAGGGCGGGACACCTGTCTCCCCAATCTTCAGTTTTCAATCTTCAGTATTCAATCTTCCTTGAACTGACCACCGAACTGGACTTATTCCCATGAGCGAACTTTGGACACCTGGCAGCAGCGACAAACCCAAGCCCGAGGGCAAGATCGAGCTCCCCAAGGGCTTTGCCCGCCGCCGGGACGCGACGAAACCAGACGCGACGAAACCGGAAGCGCCAGCAGAGACACCGGGGACACCGGGGACACCGACCCCCGAAACGGCGGAGCAGCCGGCCGAGAGGCCGGAAGCCGGGCCCAGTGGAGCGCCCCAGCTCCTCTTTCCCCCGGCCGGGGTGCAGATCCAATGCCCCAACTGCGGCACCCCCTTCGTGGCCCCGGTCTTCAGCATCGTGGACCTGGGCGCCAACCCGGAGCTGCGGCCCCTGCTCCTGGGCGGCCAGATCAACGTGGCCGTCTGTCCCAAGTGCGGCGCCGGCGGTCCCCTGAGCGCGCCCCTGTTGATCCACGACCCGGAGCACGAGTTCCTGGGCATCTTCCTTCCCTCCCAGGCCGGCCTCTCCGGGGAGCAGACCCAGAAGATCATCGGCGAGCTGACCCAGGCCCTCATGGCCAAGCTGCCCGGGGAAGCCCGTCGGGGCTACATGCTCCAGCCCCAGCAGTTCTTCGACTGGAACCGGCTCATGGAGAAGCTCTGGGAGTTCGAGGGCGTCACCCCCGAGATGCTCCGCCGCCAGAGCGACCAGGCCGAGCTCATCCAGAGCCTGGCCAAGATCAGCAACGACAGGACGGCCATGCGCCTCCTGCTGGAGCAGAAGAAATCCCTGGTGGACGAGGATCTCTTCAGCCTGCTCAACCGCCTTCTCCTCACCTACCGCTCCCAGGGACAGGAGGAGATGGCCGAGCAGCTGGCCCAGGTGCGGGCCTTCCTGCTGGAGAACACCGAGGTGGGGCAGCGGCTCAAGGCCCAGGAGGACCAGGTGGTCCAGGTGCTGGAGCGGCTGCGGCCGGAGATGAGCCGGGACGAGCTGCTGGATCTGCTCCTGGAGCAGTGGCGGGACGACGAACAGGGCAAGATGGTGGTGGGGGCCGTGCTCACCGCGGTCGCCCCTTTGGTGGACTACCAGATGCTCATGGACCTGAGCCGCCGCCTGGAACAGGCCACGGACCCGGAGGAGCGGGCCCGGATCCTCTCCCTGCGGGAGTTCCTGGTCCAGTTCATCCAGCACCAGCGGGAGAGCCAGGCCGCGGTCATGGAGCGGGTGCAGCGCCTGCTCAGCCAGGTGCTCCAGGCTCGGGACACCAGGGCAGCCCTTCAGGAACACGCCCACGAGATCGATGAGCTCTTCCTGGAGGTGCTGGCCGCCAACATCCAGGAAGCCGAGGCCAAGGGCGCCACCGCCGCGGCCAAGCGTCTGCGCCAGGTCTACGAGCAGGCTCTGGATGTCCTCCAGGAGAACATGCCCCCGGCCATTCGCCTGCTGAACCAGATCCTCTCCACCCAGAACGAGGCGGAGGTCCGCCGACTGCTCCAGGAGAACCGGGAGCTGCTGGACGAGGAGTTCCTGGCTGCGCTGGATGGGCTGGAGCAACGCTTCCGTCAAACCGGGGACGAGGCCATGGCCAACCGGATCAAGTCCCTGCGCGGCCAGATCAGGCTGATGGTCTAGCAGGCGAAGGGGGCTGGCGGCCTGGAACGCCCGGCTGACCCTGGCGCCGCGCCTCTGCCCCCGGTGTCACTGGCGGTGTCGCCGCCGGAACGCCTGCCCCCACCCAGCGGGCAATCATCGGCCTCCAATCTTCGGTCTTCAATCTTCAGTCTTCGATCTTCAGTCTTCGATCTTCAATCGTCCCATCCCCCTGGAGCCGCTCGTGGAGAAGGAAACACCCATCTCGGAACAGACAGAACGCCCCTCTCACAGCCTCACCGCGGAGATCGTCACCACCGGGACGGAGATCCTGCTGGGCGAGATCGTGGACACCAACGCGGCCTGGATCGCCCGCCAGCTGCGGGAGATCGGCGTGAACCTCTACTACAAGACCACCGTGGGGGACAACGAGCCTCGGCTGCGGGGCGTCCTGCAGCAGGCCCTGGCGCGCAGCGACGTGGTCATCGTCACCGGCGGCCTGGGCCCCACCGTAGACGACATCACCCGGGAGGCCATCGCCAACGCCACCGGGCGGCGGCTCATCCTACACAAGCCCACCCTGGAGGCCCTGCGCAAGCGCTTCGCCCGCTGGGGCGCGCAGATGAGCGAGAACAACCAGCGCCAGGCCTACATCCCCGAAGGAGCCAGCATCGTCCCCAACCCAGTGGGCACCGCACCGGGGATCCTGGTGGAGACGGAGCCGGGCAGCATCATCGCCCTGCCCGGCGTGCCCCGGGAGATGAAGCGCATGATGCAGGACTCGGTGCTCCCCTACCTCCAGGCCCGGAGCGGCGCGGTGATCCGGCGACGCATCCTGCGCACCGTGGGCATCGGCGAGAGCAGCATCGACAGCCGCATCCACGACCTGATGCACCGCACCAACCCCACCGTGGGCCTGGCCGCCCACCTGGGCCAGACGGACATCCGCATCACCGCTCGGGCCGCCACCCCGGAGGAGGCCGACGCCCTGCTGGACGAGCTGGAAGCGGAGATCCGCTCCCGGCTGGGGCCCTACATCTACAGCAGCACCCCGGGAGAGACGGTGGAGGCGGTGGTGGCTCGGGCCCTTCAAGAGCAGGAGGCCCAGGTGGCCCTCTACGAGACGGACCCGGCTGGCTCCCTGGCTCAGCGCCTGGGGAATGCCCTGGAGGGCCACCAGCCCGTGGCCGCCGCCCTCTCTGGC
>CAYQEB010000090.1:3453-7500 GCA_964416395.1 uncultured Caldilineaceae bacterium | reverse complement strand
CGCCCTCTCTGGCCGGCAGCTGACCACCTCGCTCCTGTCCCCGGAGCTCCAGGAGCGCCTCCGAGCCGGTGAGGTGAGCCAGGAGCTGGCTCAGGCCGTGGCGGAGGCCCTGCGCCAGGCCACAGGCGCGATGTACGGCCTGGCTGTCCTGAGCACCGCCCGGGAAGGGGAGGGGGCCTACGGAGACGAGACGGGCCAGAGCTGGATGGCCGTGGCCGCCCCGGACGGTGGACGCGTCCGCCCCATGCCCTACGGCGGCACGGACGAGCTGACCGTGGCCTGGGTGGGCAACCGGGCCCTGGATCTCCTGCGCCGCCAGCTCCTGGCCATCCCCAGCGCCTGAGGAGCCGGCCGGTGTCCGCGCATCCCCTGCCATCCCACCTGGTTCACCTGCTGGACCAGGCCAACCTGCTCAAGCGACTGCCCCGCACCGGCTGGCTCCTGGCCGGGGCGCCCCAGCCCGAGTCCGTGGCGGACCACAGCTTCGGCGTGGGGGTGCTGGCCCTCTTCCTGGCCGAGTGGGTGAACCAGGACCCGTCCAGGGAGGGGTTGGAGCGTCCCCTGGACGTGGGCCGGGTGGTGATCCTGGCCCTGCTCCATGACCTGGCAGAAAGCGCCTTGACCGACCTGCCCAAGCGGGCCAGCCAGCTCATCGGGGAGCAGGCCAAGCACCGGGCGGAGCAGCAGGTGATGGATGCTCTCCTGGCTCCCCTGCCGGGCGGAGCGGGTTATCGGGCCCTCTGGGCCGAGTACGACGCCGTCTCCTCCCCAGAGGCTCGGCTGGTCAAGGACGCGGACAAGCTAGAGATGGTCCACCAGGCCATCCAGTATGCCCGCCAGGGGGTCCAGGGGCTGGAAGAGTTTCACCAGGGCCACCGCTGGCATTACCGAGCCAGCCAGGCCTTGTTCCAATTTCTCTGTGATTCTGCTTAGTCCAAAAGTCCTAGGGGTATGGTAACGTGGCCAACTGGGGCCACCTCACCCTGGCAACCATCTCCACCATCTCACCCATCCTCGAAGGAGCTGGACAGTGCGCCTTCTCGACTTGCGATCCCCCCGGCCGGTCATCCTGTGGCTTTTTCTCCCCCTGGCCCTGGCCGCGCTCCTGTTGGCGGCCTGCGGTGGATCCCCGCCCCGGAAGACCATCAGCCAGGTGCCTGTCTCCACAGCGCCTGCCTCCGCAGCACCTGTCTCCGCAGCGCCCATGGCCACCGCACCTCCCCAGGCCCCTCTCCAGGACCAGGCGGGGGGCTCGGCGAGCCAGGAGGCGGTGTCGCCGGGCTCTGCTCCCTCACCATCCCCGGCCTCGGCCAGCCCGCCCGAAGCCTCCGCCGCCCTCCAGGACGCTCCCCAGCAGGAGGTGGCGGCCGGCAGCGGGGACAAGCTGGCCATGGCGGCCTCCCCGGCCCAGCCGACCCCCACCCCCACACCGGACCTGCCGCCCCTGAGTCGCACGGTGAACGTGCTGGTCCTGGGCAGCGACCGGCGGCCCCGCATGCCCAACTGGCGCACGGACGTGATCATGATCGTGGCCATGGACATGGAGAAGGGCGAGGCCGCGGTTATCTCCATCCCCCGAGACGTCTACGTGGAGATCCCCGGCCACCAGGCCAACCGCATCAACGTGGCCGACTACCTGGGGGAGCAGGACGAACCCGGCGGGGGCGGGCCCAAGCTCCTGGCCGGCATCATCCAGAAGCAGATGGGCATCCCCATCCACTACTACCTGCGCTTTGAGTTCGACAGCTTCCGGAAGGTGATCGACGCGCTGGGTGGGGTGGAGCTGCCCCTGGACTGCCCGGTCTACGAGTACCTGCCGGAGGAGGATCTCTACCTGAACCTGGCCCCGGGCACCCATCGCCTGACCGGCTACCAGGCCCTGGTCTACGTGCGCAGCCGTCGCCTGGGCGGTGACCTGGAGCGAGCCCGGCGGCAGCAGCGCATGGTCTGGGCCGTGCGGCGGCAGATCCTGGCGGAGAACCTGCTGCCCAAGATCCCCGCCCTCTACGCCGCGCTCAAGGACTCGGTACAGACGGACATCGGCCTGGTCACGGCCATTCGCTTCGCCCGTTTCGCCCTGGACCTGGAGGAGGACGACGTCCACGGCATGGTCATCGCCCCGCCGGATCTGCTACAGGAGGGCTGGCGCCGGGGCATGTTCGTCTTCCTGCCCGACTGGCCAGCCATCCAACAGCGGGTGCAGACCGTCTTCGACCGGCCGCCCCTGGTGGAGACCAACACCGTGGGCGAGGGCGGTGACCGCCAGCAGTGTCCGTGAACCGCCCACCCTCCCTTCCGTCTGAAATCGCATCCTGAGACCGCACCCTGAAGCCGCACCCGAGGCATTCGCCATGAAACGCAACCCATCGACCCTCGCCATCCTGGGACTCCTGGCCGCCTGGCTGCTCAGCGCCTGTGTGGCTGCTGGCCCCAACGGGGAGATCGTCCCCATCTTCGTGGCCTACGGCACCGCGGCCGCGGAGACGGTCGCCGCCGCCACCCCCACTCCCGTGGGCACCCCCACCCCAGCGCCCACGCCCACCCCTCTCCCCACGCCCCCGCCCTTCGACCTGCACACCACGGACAACCTGCTGGTCCTGGGCACGGACCGGCGGCCGGAGTGGACCATCTGGCGCACGGACTCCATCATGGTGGTGGGGATCGACCGGGACTACGGCCGCATCGCGGTGCTCAGCATCCCCCGGGACCTGTACGTGGACATCCCGGGCTACGGCAAGGGGCGGATCAACCAGGCGGACTACCTGGGGGAGAAGGTGCTGAAGGTGGAGGGGGGCGGTCCGGCCCTGGTCTCCCAGGTGATCAGCAACACCCTGGGCATCTCCACCAACCACTGGGTGCGCATCGACATGGCCGGCTTCCCTGCCTTTGTGGACGCCCTGGGCGGGGTGACGGTCCACCTGGACTGCCCCTTCTACGAGCTCATCTACGACCTGGATGAGCAGGCCTGGACCTTCTTCGAGCTGCCCGCCGGGGATGTGCAGATGGACGGCATCACCGCCTACCGGTTCGTCTCCCTGCGCCTGCTGGAGAGCGATTTCGGCCGCTCCCGGCGCCAGCGCCAGTTCCTCTGGGCCCTGCGCAACCAGGCCCTGCGCGCGGACCTGATCCTGCGCCTGCCAGAGCTGTGGACCGCCTTCCAGGAGACCTTCTCCACGGACCTCTCCATCTGGCAGGTGGTGGACCTGGCCACTTTCATTATCTCCCTGGACGCCAACGACATCCGGGCCGCCTCGCTGACCAGTAAGCAGCTCCAGAGCTACACCACAGAAAAAGGGGCCAGCGTGCTGCGCATCGCCGACCCCGCTAAGGTCCAAGAGCTCATCGACAACATCTGGGACGCTCCGCCCATGGCCGCCACCAACCGGCGGGACCCGGCCAACTGTCCGGCCAAGCCTCAGCGCATCCCTGGCTACGTCTTCACCGTGGCCACCCCCGGCCCGCCTCCCACGCCCGCCCCCTCACCCACACCCACGGAGTGACCGGCCCAGAGACAAGGATCGCGGGGGCCAAGCGCAGGAGCAGGCCGTGTCAGCCATCAGCGCCCCCGCGCTCCACTCTCCACTTTCCCCCTCACCCGTTCACCCTCTCATCCTCTCCCCGCTCACCGTCACCACCAGCCGCCGCCGGCCGCCGTGATCCCGGTGCTCGCACAGGTAGATCCCCTGCCAACTTCCCAGGTTGAAGCGCCCCTGGGTCACGGGCACCGTCACGGAGCTGCCCAGGAGCGCCGCCTTGATGTGGGCTGGCATGTCGTCCGGGCCCTCGTAGCTGTGCAGGAAGTAGGGCGCGCCGTCCGGAACCAGGCGGGAGAAGAAGGTCTCCATATCCTGGCGCACGGTGGGATCCACGTTCTCGTTCAGGGCCAGGGAAGCGGAGGTGTGCTTGATGAAGATGTGGGCCAGCCCCACCTGGAACTCCCGCAGCTCTGGCAGTTGGGCCAGCACCTCCTGGGTGATGAGGTGGAAGCCCCGGGGCTTGGGAGGCAGGACGATCTCCTTCTGCAGCCAGCTCATCTCCCCTCCTTTG
>CAYQEB010000090.1:0-3353 GCA_964416395.1 uncultured Caldilineaceae bacterium | reverse complement strand
AGCTCCACCAGGGCCTTGCTGATGGCCAGCCCCAGCCCTGCGCCGGTGATGATCCCCGGCTCCTGGGCGCGGCCGTGAGGATGGCTGCGGCTGGCGTCGGCCCGGTAGAAGCGGTCGAACACATGGGCCGCCACTTCCGGAGCCATGCCCGGGCCGCTGTCCTCCACGGTGAACAGCACGGGGGTGAACAGCACAGGCGTGGGGAGCCCAGAGGAGCTGGGCCGCTCCCCTTTTTTCTGAGTGCCATTCGTGTAGTCATCGATAGCCCTCTGCACCTGATCCGCCAGCTCCTCTCGAAAAGCCTCGGCCACGAAAGCCATATCCCAGGAACTGCTCCCGTCCTTCTCTGTCCGGGCCAACCCTCGGGCAGCCAGGCGCACCCGGCCCCGAGGCGGCGCGTGGTGCAGGGCATTCCCCAGCAGGTTGTGCAGGATCTGCTGCAGGCGATCCGGGTCCGCGTCCACGGCGAGGGGGGCGGGGGGCGGATCCACCTGCAACGTCACCTCATTGGCCCGGGCCAGGGGCTGGAAGGCGCTGGCCATCTGGGTCAGGACCTGATCCACGGCCAGCTCCTGGCGCACCAGGGGCAGTTGGCCTGCCTCGGCCTGGGCCAGCTCGTGCAGGTCGGTGATCAGCCGGGAGAGCAGCCGGGTCTCCTCGTAGATCCCCCGGATCTCCTCCCGCTCCAGCGGATAGACCCCGTCTAGAATGGCCTGAAGGCTGCCCTGGATCACGCTCAGGGGGGTGCGCAGCTCGTGGGCGATGTCGGCCACCATGCGCTGACGCAGGGCTTCCTGCCGTTCCAGGCTTTCGGCCATCCGGTTGAAGGCCGTGGCCAGCTGACCCACCTCGTCCTGGCTCTGGATCGAGACCCGGGTCTTCAGGTCCCCCTGGGCGATGCGCTGCACCCCGGCCTGGAGCCGGCGCAGGGGACCCAGGATGCTCAAGGTGAGCAGGCCGCCCACCAGCAGGGCGATGAGCCCGGCCACCCCCGCGGCCAGCAGGACCGCCCGCCGCACCTGGGACAGGAGGCCCTCCTCCGTGGGCCCCAGGACAGGGCTCGTGGCCACCAGCAGGGCCACCACCTCTCCCTGCTCGTCCCGGACAGGGATGCCTCGGGCCAGGATCTGAGGATCCACCGCTTCTCCGGACCCGGCCAGGGGTTTGCCGCTCTCCGGATCCACCAGCAGAAGGCTGCCAGGCGTTCCTGGACCGAGTGCCCGGGGACCACCGGCCCGGAAGGGCGGTCCCGGCGTTTCGCCCCGAGCTCCTCGAGGGCGGGGCGGGCGAGGAAACTGGGCCAGCTCCTCCTGGACCGCGTCCCAGGAGCCGGTGCTGCGGTAGAGGAGCGCGGCCTGTCGGGCCAGCTCCACCAGACGTTGCTGGGCGGCTGTCCGCAGGTAGCCCTGGGTGGCCTGGGCTGCGCCCCGCTCCATGAGGACGCTGGCCACTCCCAGGGCCACCAGGATGACGATGGCCATGCTGATGAGGATCTTGGTGATCAGGTTCATGCTCGGCTCGCAGTGCCTCGAGCTATTCGCATAGCCATAGGAAGGGCGCAACCACAATCGGGTGGAACGGTGGAGCAGCGGAACCAGCTTTCGGTCGCTCTTTCAGTCGTTCGTCACCCGTTCAGGCGATATCCCACGCCGAAGACCGTCTCGATGAGCTGGGGGTGGTGAGGGTCGTCCTCCAGCTTGCGGCGCAGGTTCTTGATGTGGCTGTCCACTGTGCGCTCCAGCCCCGCGTACTCGTAGCCCAGCCCCTGGTCGATGATCTGGGCCCGGGTGAAGGCCCGGCCCGGGTGGCGCATGAACAGGTGCAGGATGTCGAACTCGCTGGGGGTCAGCTCTACTAGGCGGCCTTCCTTGCGCACCTCGTGGGCCATGGGATCCAGGGTGAGGGGACCCACCTCCAGGCGGCGCTGGCCAGTCTGGGGCGGCGGCTCCTGGGTGCGGCGCAGGATGGCCTTCACCCGGGCCACCACCTCCCGGGGGTTGAAGGGCTTGGTCACGTAGTCGTCCGCGCCTATCTCCAGCCCCAGGATGCGGTCCACGTCCTCCACCCGGGCGGTGAGCATGAGGATGGGCGTGGCGCTCAGCTGAGGATCCGACCGCACCTGCTGGGTGATGGCCAGGCCGTCCATGCCCGGCAGCATCAGATCTAGAACCACCAGGGCGGGGCGCAGGCTGCGGATGGCTTGGAGCGCGCTGGGGCCGTCCAGGGCTGTCTCCACCTGGAAGCCGGCCTGTTCCAGGTAGCTGCGGACCAGGCGCAGGATCTTGGGATCGTCATCCACGATGAGGACGGTGCGCTTGTTCTCTGGTGACGGGGCGGGCGAGGTCGTGGCCGCGCACATGGCGTCTTTCTCCGGAAACGGGTCGTGCCGAGGTGGATCGTGACAGAGCTCATCGAATCACGGGGCAAGGGTCCGCATGGATTATCCCCGAAACGGGCGACCCGGGCAACCTCCTGGCCCGGCCGGAAGAATGTCCGGAACCCCAAAAGCACGCGAGCGCAGCTTTCCGGAAGCCTGGGAGCTTCCAGAAAGCGCAGGCTTCTGATGGCGCGCGAACAGCCTTGCGCACACGACAGCATTGGGGACGACCGGCTGGCCGCCCCCAACTGCCTTCTCTGGGACCTTCGACTGGGCTGCTGGCCCGGGAGGCTCCCTCACTGGTTCCAGCGGTTGAAGCCCTTGCCGTACTGGTGGCCGGCGCCATCCCGGGGGGCCAGGTCGTTGACGCTGTCGCCGTCCTCGTCCACCCAGTTGTCACAGACGCCATCTCCGTCCGCATCCACGAAGTTGCCGGCTCCGTGACCCATGCCCTGGCCCTGGTTCACTCCCTGGGGACCGCTCCCGGCGCCCAGCCCGGCCCGGTGACCGAAGCCCCGGCGCTGGGCCATGGCCTGCATCTGCCCCAGGTTGTCGCAGACGCCGTCCTCGTCCACAAAGTTGTGGAGCTGCTGCCGCAACAGGCTCCGATCCTGAAGACGGAGGGCCTGCCCATTGAACCCGGAACCGTTGTTCGGTCCGTTCCCCAGAGCGGCCTGGGCCGGCGGGTTGTCCACCGGGGCCATGGGGCCAGGACCCTGGGCGGCGGCCACGGCCACCACACCCAACACCAAAACCAGCGCAAACACCGTTGCCATCATCGTCGTGCGTTTCACCGTGCGTTTCATAGGTGCACCTCCTGTAGACTTGTGAAACCTGCTTGACCTTGGTTTCTCCGATTTTTCTCCGGACGGCTTCCCTGGTGGGTTCCGCCCGTTTCTGTCTACAGGGTAGCAGGGGGGTGTGGAGAAAGTGTGGAGAGGATCTGGAGATTCGCGGCAAATGGTCACCTCACCCC
>CAYQEB010000089.1:13932-16892 GCA_964416395.1 uncultured Caldilineaceae bacterium | reverse complement strand
TCGTGCATGCCCGAGCCGCAGCCGGCCGCGTTGGTCACCACCGCGTCCACGTCCTGGGGGAAGAGGGCCAGGTTGTGCCGGGCCAGCTCCCGAGCCTGGTCCGCGGCCCCGGTGTGCATGGAGAGAGCGCCGCAGCATCCCTGTCCTTGGGGGATCACCACCTCCACGCCGTTCCGGGCCAGGACCCGCACCGTGGCCCAGTTGATCGCCGGCGCCAGGACCTGCTGCACGCACCCGGTGAGGAAGGCCACCCGAGCCCGGCGGGTCCCCTGGGCGGGGACCAGGGCAGGGAGGGGCGGCGCGGCGGGCAGCTCCCCGGGCAGGAGCGCCAGCATGGCCCCCAGGGCGCCGGGCAGGAGGGGCGCCAGGGGCTTGGCCAGCTTGCCCAGCCGGGCGGCCAGGCGAAAACGACCCGGAAAGGGCAGGGTCTCCTCCACCAGGCGGCGGCTGGCCTGCTCCAGGAGGGGGCGTCGCCGGCGCTCCTGGGACCAGGCCCGGAAAGAGGTGATGAGCTCCCCGTACGCCACGCCCGAGGGGCAGGCGGTCACGCAGCCCAGGCAGCCCAGGCAGCGGTCGATGTAGGGCAGGGCTTCCCCGGCCTCCACGCCCCCTTCCAGGACCTCCTTCATGAGCAGGATGCGGCCCCGAGGCGAGTCCATCTCCTCTTCCAGGACCTGGTAGGTGGGGCAGGCGGGCAGGCAGAAGCCGCAGTGGACGCAGGCCTCCACCGCCTGGGCCATGACCTCCCCCTGTGGTCCCAGCTTTTCCACTGGGATGACGTGACGCACGCAGCACCTCCGGGTGGGTGAGCAGGTGAACGGGGGAACGCCCATTCGCCTGCCGCATCAGGGCACGAGTAGCACCTTCCCCTTGGTCTGCCGGGCCTCCAGGTAGCGGTGGGCCTCCGCGGCCTGGGCCAGCGGGAAGACGCGGTCGATGCGCAGCTCCAGCTCTCCGGCCCCGATCCACTCCAGCACGTCGAAGGCCCGGTGCAGGAGCTCGTGCCGGGTGGCCACGTAGTGGCCCAGGCTGGGCCGGGTGAGGAAGAGGGAGCCTTTCTGGTTCAGGATCTGGGGATCGAAGGGGGGCACCGGTCCGCTGGCCTGGCCGAAGAGGACCATGGCGCCCCGCAGGGTCAGGCAGTCCAGTCCCTTGTCGAAGGTGGCCGCGCCCACGGAGTCGTAGACCACGTGCACGCCCTGGCCGTCGGTCAGGCGCTGGACCGCCTCCAGGAAATCCTCCTCCGTGTAGCGGATCACGTGATCCGCGCCGGCCGAGCGGGCCAGCTCCGCCTTCTCCTCGGTGGAGACGGTGGCGTAGACCGTGGCTCCCCGCATCTTGGCCATCTGCACCAGGAGCCTCCCTGTGCCCCCGGCCGCGGCGTGGATCAGGGCCCGGTGCTCCCGCTCCAGGGGAAAGGTGTCGTGGCTCAGGTAGTGGGCCGTCATGCCTTGGACCATGGCCGCGGCGGCCTTGAGGGAGTCCATGCTCTTGGGGACGGGCACCAGCTTCTCCTCCGGCGCCACCGCGTACTCCGCGTAGGAGCCCAGCTGCAGGGCGTAGGCCACAGGTTCGCCCAACTTGAACTCGGTCACCCCAGGGCCCAGGGCGTCCACCACACCGGCTCCCTCCACGCCCGGGGTGAAGGGGGTGGGCACCGGGTACCAGCCCCGGCGGTGGTAGGTGTCGATGAAGTTCACGCCCACGGCCTCTATGCGCACCCGAACCTCTCCAGGCCCGGGCTCCGGCATGGGCGTCTCCTCGTAGCGGAGCACCTCGGGACCGCCGAACTCATGGACGCGGATGGCTTTCATGGTCCATCACCCTCCTTTGGTCGTGTTGGGGGAATGGTGGGTCGATTTCGTTGCTTCTGGTTCAGGACCGCCACGATCTCGGCCATGATGGCCAGGGCGATCTCCTCGGGCCGACGACCGCCCAGGTCCAGGCCCACCGGCGCATGGATGCGGGCCAGGGCCTCCTCGGGGACGCCGGCCGCCCGCAGGGCCTCCAGCCGGGCGGCGTGGGTGCGCCGGGAGCCCAGCGCGCCCACGTAGCGGACAGGCCGGGCCAGGGCCGCTTCCAGGGCCGGGTTGTCCAGCTTGGGATCGTGGGTCAAGGTCACCACACAGGTGGACTCGTCCAGGCCCAGCTCCTGGAGGATCTCCCCGGGCCAGCCGATGATCAGCTCGTCCGCGTGGCGGAAGCGCTCCGGCGTGGCGAAGGCGGCCCGGGCGTCCACCACGGTGGTGCGGAAGCCCAGGGTTCGGGCAAAGGTGACCAGAGGAATGGCGATGTGCACCCCGCCCACGATGACCAGCCGGGGCGGCGGCCCCTGCACCTCCACCAGGACATCCACCTGGGCCTCCTGGGGGGGGCTCCCCACCGTTATCTGGAGGCGCTGGCTGCGCTGTTGGCGGAGGAGATCCTGGGCCCTTTCCTGCACCTCTCGGTCCAGCTCCGCGTGGCCCAGGCTGCCGATGACCGGCCCTGTAGACGGCGCCAGCAGCTTCCGTCCCAGGCCTGGCCCGGCGATGACCGTGGCCAGGGCCACCAGCTTGTGGGCTTGCACCGCCTCCAGGAATTCCGTCATCGCCGGCTGCTGGAGCTCCAAGGGCTCCACGAAGACCTGGATGGCGCCGCCGCAGGCCAGGCCCACCTCCCAGGCCATCTCGTCGCTGATGCCGAACTCCAGCAGCTGGGGCCCCTTCCCCGCCAGGACGGCCAGGGCTTCCTGGACCACAGCCCCCTCCACGCAGCCGCCGCTGACCGAGCCGCTCATGGCGCCGTCCTCGGCCACCACCATCTTGGCGCCCAGGGGCCGGGGCGCGGAGCCGTAGACCTTCGCCACCGTGGCCAGGGCCATGCGTTTGCCTTCCTGTCGCCAACGTGCAATGTCCGGCAGTATCTCGTGCATGGGACGCTCCGCGCCTGGGCGTTCTATGCCCTTTCCCTGGGCTGGG
>CAYQEB010000089.1:0-13832 GCA_964416395.1 uncultured Caldilineaceae bacterium | reverse complement strand
CTCGTGCATGGGACGCTCCGCGCCTGGGCGTTCTATGCCCTTTCCCTGGGCTGGGTCGCCTTCGACCCTTGGCGGGGATAGCGCCTGGGCTCCAGGCCCGCCTCCAGCAGGGCGGCCAGCTGCTCCAGGCTGGCCAGGTTGTGGACGGGCAGAAAGGCGTCCACGAAGGGCAAGGCCGCCTGCATGCCCCGGGTCAGGGGGCGGTAGTCCGGCGAGCCCAGGAGGGGGTTGAGCCAGATGAGCCGGTGACAGCTCCGCTGCAGACGGGCCATCTCCTGGGCCAACAGGGCCGGTTCTCCTCGGTCCCAGCCGTCGCTGATGATAAGCGCCAGGGCCCCTTGTCCCAGCACCCGCCGGCTCCAGTGGCGGTTGAATGTGCGCAGGGCCTGGCCCATCCGGGTCCCCCCGGCCCAGTCCTGGACGGCCCGGCCAGCCTGGGCCAGGGCCTGGTCCACGTCTCCCTGGCGCAGCTGGGGGGTGATGCGGGTGAGTCGAGTGCCAAAGACGAAGGTCTCCACCCGGCGACGGCCCTGGGCCATCCCGCCTTGGGTCACCGCGTGGAGGAACTGGAGCAGCATCCGGGTGTAGCTCTCCATGGAGCCGCTGATGTCGCAGAGGAGCACCAGGGGGCGGGCCTTCTCCTTGGGCTGGCGTCGGGCCAGGCCCAACATCTCGCCCCCGTGGCGCAGGTTGCGGCGGAAGGTGCGGCGCAGATCCAGTCGACCGCTGCCCTGGCTGGCCACGAGGCGCCGGCTGCGTCGCCGGGCCCAGGCCCAGCGCATCTCCTGGATCAGCTGCTGGACCTGGCGCCGCTCCTGGGGGGTGAGCTGGGCGAAATCCTTGTGGCGCAGCCGCTCCTGGGCGCTGTAGCGGAGGAGCCAGGCCTCCTGCTCCTCCGGGCTCTCCGGGCTGGCCTGCCCGTTCTCTCCCGACTCCAGGGCGGGCTGGAGCCGCTCCTGGGCCTGGTTCTCCTGGGTGGAGACGTCCAGGTCGAAGCCGGGACCCTGCCAGCCCTCCCAGGAGCGCCAGAACAGGTCGAAGGCCCGGTCGAAGAGGGGGATCTGCTCCCGGCGGCTGACCAAAACGGCCCGGGCGGCGTCCTTCACGTCGTCCCGGCGGGCCAGGTCCAGCTGAGCCAAGGCTCGCACCAGCTCCTGGAGCTGGGCCGGCGTCACCTCCATGCCCAGGCGGCGCAGAGCCCGGCCAAAGAGCACCAGGTTGTCCACTAGCCGACCCGAAGCCTCGCCTCCCACGGCCCTCTCTCCTGTCAACCGCCCTGGGCCAGGATCGCCTGGACCACCGGCCCCTGCACCCGCTGCACGTCCTCCCGGTACTTGAGGAGCACGCCCAGGGTGTCGTTGACCACCTGCTCGTCCAGGGCCTGTTGGTCCAGGGCCACCAGAGCCCGGATCCAGTCCAGGGTCTCGGCCACGCCGGGCAGCTTGAAGAGCTCCTGCGCCCGCAGGGCCTGGACGAAGGCCACCGCCTGCCGAGCCAGGGCCTGGGACGCTTCCGGGGCCCTGGTGCGGACGATGCGCAGCTCCTTCTCGAAGCTGGGGTAGTCGATCCAGTGGTAGAGGCAGCGCCGCTTCAGCGCGTCGTGGATCTCGCGGGTGCGGTTGGAGGTGATGATCACCA
Source organism: uncultured Caldilineaceae bacterium (assembly GCA_964416395.1). Lineage (GTDB taxonomy): Bacteria > Chloroflexota > Anaerolineae > Caldilineales > Caldilineaceae > S144-5. The sequence continues at coordinate 12,194 of CAYQEB010000089.1, read as the reverse complement.
CCGGCGGCTCCTGGGCCCGGACCGTGCCGATCTCCGGGATGGTGATCTGGAAGTCGGAGAGCACCTCCAGCAGGAAGGCCTCGAACTCCTCGTCGGCCCGGTCCAGCTCATCCACCAGGAGGACCGGAGCCAGGCCGTTGGTCGGTTCGATGGCCTGGAGCAGGGGGCGCTTGAGCAGGAAGGCCGGGCCGAAGAGCTCCTCCAGGGCCGTCTCCTCGTCCACGTGGCCGGCCGCCTCCATGAGCCGGATCTGGAGCATCTGCCGGGTGTAGTTCCACTCGTAGACCGCGGTGCTCACGTCCAGCCCCTCGTAGCACTGCAGACGGATCAAGGGCCGGTCCAGGAGCCGAGCCAGGACCTTGGCCACCTCTGTCTTGCCCACGCCAGCCTCCCCCTCCAGGAAGAGAGGGCGCTGGAGCTTCAGGGCCAGGAAGATGGCCGTGGCCAGGCTGCGCTCCGGGATGTAGGCGTGGGCCTCCAGGGCCTGGGCCAGCTGGTCGATAGATTGGGGGAGCGGTGCGGGCTGGGTGCTCATGGTCGGGATTGCTTCGCCTCCGTTACAGGAAGAGGCCGTCCACGAAGCCGATGCGGCCCATGATCAGTAGGCCCAGGACGATGCTGATCGCCCCTGCGGCCAGGCGCAGTCCTCGATCCAGCCGGGCGAAGTTGGTCGCCGCCTTCATGGGCAGGGCGATGAGGGTGCTGGTGACCATCATGCCCAGGATGGAGCCCAGGCCGAAGATCAGGATGAAGAAGATTCCCTGCCAGACGCTCTCCACCGTGGTCAGGACCAGGAGCATGAGGGCGGAGCTGCCGGCCAGGCCGTGGACCAGCCCCACCAGGAAGGAGCGGTGATGGTGGTGATGGTCCAGCTCCTCCGGCTGGCTGTGGGCGTGCAGATGGACGTGGGTGGTGCCGTCGGCGTGGGTGTGGGGGTGCAGGTGAACCCGCCCCTGGAGCACCTTGCGCAGCACGTCCGCGCCCAGGAGCACCAGCACGATCCCCACCAGGAACTCGAAGGAGAGGGCCAGCTTCTGGGGGATGGTCAGCTTGAAGAGGAGGATCACCAGGCCCACCACGAAGAGGGTGGTGGTGTGGCCCATCCCCCACAGGATGCCGAAGATGGAGGAGCGCTTCAGGCTCTTGGTCTGGCTGACCAGGGTGGAGACGGCCACCACGTGGTCCGCGTCCAGGGCGTGTTCCAGGCCCAGGACCAGGCCCAGGCTCAGGAGGGTGAAGGCTTGTGGAAAGAGGCTCTGCATGGTGGTCTCCTATCTCGGGTGATCGCCTGTTCCGGGAAGATGAGGGATGGCCGGTCAGGTCAATCCTGGAGGAGCCACTTGTAGGCCAGCCAGATCACGGCCAGGGCCCCCAGCAGGACCGCGGCCACCCGCAGGGTGTCCTGTTGTTCTGGCGGCACCAGGTCGCTGATCACGTCCTTGGCCACCTCTGTGGCCACCTGGGTGGTGGAGGGAGGCGTCACCTGGGGGATCTCCTCCTCCGGCGCGCCTTCCGCCGCGGCCATCCGGGCCTGGATCATCCGATCCATGGACTGGAGCCCCTGGCGGGTGAGGGAGCGGGCGGTGCTGTCGATGAGCCGCTGCCCCACGCTGGCGATGCGTCCGCTGAGCTGGGCCTGTCCGCTGTAGAAGAGCTGGGTGCGGTCGCTCTGGCTCTCCAGGCGGACTGTGCCCTCCCCCCGGACGTAGCCCGCGGCCCCCTGGCCTTCCAGAACCATGCGGTAGCTCTCCGGCGGGACGATCTCCGTCAAGGTGACCTTTCCCTGGAACTTTCCCTGCACCGGCCCCACCCGGATGTTGATCTCACCCTGGTAGTCGTTCTCCCCCACCTTCTCCAAGCGCTCGGTGCCGGGCAGAGCCCGGGAGAGAACCTGGGGATCCAGCAGGGCTTCCCAGACCACGTCCTGGGGAGCGTTGAACGTGTAGGCGCCTTCCAGTTGAACCATGATACCCCTTCCTTCGCTGTCGATGCGTGATTGAAGTTACCGTTGACGGGTCTTTGCTGCCTGGCGGGGGAAGGTTGCTACTCGAAGACCACGCCGGCCACCGAGACGATGGAGGTGTTCTCCTCGTCCGCGGGGCACTGGTCGTAGCTGGTCACATGGCCCTGGGCCTGGCCCAGCATGCGCATGGTCAGGTAGATGGGCGTGGTGCCGCAGATGTTGGTCCGATCCTGGCTGCGGTGGATGGCCTGGAAGAAGCCCTCCGCGTCCCCGGCCCGGATCTGGGCCAGGAGGGCCTGGTCGCTCAGGCGGATGGCGGCCTTCTCCGGCCCTCCCAGAGGCTCGCCGCCGAAGGCCGGCCCCACGTGGGAAAGGTCCCCCGAGGCCACCACGGCCACATGACGCCCCCGGGTGGCCAGGCGCAGCGCCTCCAGCAGGCGTTGGATGGTGGCGTTGTCCTGGGCCCGGCCCTCCTGGTCCGCGAAGCGGGTGTAGGGCCCCACCAGGATGGGCGCCAGCTCCACCGGGCGGCCCTGGCGCATGTGGTGCAGCCAGACGGCCACCAGCTCGATGGAATGCTCGTTGCGGTGGCGCAACTCCCCGGCGAAGACGGCCTCCTCGCCCAGGGCCGCGGCCACTGCGTCCACCACGCCTTGGGCCGTGGGCAGCACCCCGAAGGGCGTGGCGTAGTTCTGGCGGGTCAAGGTGACAGGATCGTCCCCGTAGTGGTCCGTGGCGAAGACGATGACCAGGTCCGCCTCCTGGGCCACGGCCTGGGCCCGCTGCCAGGCCTGCGCGTAGACCGGCCCGCCCCGGGGATAGTCGATGTGGGGGCTGAGCAACCCGCGGATGGAGTCCGGCCCAGGGCCGTCCCCGGCCGGGGGCGTCTGCTCCAGGTAGCGGTTCAGCAGCCCCCGGAGCTCTCCTGCCTCCGCGGGGTAGGAGGGGCCGGCCAGGGCCGGGGTGCGGAAGGGCGCGGCCCGGAAGCGGTCCACCGCCTGGGCCAGGGCCTCCGCGGAGCGCTCGTTCTCCAGGAGAAAGGCCTGGTCCAGCGCGGCCAGCAGCTCCTGGACAGTCCCCGCGTCCACCTGGATGCCGAAGCGCACGGCCAGGGCTGCGGCCAGGGCCCGGGCATCCTCCAGAGAGCCGTCACAGAGGAGCAGGGCCGGCCCCAGGGCCTGGGGCACCAGCAGGGTGTTCTCGGCCAGCTCCAGGGGGTCCCGGAGGTAGTAGTAGCGCTGTCCGTTGTGGGTGATGGGCCGAGCCTCCACCCCCCGCAGCTTGGGAAAGCGGATCTGAGTTGTGGTAGTGGCCATGGATTTCGGTTGTTGGCTGGTTGCTGTCGATGTCGGATGGATCGGGCCTGCACCCAAGCCCGAGCTTGGGCGCGAAGGCCTTCAATCCAATTGTACTATCCTTCGCCCCTGGCGGTGAAATCAGCGGCCCTTCCACTGGACGGCGAACGTGATCACCCGCTCCCTGGCTCGTACACCTCCTGGATCAGCGCCTGGGTGGGCCGGGCATGGTCCACGATCACGGTGACGGTGACGCCGGACTGGAGGGACGAGTGGGGGCCCAGCCGCCGGGTGGGGCGCACCAGGAGCCGGCTCTGGAAGTGCTGGCCCTGGTGCCAGTAGACGAAGTCCAGCCGGTAGCGGCCTAGCGCTTTGGTGATGCGGCTGATCTGTCCCTTCACCGGGACGCCGCGGCGCAGGATGGCCCGGAGCTTGCGCACCCGCCACCAGAGGATGGGCAGGGCCAGGGCGTTGACCGTCAACAGGGTGAAGTGGAAGGCTCGCACGTCCTCGGGGGAGAAGAGGAGGCGGCCGAAGTAGAGGGGAATGTAGCCCAGCCCGTCCACGAAGGCGGAGAGCACCCAGCCCGTAACCAGGGTCAACCCAGCCAGCACGGCCAGGGGATCCATGAGGAGCACCCGGGCCAGGGAAGGGAAGCGTCGGACTGGTGACATGGGCGGAACAGAGATGGCTGGTGTGGAGTGAACGGTCGTTTGGGCCAGGCCGGGTCACCCAGGACGCGCCCCGCGGATGCGCTCCACGATGCGGGGCAGCTGCTCCAGGACGTACTCCACCTGCTCCGGGGTGTTGCTGTGGCCCAGGCTCAGGCGCAGCCCCCCGGCCGCGTCCTGGGCGGGGACGCCGATGGCCTCCAGCACGTGGCTGGGCTTCTGGGAGGCGCTGGTGCAGGCGCTGCCGCTGCTGGCCGCCACGCCGGCCAGATCCAGGGCGATGAGCACCCCCTCCGCCTCCACCCCCTGGATGACAAAGCTGGCATGGTTGGCCAGGCGTTGAGTGGGGTGGCCGGTGAGGCGCGCCCCTTCCACCTCCTCCAGGATGCCGCCGATGAGCCGATCCCGCAGGATCTGGAGCCGGGCGTTCTCCTCCTCCCGCTCCTCCTCGCACAGGGCCAGGGCCGCGGCCAGCCCCACGATGCCCGGCACGTTCTCCGTGCCCGCCCGACGGTTGCCCTCGTGGCTGGCTCCTGTGAGGATGGGCTGGAAGGGGGTGCCCTGGCGCAGGTAGAGGAAGCCCACGCCCTTGGGGCCGTAGAACTTGTGGGCGCTGACGCTCAGGGCGTCCACGTGGAGCTCGTCCACCCGCAGAGAGAGCTTGCCCGCGGCCTGGACCGCGTCCGTGTGGAAGGGCACGCCCCGCTCCTGGCAGAGCTGGCCGATCTGAGCCACGGGCTGGACGGTGCCGATCTCGTTGTTGGCCAGCATCACGCTGACCACGGCCACGTCTCGGCCGTCCCCCAGGGCCTGGGCCACGTCCTCCACCCGCACCAGCCCCTGCTCGTCCACAGGGACCAGGGTGAGCTGGAAGCCGAAGTTGTCCCGCAGATCGAAGGCGGTGTGGAGCACGGCCTTATGTTCGATGGGCAGGGTCACGATGCGGTTGGCCCCTGTGGCCTTGCGCCGGGCCAGGGCGATCCCCCGCAGGGCCGCGTTGTCGCTTTCCGTGCCGCAGGCGGTGAAGACGATCTCGCTCTCCTTGGCCCCCAGGATCTCCGCCACCGTGCGCCGGGCTCGATCCAGCCCGGCGTGGGCCTGACGCCCCACCCGGTGGATGCTGGAGGGATTGCCGTAGAAACGGTCGAAATAGGGCTGCATGGCCTCCAGCACCGGGGGGCGAACCGGGGTGCTGGCCGAATGGTCCATGTAGATGACAGGGCGTTGGGTCTGGGTCATGGGCGAACTTCCGGCCATCCTCCGTTTTCTGTCTTTCGTCTTCTGTCTTTCGTCCTCTGTCTTTCGTCTTTCGTGCTCCATGGTGCGTCCCCGGCATTCTAACACCCGGCAAGTTGCCGGGTCAAGGCGGATCGATTGGTCATTTCAAAGCTCCTGGGTTATCCTTTTTCTCAGGACAGACGACCGGGGGCCAAGGCGGGCTGCGGTCAGCTCCGAGCCCCCGACAGCCAACTTCCACAAGCGAAAAAGGAGGAGAGAATGACGTTCATTGAGGCGATTCAGGCTCGGGAGATCCTGGACAGCCGGGGCAACCCCACCGTGGAGGTGGAGGTCCTGGTGAGCGACGGCGCCATCGGCCGGGCCGCGGTGCCCAGCGGGGCCAGCACCGGCGTCCACGAGGCAGTGGAGCTCCGGGACGGGGATCCCGACCGGTACAACGGCAAGGGCGTGCTCAAGGCGGTGGAGAACGTGAACCAGATCCTGGCCGAGGAGCTCCTGGGCGCGGACGCCCTGGACCAGGTGGCCATCGACGAGTACATGATCGAGCTGGACGGCACGGCCAACAAGTCCCGTCTGGGGGCCAACGCCATCCTGGGGGTGAGCCTGGCCGTGGCCAAGGCCGGGGCGGAGGCCCTGGGCCTGCCCCTCTACCGCTACCTGGGCGGCGTGGGGGCGCGGACCCTGCCCGTGCCCATGATGAACATCCTGAACGGCGGTAAGCATGCGGTGAACAGCACCGACTTCCAGGAGTTCATGGTCATGCCCGTGGGCGCGTCCACCTTCGCGGAGGCCCTGCGCTGGGGATCGGAGATCTACCACAGCCTGAAAAAGGTGCTCCACGAGCAGGGGCACAGCACCAACGTGGGGGACGAGGGAGGCTTCGCGCCCAGCCTGGGGGGCAACGTGAAGGCGGTGGAGGTGATCCTCCAGGCCATCGAGAGGGCCGGCTACCGCCCGGGCGAGGATGTCTTCCTGGCCCTGGATCCGGCCACCAGCGAGCTCTACGATGCGGAGTCGGGCTTCTACAAGCTGGCCATCGAGGGCCGGGAACTGAGCAGCGAGGAGCTGGCGGAGCTTTGGGCCGATTGGGTGAGCCGCTTCCCCATCATCTCCCTGGAGGATGGCATGGCCGAGGACGACTGGGAGGGCTGGAAGCTGCTCCACGCCAAGCTGGGGGACAAGGTGCAGCTGGTGGGGGACGATCTGCTGGTGACCAACGTGCAGCGCATCCGCCGGGCCATCCAGCAGAAGGCCTGCAACGCCCTGCTCTGCAAGGTGAACCAGATCGGCACCCTGACCGAGAGCATCGCGGCCATGGAGATGAGCCAGCGGGCCGGCTGGGCCGTGGTGGTCAGCCACCGCTCCGGCGAGACGGAGGACACCACCATCGCGGACATCGCCGTGGCCTTCAACACCGGCCAGATCAAGACCGGCGCCCCGGCCCGCAGCGACCGGGTGGCCAAGTACAACCAGCTCCTGCGCATCGAGGAGGAGCTGGGGGAGAGCGCCGTCTACCCCGGGCGGAACGCCTTCCCGCATTTGCGGTAGAAAATGCCAGTAGGGGCGACCAATTCGGTCGCCCCTACTTCGTCCACTCGTCTTTGGTGCCCCCGGTCCGACTCGAACGGACACGCCCTAGTGGGCACAGGCCCTCAACCTGCCGCGTATGCCAATTCCGCCACGGGGGCATTCAACACCTACAAGTATACCGTTGACCCCCTGGAAAAGTCAAACCAGAGCCAGTTTTCGAAGGCCAGGATCCTGGCTTCCCGCCCCGCGGATCCCCTCCTTCCAGGCCGCCCTCACACCTCCGCGGAAGGGCAGATGTCGTTGAGCACACACTCCCCACATTTGGGCTTGCGGGCTGTGCAGACCCGCCTCCCGTGCAGGATGAGCAGGTGGGAGAACTCGATCCACTCCTCCCGGGGGACCAGGGCCATGAGGTCCTGCTCGATCTTGTTGGGGTCTGTCTGCTGAGTCAAGCCCAGGCGTCGGGCCACCCGCTTCACGTGGGTGTCCACCACGATGCCCTCGGCCTTGTGGAAGACCACCCCCAGGACCACGTTGGCCGTCTTTCGGGCCACGCCGGGCAGCCGCACCAGATCCTCCATGCGGTCCGGCACCTCCCCACCGTACTCCCGCACCAACATGTCGGCCATCTCCTGCAGGTACCGGGCCTTCTGCCGGTAGAAGCCTGTGGAGCGGATGATCTCCTCCAGCTCCTCCCGGTCCGCCGCGGCCAGGTCCGCGGGGGTGGGGTATTTCTGGAAGAGGCGGGGCGTCACCTGGTTCACCCGCTCGTCGGTGCTCTGGGCGGAGAGGATGGTGGCCACCAGGAGCTGGTAGGCGTTCTCGTAGTGGAGCTCCGTGGTGGCGTTGGGGTAGAGCTGGCGCAGCCGCCGGATGATCTCCGGGATCCGCTCCTCGGGCGGCGCGTCCGGGGTGAGGTGGGTGGGCTGGCGTTTCTCAGGCATGCTCCTGCTCCTTGATTTTGTTCCCAGGAGGTTTTGTTCCCAGATCTGTTCGCTCGCCTCGGGAGCCCGGGCTGGCTCAGGAGAGCTGGGGTTGGGGATGGGCCGGCACCATGTCGTCCGAGTCGTCGATGCGCTGCCAGGGATAGTAGATCCACTTGTCCGTGATCTCCCCGTAGAAGTCCGGCGCTTCGTCCGGGAAGAGGTTGTGGGCCTTCTTCCAGTGGAGCACCGCGGTCTGGGGGATGCCCCCGGCCATCTTCACCCGGCTCTTCACCGTGACGATGGTGCGCCCTCGGTCCCACAGGTTGTCCACGATGAGGATCTTGCGGCCGTGGAGCACCGGGTCCCCGGGGAACTGGAGGAAGCGGGGCCAGCTCAGCTCCGCCCGCACCCCAGGCGTCTCCGGGAAGAGGACCGCCGCGGTGAGGACGTTCTTCATCTTCAGGGCCTCGGCGATCATGCCCCCGGGGATGATGCCGCCTCGGGTGATGACCATCAAGGCATCGTAGGGGGTGTCCAGCTGCATCACCAGCTTGGTCACCAGCTCCTCCACGTCGTGCCAGCTCAGGTAGACTTTCTCGTCCATGCCTCTCTCCCCGTCTCACCGGCCCGGTCCCCAGGGCCTGCTCCAGTTCCGTCCCTGCTTTCTGTGCGTCCGCCCCTCTCCCCGCCCGCGGATCAGCGCGCGCCCGGCGCCACCAGGCCCACAGCGGGGGTCAGCAATGCCCAGACGCCCCCTAGCTCCGCCACCTGATGGCTCACCGGCGGAGTGAAGTAGAAGCCCGCCCCAGGCAGAACCAGCAGTTGAGTCTCCGTCTGGGTCATGAGCACCCCCGGCGGCGGTTCGTAGCGTAGGGTGTACTCGTCCGGCAGCACATCCCAGAGACGGAACTGACCTAGCTCGTCGGTTACCGTCTCCGCCACCAGCCGTCCCCGGTCGTCCTCCAGGAGGACCCGGATGCCGGGAAGGCCCAGCTCCCCACCGATCCAGCTCACCCCTTGAGGGCGGAGCACCATCTGCACAGGATCGTGGTCGCTGGAGCGGAAGACGGTCCCCAGGTCCACCGTCTCTGTCTCCGGAAAGTCCGCGTTGATGTGCAGGGGGCTCACCCCGGCCAGGTCCCCGCGCATGGCCGGGGTCACCAGAATGTGGTCCAGCACCTGGCTGGCCCCGTTGAAGATGTAGGTGTAGCGGTCCAGCCGGGGCAGGATGTCGTAGACGTGGACCAGGGGCGGGTTGGTCCCCTGGCGTAGGGTCTCCACCGGGCCGCTGCCGTAGAAGTCGTTCAGGTCCCCCAGGACCACCACCCGGGCCTGGGGGTCTTCATCCAGCCGCTCCTGGACCAGGCTGGCCACGTGGGCGGCCTGGAGGGTGCGCCGCACCACGTTCACCGACTCATCCCCGCCCTTGCTCTTCCAGTGGTTGACGATGACGGTCAGCCTGTAGGGCTCGCCCCAGGGGCCCTCCACCTGCAGGTCCACCACCAGAGGCGGCCGGTTGAAGAGGGCGAACTGGCGGCGGGGGCACTCCCCGGGGGTGTAGCGCACGCCGTAGCTGTAGCGGGAGCAACCCTGCCGGGACTCGGCGTTCAGCACGGTGACCCGATCCCGCCGGGCCAGGAGGCTGTTGGTCAAGGGGAACTCCAGGCTGCGGCTGTTGGGCCCGGGGATGGCCACCGCCTGGTAGTCCAGGTTGAACTCCTCCCGAAGCACCTGGGCCAGGTTCTCCGCGTCCTCGGGTTTGCCCGTCTCCTGCAGGCCGATGACCGTGCAGCCCTGCAGCCCCTCCGCGATGGCCCGGGCTCGCTTGCGCACCTGGCGCCAATACTCCGCCTCCTCCCGGTACTGTTCCCCGCCCCGGCCCAGCCCCAGGACGTTGAAGGTGCAGACAGAGAACTCCCCTTCGCCCGCAGCCAGGGCCTGGTCCCGGATCCGTTCACCGGGAATCACCTGGACTGTCTGGCCGGGCAGCAGGGCCAGCTGGTACTTGCCGTAGTTGTAGTCCAGCACGGCCAGGGCGGGGTTGGCGGGGATGTGGGCCAGCTCCTGGCCCCCCGGATCGCCGATGGGATTGACCACGATCCCGTCTCCCCAGGCGGCCTGGGGCAGACTGGCTCCCAGCTCGTTGCTCAGGTACATGAGGGCGGAGGTGTGCTCCGGCTGGTCCCGGAAGACCCGGGCGCCCTCGATGTAGGGGAGCAGGCGGCTGTCCACCAGGCTGATCTCCACGTCCCCGCTGCGGAAGATCTTGGTGGGGCCTTGGACCACCCCCCGGAGCTGGGGGGCCTGGACCAGCATCCCCTCGTAGCGCTCGAAGAGGGCCGCCGGGTCGCTGAAGAGCTGGGCCGTGGGGATGGCCACCGGCTCGATCCGGGTGGCCGGGCAGTGGCTGCTGCCCCGCACGCCCTTGGCCTCGCTCAGCTCCGTCTTGTCGTAGTACTCGGAGACGAAAGCGCCCAGCACGGCCACGCACTCCCCGCTGGCCACATCCGGCCGACGCTGGGTGTAGACGAAGATGCCGTCGCTGGTGGCCGGGTTCCCGTCTCCTTGGGGATCCTGGAGGAAGAAGCCGTTGTCCGTCACCCCGGTGACCAGCCCCACAGTGTCCACCGTCTCGCCGGCCAGGGGCGTGACCAGCCCTTCCCCCTGGATGGCGTAGATGGGCGTGAACTGCTCCGGCTCCGGCTGGGAAGGCTGGGGCGGCTGGCTGCTGGCGACGATGTCGTCCAGAGAGCGAGGGATGAGGCGGTAGTTGCCGAAGGCGTGGTCCACGATGGCCGTGAGGGAGGCGATCTGCTCTCCCTCCTTGGCCGGGTAGAAGACCCCCTTGTCGTCCACCCGCATGATGCCGCTTTCGTCCTGGATGCGCCACTCGCCGTGGCTGTCCGGCTCCGCGTTGACTGTCACATCCCGCACCTGGACCAGCACCCCTTCCCAGCGTTCGTGCTTGGCCTCCTGGACCTTCAGGATCATGGGTTCGGGCAGGGGGTTGTTGCTGGAGAGGACCTGGATCTCCGTGGGCTCGATCTCTGTCAGGTCGTGGAACTCCACCACCTTCCCGGTCACCTGCACCTGATCCCGGGAGACCACGGAGTGCCCTTGCTGGTAGACGGCGATGCCGCTCCAAGGGCCGCCCTCCGGCTCCTCCACGAAGAAGAGATCCCCGTAGACGCCGGTGACGATCCCCTGGATGGTGACGGTCTCGCCCACCAGGGCCGAGTCGTCCCCCTGGGAGAACTGGCTCTGGATCTGGGCGATGGGGGTGAGCTCCTGGGCAGAGGGCCCAGGGAGCGGTCCGGTAAGCGGAGTCAGCAGGCTGAGGAGCAGGGCGAAGATGGGCAGGAGACGCACGGGGAAGCTGGTCCTTTCTGGCGACGTTCGATGGCGAAGAAGCGCGGCGATGGATGGTGGGCCTATCATAGCACAGGCCGGGGAGGCCTTTCAAAGAGCGGCTTTCTTCAGGTGAGGAATGGCGAAAACAGGCCAGGCTGTGATCCCGGGACACGTCCAGGGCGTTGCGCTCTTCCCGCCAGGCACAGTATAATGCAGGCACACGCAGGCGCTGCCGAATGCTCTGCCCGGCGCCCGTGATGCGCCCTCCACCCACTGGCTCCCCCACCCGACCACCTGTCCATCGAGCGCGTTATGCCGTCCACCACCTTCCACACCATCGCTCCCGGCCTGGGCTGGGGACCGAACCCTCCCTCCGGCTGGCAGCCCATCCCGGACGAACCTCTGCTCTGCTTCGTGGGGCTGACCGGCGTGGGCAAGAGCACCACCCTCCGGGCCCTGGTCCAACTCCTGGAAGCCGTCGGCCTAGGCTTCCGTGTGCTGCCAGATCGCCGCGCCCTGACCGACCAGCTGATCATCGCCCACCTGCAGCGGGAGGATGGGGAGACCGTCCGTCCCGTCACGGACCGGGCCCGGCGCTTCGACTACACCCGCCGCTACCGCCAGATCTTCCCCGGGGGCATGGCCCACGCCCTGGCTCAGCTCTGGACGGCCCCGGAACCGAACCCCGGCCTCCTGATCTTCGACGGCCTGCGAGGGGAGGAGGAGGTGCGCTTCGCCGCCCAGCGGTTTCCCCGAGCTCGTTTCGTGGCCCTCCACGCGCCGGACGGGGTGCGGGTGCAGCGCCTCCTGGGCCGCCAGGATGCTTTCGACCGCATCGCGATGGCCGCTGGCGTCCCTGCCGCGCGGGAGCAGGAGCGCCCTGGCCTGGACCTGGCGTCCCTGGCCGGGCCCGAGGCGGCAGCCCTCTTCAGCCCAACGGAGGAAGAGGCTCTCCTGGCCCTGCTCCGGGACGGCCGCGTGGAGCCAGGTCAGCTGGCAGCCAAGCTGCGCATCGTGGTCGCGGAGCGGGCCAACTACGACCCGGACGCCGCCCATCGGGCTCTGGAGCGCCTGGCCCCGGAGCGCACCTTGCTGGTGGACACCACCCAGGCCGATCCCCCAGCCGCGGCCCGACGCATCCAGGCGTTCATTGGTTCTCGCGCAAGGAGTCAGCTCGGCTGGGCCACCCCAGGGGACAGACGAGAGGCCAAAGGGGAAG
>CAYQEB010000088.1:13924-16947 GCA_964416395.1 uncultured Caldilineaceae bacterium | reverse complement strand
GTCCTGGTTCTTCTCGTCCTTGGGCTGGAAGGTGCCGATGCCCACCCGGTCCTTCTCCGAGAGAACCAGCCGCCGCACCCGCACCTGGCGCACCACCTCCAGCCAGTTGCCGTTGGCCTGCTCCAGGAGCTGGTTGTACATGAAGCGACAGGCCGGGCAGAGATCCCCCTCGATCTGGATGGGGTAGCTGTCGGGCGCTCCATCATGGCCATTGCGGCGCTCCAGGTCGCGGCCGCCGTTCAGCTCCTGGAGCACCAGGGCGCGGTATTCGGGCGGGATGAGATGCAGGGGCTCCTCGTGCATGGGGCAGTCCATGCGCTCCCCGTCGTCCGTCTGCCAGTAGAAGGTGTAGAGTCGGCCTTCCGGGGTGCGGCTGTAGGTCTCCAGCCCCTTCTTGAGCAGGCGCACGATGGTGCTCTTGGCCGTGCCCACCGGCCCGTGGAGGAGGATCACCCGGCGCTCGGTGCCGTAGCGGCGGGCTGCGGCGTGGAAGATCTGGACCAGGTCCATGAGGGGCTTGTCCAGGCCGAAGATGGCGTCTTTGCCCTCCTCGAAAGGGTCGTCGAAGAAGTTGTAGTGGATGATCCGCTCCCGGTTGCGGGTGTACTCCTCCGTGCCGTAGGAGAGGATCATGTCGTAGATGCGCTGGAAGGCGGTCCGAGCTACGTTGGGATCTTCCCGCACGATCTCCAGGTACTCCTCGAAGCTCCCCTCCCAGTAGAGCTCCCGGAAGCGCTCCAGGTCCTGAACCTTCTCGATGGTTTTCAGAATTGAGCTGGCCACGTCGTCTCTCCTTCTCGCTAGTCTCCCATCCGGCCTGATCCCCCATCCGGCAAGGCGGGATCGGGGATGCCGGTCCAGAGCACGGGGAAGGCCCTTGGAGGGCGATCCCTTGTCCTCTAAGACGCTGTGGCGGCGAAATTCCTTACCCGATCCCGTGTTTTTTCTGGGCTGGGGCCGCCCCCCGGACGCGAGAAAGCCGCGGACCCGACTGGGCCTGCGGCTTTCTCGGTCCTCACTTCTGGGTTGGGAGCGCTTCCGGGCTGAGGGAAATCTAGGCCGAGCCGGAACCGGCTGGGGCCGCGGGGCGGGAGGAGAGAGTGCCCGAGGTGTCCGGAAGGGACTCGGCCAGGGCATCCACCTCGGACGGCTTCCTTTGCTCCAGGGCGCGCAGGGCCAGGTGCTCATCCCGGCAGTCCGGGCAGTGCTGGAGGTGGATCCAGACCTGGTGCAGGACGGCCTCCACCTCCTCCCCGGCCAGCTCCAGCTCCACGTAGACGGGGAGGAGCGCCTGGGTCTGCTGGCAATCGATCTCCGTCTCCTCTGTGAGGTTGAGCTGCTGCAAGAGTTGAACGATGCGTTCCGTGCTCAATATCCCACTCCTTCTCGGCTAGTCCCTGTAGCTTGGACGCTTCCAGGTGCGGATTCCTTACCCGGCGGCAACAAATGCTTCCGTTGCCGTGCTGTCTCCGCTGTTTCCGGTCCCGCTGCTCCTGGCCCTGCTACTCCTGGAAAGTGGAGAAGAGATCCCCGGGCGAGAGGTAGTTCTCCTCCAGGGCCTTCTTCAGTCGCTTCCGGGCGTCGTGGAGCAGTTTGTACAGGGCATTGCGCTTGATCCCCAGCATGTGGGCCATCTCTTCCATGGAGTAGCCCTGGAGATAGACCCCCACCAGGGCCACCCGCTGTCGCTCCGTCAGGGACTCCTGGATGATCCGGTAGAGCAGGGCCCGCTGCTCGATCTGCTCGAACAGCCGCTGGGGATCCCCCTCCAAGATCAGGCTGCGCAGGACCCCGGACGTCTCCTCGCTCAGCTGATCCAGGGAGATCTCCCGGTAGCGGCTACGGCGCAGCTCGCTGGCCGTGTGGTTGATGGCGATGCTGTAGGCCCAGGTGGTGAACTTGGCGTGGCCCTGAAAGCTCTCCAGGCTGTTCAGCACCTTGGTCATGCTCTCCTGCACCATGTCGTCCACGAAGCTGTCCAGGCGAGCTGAAGGCCAATCCTTCACCTCGGACCGGTGCATGGACAAGTATACCAGAACGGCACGGGAAAGGTACTGGTAGAGTTGCGCGAACGCCTGGCGGCCTTCCTCGGATGGCAGCGACTGGAGCGCACGGAGCCATTCTTCGTTGGAGCGAGGGTCCATTTTCTGTGGAGTGTCGAATCACTACGGGCCTTGCGACGGCGAGGCCGGACGGTTGGAAGTGCACCGGGGCAGGTGTGGTAAGTCTATCATAGCCAGGGGGAAACCGTCGATTCTGTAGGATGGCCCTCCATTCCCCCGGCCCTGGATCCAACCGCTTCAGCCGCCCAGGTACGCGGCCTGGACCTTGGGCTCCTGGCGCAGGCGCTCCGCCGGCCCCTCCAGCACCATGTGGCCGTTCTCCAGCACGTAGGCCCGATCCACCACGTCCAGGGCCGCGGCCGCGTTCTGCTCCACCAACAGGATGGAGACCTCCTGTCGCCGCAGCTCCCCCAGCACCTGGAAGACCTTCTGCACCAGGATGGGCATGAGCCCCATGCTCACCTCGTCGATGAGCAGGAGCCGCGGGCGAGCCATGAGGGCCCGGCCGATGGCCAGCATCTGCTGTTCCCCGCCGCTCAGGGTCTTGGCCTGTTGACGGCGCCGCTCGGCCAGCACCGGAAAGAGCTGGTAGACCCAGGCCATCTGCTCCCGATTGGCCTGCTCGTCACGCAGGTAGCCGCCCAGGAGCAGGTTCTGCTCCACGGAGAGGTCCCGGAAGACCCGGCCCCCTTCGGGGACCAGGGCCAGGCCCCGGGCGGTGTGTTCCCAGGGAGGGAGCCCCTGGATGGCCTGCCCATCCAGCAGGATGGCGCCGCTCTTGGGCCGCACCAGCCCCATGATGGCCTTGATCAGGGTGGACTTCCCCGCGCCGTTGGCCCCCAGGACGGCCACCGCCTCCCCCTGGTTCACCTGGAGGGAGACGCCGTGCAGGGCCTGGATGGGGCCGTAGAACACGTTGAGATCTTGGACGGTGAGCATGGTGGTGTGTCGGAACTGTGG
>CAYQEB010000088.1:5975-13824 GCA_964416395.1 uncultured Caldilineaceae bacterium | reverse complement strand
GGCAGGCAACGCGAGAAAGTATGAAAATGAGTAAAGTATGAGAATGAGTAAGGAGTAACGAGTGGGATCTCGTGTGCGAGAACTCTCCCGAAAGCCAGGAAAGCATCCTCACCCCCACTCCCCATTTCTCACTCCTTACTCCTTACTCCTCACTCCTCACCCTCCCCAGATACGCGTCGATCACCCGCTCATCCTGCTGGATCGCCTCCGGCGGACCCTCGGCCAGGATCTGGCCCCGGTTCAGGACCACCAGACGGTGGCAGAGGTTCATGGCGAAGCGCATGTTGTGCTCGATGAGGATGACGGCCATCCCCTCCTCTGCCAGCTGACGCACCAGCTCGGCCAGAGCCTCGGCTTCCCCGCTGGTCAGGCCCGCGGCCGGCTCGTCCAGCAGGAGCAGCCGGGGCTCGGTGGCCAGGGCCCGGGCGATCTCCAGGCGGCGCTGCAGGCCGATGGGCAGGCTGGAGGCCTTGGCCTTGGCCCAGGGGAGCAGCCCCACCCGTTCCAGCAGGGCCTGCACCCGGGAGCGGGCCCCCGGGTCGTCGGTGCGCCGCCAGAAGGCGTGCAGCCGGGGGTAGACGGGCTTGCCCAGACCGCTGAGCACGTTCTCCTCCACGGAGAGCTCGCTGAAGGGCTTGACGATCTGAAAAGTGCGGGCGACGCCCAGGGCCACGATCTGGTGAGGACGCCGGTTGTGGATGGGCTGCCCCTGGAAGATCACCTGGCCCTCCGTGGGCCGAAGGAAGCCGGAAATGCAGTTGAAGAGGGTGGTCTTGCCCGCGCCGTTGGGGCCGATCAGCCCCAGGATGCCCTGGTCCGCGGCCAGGCTCACCTGCTGCAGCGCGGTGAGCCCGCCGAAGCGCATGGTCACGTCCCTCACTTCCAGCAGACTCACGCCGCCACCTCCTCGCTCTCCGCCACCGGTTGGGTCGGCTCCCCCTTGCCCCAGAGTCGGCGCAGCTGCGTCCAGAGCCAGCTCTCGTCCCCCAGCAGGCCGTGGGGCTGGAAGAGCATCATCAGCACCAGGAGCGCGCCGTAGAGGGCGAAGCGGTAGTCCTGAACGAAGCGCAGGAGCTCCGGCGCGGCCTTCAGGATGACGGCCCCCACGATGGGGCCTCGCAGGGTGCCCACCCCACCGAAGACCACCATGGAGAGGATGACGATGGACTCGATGAAGACGAAGGTGTCCGGGAAGAGGCTGCCGATGAAGTGGCCGTAGAGGGCCCCTGCGCCCCCGGCCAGGGCCGCGCTGAGCATGAAGGCGTAGATCTTGAAGCGGGGCACGCTGATCCCCACCGCGGCCGCCGCGTCCTCCTCCAGGCGGATGGCGTCGAAGGCCAGGCCCACCCAGGTGCGGCTCACGTGCCAGCTCACCAGCCAGACCAGGGCCGTGTAGGCCAGGACCAGGGCCAGGTAGGGCAGGCCACCCCGGAAGCTGACGCCGAAGAGGCTGGGCGCGGGGATGCCCACGATGCCCATGGCCCCGCCGAAGAAGTCCACGTACTTGAAGAGGGCCACCACCACGAAGTTGACCCCCATGGTGGCCAGCACCAGGAAGTCGTGGCGCACCCGCAGGCTGGGCAGCCCCAGCACGCTCCCCACCAGGCCCGTCACCAGGATGGCGGCCAGAAGGCCGGTCCAGAAGCTCTGGCCGTAGTTCACCGTGAGGATGGCGGAGGTGTAGGCGCCGATGCCGAAGAAGGCGGCGTGTCCCAGGCTCACCTGGCCGGCGAACCCGGTGAGAATGTTCAGGGAGAGGGCCAGGGAGACCCAGATCCCCACCAGAATGGCGACGGTGAGATAGTAGGACATCTAGGCCCTCCCCAGCAGCCCGTGGGGGCGGAACATGAGCATGAGGATGAGCACCAGGAAGGCGATGGCGTCCCGGGGCAGGACGAAACCGATGCTGGCCACCAGGAATGTCTCGGCCACGGCCAGGAGCAGGCCGGCCAGGATGGTGCCGGGCAGGCTGCCCATGCCCCCCAGGACGATGACCACGAAGGCCTTGTAGGAGGGCAGGTCCCCCATGGTGGCGTAGACCGTGTTGTCGTAGACGCCCACCAGGACCCCCGCGGCCCCGGCCAGGGCGCTGCCCACGAAGAAGTTGTAGGCGATGACTCGGTTCAGGTTGATCCCCACCGCGGCGGCCATCTCCCGGTCCATGGAGGCGGCCTGCCAGCCCAGGCCGATCCGGGTGCGGGTGAGGAGGAGCCAGACCAGGGCCAGGAGCGCCACCGTCACCGTGACCACCAGGGTCTGCTTGGGCGTCAGGTCGAAGAGAGGGGTCTCGATCCGGGGCAGGCCAGCGCCCCCCGCGGGGAAGGCTCGCTGGTAGGGCCCCATGAGCCAGGGCTTCTGGAGCAGGTCCGTGAGCAGGATGAAGAGCCCCACGCTGGCGATGAGGGGGACGGTGCGGGGGGCGTCCAGCATGTAGAAGTAGACGCCCCGATAGATGAGCACTCCCACGATCCCTGCCACCAGCATGGCCAGGGCCAGGGCCAGCCAGAAGTTGCCCAGCCAGCCGAAGGCCAGCACGCCCAGGAAGGCGCCAATGGTGTAGACCGCGGCGTGGGCGATGTGGAGGATCTTGAGCACCCCGTAGATCATGGTCAGGCCAATGGCCATGAGGATGTAGATGCTCCCCAGGACCATCGCATTGGCCAGGTTTTCGAAGAGAGGCACGGGTCGGTCTCCAGATTGGTGGATTGGGCGAGGGGCGAGACGCGTCTGGCCGGCGCGCCTCGCCCCTGCGAATGGGCTACCGATGGAGAAGCGTCACTGGCTGGGGGTCACCAGCGCCTCGTCGGTGAACTCGTGGTAGAAGTGGAAGGCGCCGTCCTGGACGATCTGGGCGCCCACAGGCCGCACCACCTCCCGGCCCGGAGTGAAGCGCCAGAAGGGGCCCGTGGCCACGTCCTCGAAGTCCTTCAGCCCGGCCAGGGCCTGGACGATGGCCTCTGCGTCCGTGCTGCCCGCGGTGCGGATGGCGTAGGCCAGGACCTGGACGGCATCGAAGGCGCTGGCCCCCACCATGTCCGCCTCCTCGCCGTAGGTGGCCTTGTACTCCTTCAGGAAGCGCTGGGTCATGGGCCGCTCGCTGTCCCGGTTCAGGTCCGTGGTGATGACCACCCCCTCCGCGGCCGGGCCGGCCAGCTCGATGAACTTGGGCGAGTCGTAGCCCTCCTGGCCCACGATCTGGGTCTCCAGCCCCTCGTCCGCGGCCTGGCTGACCAGCTTGGCCGCCTCGTTGTAGTAGCCCGTGGCGTAGACCGCGTCCGGGGCGATCTCCTTCAGCTTGCCCAGGATGGGGCGGAAGTCCGTCTCGCCCAGGGGATACTTCTCCTCGAAGACGATCTCCAGGCCCAGCTGGGCCGCGTGCTCTTTGAAGCCGTCGGTCAGGCTCTGGCCGAAGTCGTTGTCGATGGTCAGGATGGCCACCCGCTTGTGGCCCATGACGTTGCCCACCAGCTCCGCGCCGACCCGGCCCTCCACGTCGGCCAGGGTGCCCACCCGGAAGATCTTGTCCCCGGTCTGGGTGATGCTGGGGTGGATGGCGTAGGCGGAGACCATGGGCACCCCGGCTTCCTGGAAGACCGGGGCCGCGGCTCGGGTGGCGCCGGAGTAGCTGCCGCTGATGCCGGCCACCACCTGGTCCTGCTCGATGAGCTTGCGGGCGATGGCTGCGGCCTGGTCCGGGGAGGCGGCGTCGTCGTAGTGGATCAGCTCCAGAGGGCGGCCCAGCACGCCGCCGGCGTCGTTGATCATGGTGACGGCCAGCTGGGCGGACTGGAGCGCGCTGGTGCCGTCCGCGGCGGCGAAGCCGGTGGTGGGGGCGAAGATGCCCAGCTTGATGGGCTCCGCGGCTGGGGCCTGGGCCTGGCCGCTGGTTTCCGCCACCGGGGGCGCGCCGGGAGCGCAGGCGGCCACGGTCAAAGCCAGGATGGCCAGCAGGGTGAGGAGAACAGTGGTGCGTGGTTTCATGCTTCCCTCCTTGTGTGGTGGTTGTGAGGATCTCAGAGACGGGAGGCGAGGGCGAAAGGTGGAGGCCATGGACAAGGGTTCCACAGCGCCGGTCTGGGGGATGGATCACGGCCTCGCGTTTCGGGCCCTCTGCTCCAACAGGTCACTTCGGACTACCGGTTTGGTCTGTCGATGGACGGCCAGGGGATGGGCCGTTTCGGTCATCGTAGGGAGGGATGCCTTGATTGTATCGCAATCGGCGCAAAATCGAAACCTTCGATGCAGGGTGCAAAAAAGCCCTTCCCCGCCACCCAGGAGGACAGCGGGGAAGGGCAAAAGCAAGGGCCAGGAGGTTCTCACACCATGTCGAGCTTGTGTTCATTCCATCAGCGCAGCGGCAGTTGTGGCCCAGAGCTGCTTCCACTCTTTGGATGCAGCTCCCAGGAGCGGGGTTACATGGCGGATCCCTGGGGCGCGGAGCCGGATCCCGAGGCGCTGGCAGCCCGACGCTGCCGCCATCGGACCAGAAAGTAGCCCAGGATGGCCAGGTCCAGCAGGTACTCGAAGAGGGTGAAGGGCCGCCCGTAGTAGCGCGGGTCCCAGTAGCTGACCGGGCCCCGGTAGCGGTAGCTCCAGTTGAAGGGGAAGAGAAGGAGGGGGCCGTCGTAGTTGTGGGTGAAGACGTCCACCAGGGTGTGGAAGCTGGCCCCCACCGCCAGCCAGAAGAGCAGGGTCATCCAGCGGTGACCCCGGCGCATGCCCGGCCAGCTCACCGCCAGGAGCAGGGCCAGGATGAAGGGCGCGTGGAGGAAGTTGTGGGGCACGATCCAGAGGGGATCGTTGAAGAAGTGGTAGTCGTACCGGGAAAAGAAACCCTGGGTGGGCATGGGCTCCAGCCAGCGATGGTAGACCACGTAGCCCACGGAGAGGACCATCAAGGGGATGTCCGGGAGGAAGGAGCCCAGGAGCAGCCCTTTCGTGTGGATGGGCATGCCCCGGCGCTTGAGCCTGTCCCCGGCCAGGGCGGTGATGAGGAAGTGGGAATAGGTTCGCATGGGCTGCTTCTCTCCTTGGTGGGCGTCGAGGTTGGGAGCCGAGGGTGGGGATGGGTTGGGAGCGGCAGTTCGAGCCTCACTCTGAGCCCTCCTCAGCCTGAGCTCTCCTCAGTCTAAACCCTGAAGCAGCCTCCATGTCAAGGGGCAACCAAAGGCCGGGCCGGACCGGGATTGCCCGAAGGGCTCTCAAGGACTCCGGCTATCGACCCAGGGCAGCCAGCATCTCCTCCACGGAGGTGAACTTGACCCGGGGGCGGCCTTGCTCCTGGCCCCGGGCCACCTCCAAAGCGTCCAGCCGCTTCCAGTCCTGGTAGTTGAAGATGTGGGGCTGGCGCTCCCGCAGGAAGGCCTCGATCGCCGCGTCCGAAGTGTGGGTGGGCTCCAGGATCTTGCCCGCCTCCAGGTCTGCCAGCATCTGCTTGACCGTGGCCACCGCGTCCGGCTTGTTGGTGCCGATGACGCCCGAGGGCCCCCGCTTGATCCAGCCGGCTGTGTACTCCCCCACCCGGGGCTGGCCGCTCTCCTCGTCCAGGACCCGGCCGCTGTCGTTCAGGATCACCCCCCAGCTCTCGTTGAAAGGCACGCCGGGGATGGGCAGGCCCCGGTAGCCGATGGAGCGGAAGACCAGGTCCACCGGCAGGATCTCATACTCCTGCGTGGGCCGGGGGCGCAGCGTCCCCGCGGCGGTGGCGTAGAGCTCGTTTCTCACCAGGCGCATGGCCTTCACCCGGCCAGAACCATCGTCCAGGAGCTCCACCGGAGAGACGAGGAAACGGATGGTCAGGGTGCGGGGCTTCCCCTGGGGCGGGCGGGCCGCGTACTCCCGCAGGATCTCCAGCTTGCGCAGGGTGGCTTTGTCCGGGTTCTGTTCCAGCTGGGCCGCGCTCAGGGGATCCAGCTCCATCTCCTCCGGCAGGACCCGCACGTCGGCCACGTCCAGCTCCCCCAGCTCCTTGATCTCCGGCGGGGTGAAGGCGGCCTGGGCCGGCCCCCGTCGCCCCAGCACGAAGATCTCCCGCACCTTGCTCCGCCTCAGGGCCTCCAGGGCGTGGTCGGCGATGTCCGTCACCGCCAGCTCGTGGTAGCTCTTGGCCAGGATGCGGGCCACGTCCATGGCCACGTTGCCCACGCCGATGACAGCCACCCGCTCCGCGCTCAGGTCGAAGTGACGGTCCCGGAACTCGGGGTGGCCGTTGTACCAGGCCACGAACTCGGTGGCCGCGTGGCTGCCCTCCAGATCGATGCCGGGGATGTTCAGCTTGCGGTCTGTCTGCGCGCCCACGGAGTAGAGGATCTGGTGGTAGAAGCGGCGCAGATCTTCCACGTTCACATCCCGCCCCAGGCCCACGTTGCCGAAGAAGCGCACGTTGGGCCGGGCCAGGATGCGCTCGAAGAGCTTGGTCACCGACTTGATCTTCTGGTGGTCTGGCGCCACGCCGAAGCGCACCAGGCCGAAGGGCGTGGGCAGCCGGTCGTAGAAGTGGATGGTCACGTTCGGTCCGTGGGCCTTCAGCAGGGCGTCCGCGGCGTAGAACCCGGCCGGGCCTGCTCCCACGATGGCCACCCGTAGAGGGTTGTCTGGGCTACCGGGTTGTAGCATGGTCTGCTCCTTTGTCCGGTTCTTGTCCGACGCCAGGTCCAGCACCGGGCCCGGCGCGTCCCTGGCGCGTTCGGTGGACCCGCGGGGCGCCGACGCGGCTCAGTCGCCGTCCTTGGCCTGGCCGCTGCCAGGGTCGCCTTCGGAGAGGATCTGGGTCTGCAGGGTGTAGAGCTCGCCTTCGTAGGTGTCCCGCTGGGCCTTCATCACATCGCCGATGGAGATGATGCCCACCAGTTGGTTGCTCTCGGGATCCACGATGGGCAGATGGCGGAAACGGCCCTCGGTCATGGTGTGGGCCACCACCATCAGGTCGTCCTGGGGGGATCCCACCACCACGTTCCGGGTCATGATGTCGCCCACGGTCTGGGAGAAGAGGGCCGGGCCCTGGGCCGCCGCCCGGACGATGTCCCGCTCCGAGATGATCCCCACCGGGCGGCGCTGGTCGTCCACCACCACCAGGGCGCCGATGTTGTAGCGAGTCAGCGCGGTGATGGCGTCCGGGACGCTCTGCTCCGGCGTGGCCGTGACGATGTGGGGGGACTTGGTGGCCAGAATGGTGCTCACTTTCATGGTTGCTCGCCTCCTGTGTGAAAGGATAGAAAAGCGCCGGGCCCGCAGGAGGCCAGGCGCTGGAGGGGGCGCTACGCCACGTTTTTCGAAAGGGTGTCCGGTCGTTTCATCTCGATGGGCACCAGCTCCATGACCCCGTCTTCGCCCTCCTGCACTTTGTAGACCTGCTCGGCCCGGTCGGTCATGAGGACGCCGTGCAGGTGGTCGATCTCGTGCTGGAAGATCCGGGCCAGCCAGTCGTAGGCCTTGACGCGGTACTCCTTCCCGTGTCGGTCCTGGGCCTTGACCAGCACGTAGGTGGCCCGATCCACGTCCGCGGCCAGGCCGGGCAGGCTCAGGCAGCCCTCCTGGGCCACCACGGATCCCTTGGCCTTGACGATCTCCGGGTTGATCACCTCGTACAGGCGGGTGGATTCCGGATCTTCCTCGTCTTCCGGATACTCGATGACGGTGATGCGCAGGCCCACCCCCACCTGAGGTGCGGCCAACCCCACGCCTCGCGCCTCTCGCATGGTCTCCACCATGTCGTCCAGGAGCTTGTGCAGCTCCGGCCCGAACTCCCGGACCCGGCGAGCGGGCTTGCGCAGGATGTCCCCGTTTTCATCCCAAGGTGTGACGATCTGTCGAATGGCCATGAGTTTGTCCGCAATGATCTTCGTCTGCA
>CAYQEB010000088.1:0-5875 GCA_964416395.1 uncultured Caldilineaceae bacterium | reverse complement strand
TGCAATGATCCGCTCCAGATTGTTTCTCCAGGCTTCCATTATAGGAGGGAGGGAAAGGGGCTGTCAAAACGTTCTGGGAGGAGGCGTCTGGGCCAGGAGCCGGAGGGTCTCCTGGCGCTGGATCTTGCCTGTGGCCGTCTCGGGGAAGCGGGGCAGGGTGCGGACGGCGCGGGGAGCGTGGTAGCGGGGGAGGCGGGCCGTCAGGGCTTCCAGCAGGGCTTGGGTCACCTCTGGGGAGAGGGGGGGGCCTTCCAGGATCAGGGTGACCGCCTGGCCCAGCCGAGGATCCGGCAGGCCGGCCACCAGGAAGCGCCGGCTGGCCAGCGTTCCCAGGCGCAGCTCCCGGTCCAGGGCCAGCAGCACCTCCTCCACGGCCCGCTCCACCACCTCCACCGGCACCTTGACCCCGCCGCTGTTGATCACGTTGTCCACCCGGCCCAGCCAGAGGAAGGAGCCATCCGGGCGCAGCTCCACCCGGTCGTTGGTGTGCAGGAGCCGTCCTCGAGTCATGGGGCCGCGCACGGTGAGGCAGCCCCGCTCGTCCACACCCAGCTCCACCCCGGGCAGGGGCCGGAAAGCTGGGGAGGCCTGGGGGCCGTTCAGCCGACGCAGGGCCACGTGGGTCACCGTCTCGGTCATGCCGTAGGTGTGGTAGACGGGGCTTCGGATCCCCTGCAGCCGCTGCTCCAGGGCCAGGCTCACCGGCCCGCCCCCCACCAGGATGGCCTTCATGCCCTCCAGGAGCCTCTGGCCCTCGGGCTGGTCCAGGATGGTCTGGAGCTGGAGGGGCACCAGGGCGGTGAAGTGAAAGCGGGCCTCCGAGGGCAGGCCGACGAAAGGCTGGCTGCTGGGCTCCACCACCGTCAGGGCCAGGTCCAGGACGAAGCCCCGGACCAGCATCATGCGCCCGGCGATGTAGCGGACGGGCAGGCAGACCAGGGCCCGATCCCCTGGCGCCAGGCCCAGGGCCTCCCCGGTGAGCTGAGCGCTGGCCGCCATCTGCTCCCTAGTCAGGGTGATAGGCTTGGGCGGCCCGGTGGAGCCGGAGGTGGGCAGGATGAAGCGCTCCTGGCCGGTCAGCCAGGCCCGGCTGAAACGCAAGGTGGCCCGCTCCTGCTCCGAGAGCTCAGGCGCGGCCCGCTCTTCGTCCCAGGCCCGGAGCTCCGCCAGACTGTAGAAGCGACCGTTCAGGGTGAGCATGGTGGGCGATTGGTGGATTTATTGATTCGTTTTTCGGAGCGTTCATCATCCGAGTCCTGAATTGCAAGATTGAGCCCAGTGTACCTCAACACCCGCCAACTGCGTAACTCTTACGATTATCGACATGGCATCAACAAGACAACTCCGCCTGCAAAGCCAGCGCCAGCGCCTCCAGGTCATGCGCCCGCCCCCGCTGGCGCGCCGCCGCGGCCGCTTCCGGCGGCAGCGAGTTGGCCGCGGCCTCTATCTGCCGCCCGGCAATATCCGCAAACCAGGCCGAATGGGCAATGTATGGGCTCTGCCGCGCGGCTGCATACAGTTCAACCGCCCGCTCCGTCTCCCCCTCATCGAGCAGCAGCAGCGCCATCAAAGGCAGTTCGAAGCGCAACGGGTTGAGCGGCCGCGTCTCAATGGCTATATCCAGCGCTTCTCGCATGGCCTGCATCGCCTGCGGCCGTTCCCCCCGGGCGCGGTGCGCGTATCCCAGGCAGAAAAGCGCATCCGGCCGCAGGGAACGCTCATTCATCCCCGCCAGCAGGCCGTCGCTTTCCCGAAAATAAGCCAGCGCCCCGGCCACGTCCCCCGTCGTCAGCACTACGCGCCCCAGATTGAGCAACGAAAAGGCAATATACCAAACCGCATTGGCGTCCCGGTACCCTGGCAGCGCTTTTTGCATCAACTGTCGCGCTTCCTCGTAACGCCCCAGATTGATCAGCGCCCGTGCCGTGGTCACGTTGGCCGTAAACGGCTCGTGCGTCAACCCCAATTCCCGGTGGATGGCCCAGCATTCGGCAAAGGTGTCCAGACACGCTTCAAACTGGCCGCTGAACAATTGGTTAATCCCCAACGTCGCCAGGGGATTCGCCAGGTCGGCCCGGTTCCTCAGCGGGCGATAAAGCGCCAGACTTTGCCGCAAATAAGTTTCGGAGCGTTCCAGTTGGTTGGTGTGCAGCATCAGCAGTCCCAGCAAGTTGTAAGAACGGGCCATGCCCAACTGATCGCCCAGCCGTTCGCGGATAGCCAGACATTCCTCCTGGAGTTGGAACGCTTTGTCATATTCACCCAAACTCACATATTTTTGCCCCAACGCGTCCAGGGCCAGCGCTGCACCCCATTCATCCCCGATGGCGCGGTGCAAGGCCACGCTTTCCTCGTTGAGCGTCACCGCCTGGCCGCCAAAATCGTTGATGATGGAATAGTGGGACAGTTGCAGCAACAAATGCCCCCGGGCTGCGGCAATCTCCGCCTGGGGCAACGCCGCGCGGTCCAGCCAGGTTTGCGCTTGCTGAAACGTCAGGCGGGCGCGATTGTAATGCCGGGCCGCCAGTTGAAAGACGCCTTGCCAGGTGAGCAGCCGCGCGGCCAGCAGCGCCTCTTCCGGGGGCAGGGAGCCATCGGCGGCGTCGCCAGCCAGGATAGCCGTCGCCGCCCTCTGACACAACGCGCTGCCTTCGTCAAACCGGTTGCGCCATTGGTAAAAGAGCGCCAGCGCTTCCAGCGCCTGCGCCAGATAATCGCTTTGCCGGTGAGCGATGGCCCACGTCCAGGCGGCGCGGGCGTTTTCCAGGTCCTGCTCGATGGCCGTCAGCGCTTCTTGCTGGCGCGGCCCCTTCAGATCAGGTTCCAGGCGCTGAAGGAAAGCGCAGATGTAACGGGCGTGACGCTGCCGGGTTTCTTCGTGGGCCGTCAGCTTTTCCGCGGCGAACTGCCGCAGCAGTTCGTGGTTTCCATACCGCTGGCGGCGCGGGTTGAAGCGGAGCAGCGACTTGCTGATGAAGACGGATAACGTTTTCAGGGACGCTCCGGCCACGGCCCGGGCGGCCTCGGCGGTAAAGCCGCCCTGAAAGAGGGAGAGTTGGGCGTAAACGTCCTGCTCTGTCCGGCTCAACGACTGCCAGGTGGCGTCGAAGACGGCGCGCATGCTGCGGTGGCGGGGCGGCAGGTTGCGCAGGTCGGTTTCCAGAAAGTCGAGGTTTTGCCGGATGCGGGCGGCGATTTCGCGGGGGGAGAGGAGTTCGGCCCAGGTGGCGGCCAGTTCCAGCGCCAGCGGCATCCCTTCCACCAACCGGCAGATCTCGCTGGCGTCGGCCGTGTCCATTTCGTAGCGGGGCAGGCGGCGGTGGACGGCCTGCCGGAAGAGGGTCACAGCCGCATCCTCCACATCCAGTCCCCCCAAAGGATACCCCTGTTCTTCATACAGATTCAGCCGCTCCCGCGACGTGACCAGCAATTTGAGTTGGGGCGCGTGCCCCAGCAGGTCGGCCGCCAGCGTCGCCCCATCCGACTGGCCATTGCCCAGCAAATGCTCAAAATTGTCCAGCAGCAGGAGCATGTTTTTGGAGCGCAGGTAATCGAAAAGCTGTTGCCGAGGACGGCGGCCGTCCGTCTGAAAGGGAAAGCCGACCGCTTCGGCGATGACCGGGACGATCTCCTCCGGTGCGGTCAGCGGCGTCAGCGGCATAAAGTAAACGCCATCGGGAAACGCGCCGCTGGCGGCCAGGTCCGCGGCCACAGCCAGCGCCAACCGGGTTTTGCCAATGCCGCCCGGCCCTAGGATGGACACCAGGCGCACGGCCGGTTCCGTCAGATAGGCGATGAGTTGGGCGCGCTCCTCCTGGCGGCCGATGAAGGGGGTGGGGTCTGGCGGCAGGTTGTGGGGCGGCGCGCGCCGGGCGGGAGCGGACGCGGTCGTTCCCGTTGGCGGCCGGCGGCGCAATTGCTGGAGCAGGGCCTGGGTTTCCGCCGCCGGCTCCACGCCCAATTCCGCCTGCAAGACCTGGCGGCAAAGCTCGAATTGACGCAGCGCGGCGCTCTGCTGCCCGGCCTGGGCATACGCCTGCATCAAGAGCCGCTGCGCCGGTTCGTGCAGCGGGTCGAGGGACACGTAACGGCGGGCGAAAGGGATGGCTTCCTCCGCGTTGCCCAGGGCCTGGTGGGCGGCGACGAGCGCTTCCAGCGCCGCGGCCAGCTTTTGACGCAGGTCGTCGGCCTGGAAGAACTGCCATTCGTCAAACGCGGGCGCGTCGGGCAGGGTGAAGCCGGCCATGAAATCGTTTTGGTAGAGGGCGACGGCTTCGGTCAGCCCGGCCAGGCAGTCGGGACAGAAGGCGGGCGTGTCGTGGCTGTGCTGTTGCCAGGCTGTCAGATGCTCGCGAAAGCGGAGAACGTCTACGGTGAAGCTGTTTGGGGGCTCGGGGGGCGGCCGTAATGCCACCGTTTCCTGCTCACTGGCCAGCCATGCCGCCAATGGCGTTTTGTTGAGTGTCCACAAGGCGCTGCGCAGGGCGGCGCGGGCGCGGCTTGGCTCCGCCTCCGGCCAGAACATGGCGGCCAACGCGTCGCGGCTGTGGCTCTGCCGGTTGACCGCCAGATAGGCCAGCAGAGCGATGGCTTTGCGACGAGTGATTTTGACAGGCGTCCCATCACTATCCAACTGGGGCGGCCCGAAAAGGGTCAGGGAAAGGTGAGCCATACGAAAAACTCTAGCATTTTTGGCCGGGGAATACAAATAGACCCTCTGTGACGCGTTCTGTAACGCCGGTGGTGACGATGGCGCGACAGCCGTGCAGTATGCTGGTCAGCAAGGTTGGTTCAATCCCCGGAGATCGAGCCAGTCGAAAGCGCTGAATCCACTTCAAAAAGGAGACCGAACATGACAGACACAACCACCCAGGAAGCAAAACCCGTTGTGAGTCCGCTGGACGATTTGGAACCCGTGCGGGCTTTTGGCGAGGAAATCTATTTCCACGTCACCGGCGCGGAAACGGGCGGCAAGTGCACCATCTTCACCGACATCACCCCGCCCGGCGGCGGACCGCCCCCCCATTACCACGCAAATGAAGATGAATGGTTCTTCCCGCTGGAAGGCCGGGTGGAGTTTTTCCTCGATGGCGAATGGCGGGAAGTGCCTATGCGTACGCTGGTCTTCATACCGCGGGGCGCGGTGCACACCTTCCGCAACATCGGCGACCGGCCGTTGGTGCAACTGACGCAGACCTCGCCGTCTGGTTTTGAGACCTTTTTTGCCCGCTGCGCCGCCGAATTCGCCAAGCCCGGCCCGCCGGACATGGCGCGCATTGTGGAAATCAGCGCCGAGCATGGCATCTTTTTTGTGGATTAACAGCCGTTGAGCGAATGAACCCTCTTGTATGTTTAGCTAAGGAGACAAACGATGTTTTCTCAAAAAGTTCGTTTACTGGTTTTGTCGGTTGGCGCTGTGCTGCTGTTCACCGTGCTGGCAGCCTGCACCCCTCCGCCACCTATATCGGAAGCTGCGGCGCCCTCTATCGGCGACCGCCTGATTGTGACAGAGGGCTCTTTTGATAATTTACCCCTGACCGCAGCGGAAGCGGAGGCGGCGGGCTGGATAGATACCGGAGAGTGCGTGCCCAACATGGGGCGGCATTTTCTGCAGATGATGGGCGAACAGCCGGGGCCGGTGGTGCTTCTGTATAATCCGGCGGGCGATTTGATCGGCGTTGAGCTGGAGAGCTTGAGCGAGCAACCGGCGCCGCCGTGGGAACATCTGGAAGGCGGGCATCCGGGGATGGAGTTCGAGCACTGGACGATCCATTTCTGGTTTGACGACCCAGCCAACGCTTGCGCAGCGTAAATTGCAGGGAGATCCAAGAGGTGACAGTCACTTTTTCCGTGGCTGTCACCTCTAAGGGTTTTT
>CAYQEB010000087.1:2093-17209 GCA_964416395.1 uncultured Caldilineaceae bacterium | reverse complement strand
CAGCTGACCGTGGCCTGGCTGACCAGCGAGAGCAGCGCCGGGAAAGCCTACAGCCAGATCCACCCCGTGAGCTGGGCCTACCCCCTCATCCCCCTGGCCCAGGCCCTGGAGCGGGCGGACGAGGTGGACGTGGTCTTCCTCTGCCTGCCCCACGCCGCCTCCATCCAGCCGGTGCAGGCCTTTCGCCAGGCTGGGGTGCGGGTCATCGATCTCAGCGCCGACTTCCGCCTGAAGGACCCAGCCGTCTACCAGCGCTGGTATGGCCAGCCCCACACCGCGCCGGAGCTGCTGGAGGAAGCGGTCTACGGCCTGTGCGAGCTGAACCGGGAGGCCATCCGGGACGCGCCCCTCATCGCCAACCCGGGCTGCTACCCCACCAGCGTCAACCTGGGCCTCTACCCCCTGGCCAAGGCCGGCTGGCTGGGGGAGCGGGTCATCGTGGATGCCAAGAGCGGCATCACCGGCGCGGGACGCAAGGCCAAGCTCCTCACCAGCTTCCCGGAGGCCAACGAGAACCTGACCCCCTACAACGTGGGCTACCGCCACCGCCACGTGGCCGAGATGGAGCAGGTCCTGAACGGGGCCGGGCCGTCCAGCAGCCGCTTCATCTTCTCGCCCCACCTGCTGCCGGTGAACCGGGGCATCCTGAGCACCATGGTGGTCATCGCCCCTCCAGGCACCCCTGTGGAGGAGGTTCACCGGCTCTACCAGGAGAGCTACCGGGACGAGCCTTTCATCCACCTGCTGCCCCTGGGGGAGTGCGCCACCCTGGCCCACACGGTCCACAGCAACCGTTGCGCCATCGGCATCACCCCAGTGGATCCAAGCCAGCCGGACAGCGGGGAGATCATCGTCACCGCCAGCATCGACAACCTGCTCAAGGGGGCCAGCGGCCAGGCGGTGCAGAACTTCAACATCGCCATGGGGCTGGACGAGACCCTGGGCCTCCTGTGAGGGGTGCAGCGAGTCGGCGAAGCCTCTAGAGCAAGAAACGAGCCAGGAAACCATGAACCAGGAACCCATAAACAGAGCCCACACGGAACAAGAGGCTGAATCTGCCAGCCAGGAGGAGCCCCGCTACACCGTGGTGCTGAAGGTGGGGGGCAACGAGCTGGACGACCCGACCTTCCTCTTCGGCCTGGCCCAGGCGGTGCGCCGCCTGCAGGAGGAGGGCAAGCATCCCATCATCGTCCACGGCGGCGGCAAGGCCATCGCCCATCTCCAGGAGCGCCTGGGGCTCACCCCCCGTTTCCTGGAGGGGCTGCGGATCACAGACGAGGCCAGCATGGACGTGGTGGAGATGGTCCTGAGCGGGCTGATCAACAAGCGCATCGTCCGGGCCCTGGTGGACCAGGAGATCCCTGCAGCGGGCTTCAGCGGCGTGGACAACGCCACCGTCTACGTGGAGAAGCTCTGGCACCCCCTGGGCGACCTGGGCCGGGTGGGCGACATCCAGGACGTGAACCCGCAGCTGATCCACGCCCTGCTGGAGGCGGACATCGTCCCAGTGATCAGCCCGGTGAGCTTCGGCGCCTTCGACGCCCAGAGCTACAACGTGAACGCGGACCACATGGCCGCGGCCATCGCCGCCCGGCTGAACGCCCTGCAGCTCATCTTCGTCAGCAACGTGCCCGGGGTCCTGGTGGCGGGGCGGGTGGTGCGGGCCATCACCGCCAACCAGGCGGAGAGCTGGATCCAGGAGGGGATCATCACCGGGGGCATGGTGCCCAAGGTGCGCAGCGCAGTGGAGGCCGTGCGCCGGGGCGTGCTCCAGAGCGTCATCACCAACCTGGCTGGCGTCCAGGAAGGCAGCGGCACCAGCATCATCGGCGTGCGCTGAGGCAGCCCCATCCCGCCGTCCACAAAGCCAACCATCCGCAAGACCTGATTTGCAGGACCCAGTTCGCAAGGAACAAGCCCATGAATGCCCAAGAGATCATCCAGATGGAGCAGGAGTACGTGCTGGGCGTCTACACCCGCCCACCCTTCGTGCTGGAGCGGGGGGAAGGCTGCACCCTCTACGACAGCGACGGCAAGGCCTACCTGGACTGCGTGGCCGGCATCGCGGTGAACGCCCTGGGCTACAACGACCCGGGCATCAACCAGGCCATCGCCCAGATCACCCAGAGCGGCGTCCTGCACGTGAGCAACCTCTACCACACCGAGCCCCACGCCCGGCTGGCCAAGCTCCTCTGCGAGACCAGCTTCGCGGACAAGGTCCACTTCAGCCTCACTGGCGCGGACGCCAACGAGGGGGCCTTCAAGTTCGCCCGCCGCTACGCTCGGGAGCAGGGCCACCAGGAGAAGTACGCGATCCTGGCCTTCAGCGGTGCCTTCCACGGACGGCTCTTCGGCTCCCTGGCCGCCACTCCCCGGCCCAAGTACCAGGATCCCTTCCGCCCTCTCATGCCCGGCGTGCGCTTCGCTGAGTTCAACGACCTGGCCAGCGCCCAGGCGCAGATGGACGACCAGGTCTGCGCCATCATCGTGGAGCCGATCCAGGGGGAAGGAGGCATCCACCCGGCCACCCCCGAGTTCCTTCAGGGGCTGCGGGCCCTGGCGGACGAGCACGACGCCCTGCTTATCTTCGACGAGGTCCAGTGCGGCCTGGGACGCACGGGCCATCTCTGGGCCCATCAGGGCTACGGCGTGGAGCCGGACATCCTCACCGCGGCCAAACCCCTGGCCGGGGGGCTGCCCATGGGGGCCATCCTCATGCGCCAGAAGGTGGCCGACGCCATCCACAAAGGAGACCACGCCAGCACCTTCGCCGGCAACCCCCTGACCAGCCACGTGGCCCATCACGTGGTCAGCCGCATCGCCCAGCCCAGCTTTCTGGCCCAGGTGCAGGAGAAGGGCCGGCTGCTGATGGAGATGCTCCAGGAGCTGAACAGCCCCCACATCCTGGACGTGCGGGGCCGGGGACTCATGGTGGGCGTGGAGCTGGACCAGGAGGCCGGGCCCGTGGTGGCCGCGGCCTACGACCGGGGGCTGCTCCTGGTGGGGGCTGGGCCCAACGTGATCCGCTTCGTGCCGCCCCTGGTCATCCGCCCGGAGGAGCTCCAGCAGGCCGTGGAGATCCTGGGGCAGATCCTGCAGACACTGTGAGCGCCCTGCCCGTGACCCTTTCCGTCCGTGACGGTTTTCGCCCCGTCTCCCCGAACGTTCCCGAGACTGCCTCGGATTCGGAGGTGCCCGCCATGCCCGTCACCATACGCCCCGCCCGACCGGAGGATGCGCCCCAGATCGTGGCCCTGGTCAACCACTTTGCCGCCCGCAACCTGATGCTGCCCCGGCGAGAGGAGGCGGTGCTCCAGTCCCTGCCCGACTGGCTGGTGGCTGTGGAGCAGCCGGAGCAACCTGGCCAGGAGCCCGGTTCAGAGAGGGTGGTGGGCTGCGGCGCCCTGGCCACCCTGACCGAAGATCTGGCCGAGATCCGCTCCCTGGCCGTCCACGAGAGCCAGCACGGCCAGGGGCTGGGCAGCAGGCTGGTGGAGCAGCTCATCGCCCTGGCCCGGGCCCGGGAGTTCAAGCAGGTCTGCGCCCTGACCCTGCGGGAGAACTTCTTCCTGCGCCTGGGCTTTCACATCGTGGATCGCTGGAGCATCAGCCCCAAGCTCTGGCAGGAGTGCATCTACTGCCCCAAGTTCCACCGCTGCGACGAGGTGGCGGTGCTCATGAACCTGACCCGGCAGCCCGTGGCCGAGACGGAAGCGGACACCACCCAGCCGGCAGCCTGGAACAGCCTGCTCAAATGGCCGGCCTGGCAGCCCCTGAAGCTGGCCTACCAGCGCAAAGCGCCGCCGGACAGCTCGGCCGAGGAGAGGCACTGAGATGACTCGTCAAATACGCGCGGCCCTCATCGGCCTGGGCAACGTGGGCCGCAATTTCCTCCGGATCTTGGAAATGAAAGGGGAGCGCCTGGAGCGCCAGTACGGCCTGGCTTTTCGCGTGGTCTGCGTGGCGGACAGCAGCGGCGTGGCCGTGGCCCTTCAGGGCTTCCACCCGGAGGCCACCCGACGCCACAAGGAAACCGGCGGCCGGGTGGCGGACCTGCCGGGCTTTCTGCCCGGGGTGGGGCCGGCCCAGGTCCTGGCGGATCTGACCTGCGACCTGGTCCTGGACGCCTCGCCGGTGAACCTGGAGAGCGGGGAACCAGGTCTGAGCGTGGCGCGCACCGCCCTGGCCCGGGGGGTGGACACGGTGCTGGCCAACAAAGCGCCCCTGGTCCTGGCCTACCAGGAGCTCCACCGGCTGGCCCAGGAGAGCGGCGCGGGGTTGGCCTTCAGCGCCACGGTCTGCGGCGCCCTGCCGGTGATCAACATCGGCCAGCGGGATCTGATCGGAGCGGAGATCCACCTGCTCCGGGGGATCTTCAACAGCACCAGCAACTTCATCCTGGGGGAGATGACCCAAGGCCGCTCCTACCAGGAGGCCCTGGCCGAGGCCCAGGAGCGAGGCATCGCCGAGGCGGACCCCTCCCTGGACGTGGAGGGCTGGGACACGGCCAACAAGCTGGTCATCCTGGCCAACAGCGTCCTGGGGGCGCCGACCACCCTGGATCAGGTGCAGGTCACGGGCATCCTGGACGTGACCACGGAGCAGCTCCAGGCGCTGGCCAGGCAGGGGCGCACCCTCAAGCTCCTGGCGGTGGCCCAGAGGGAGGGCGAAGGTTATCGGTTCTCCGTGGGGCCCACGGAGCTGCCGGTGGAGAGCTTCCTGGGCCGGTGCGATGGCTGGGAGATGGGGGTGGAGATCCGCAGCGACCTCTACGGCCGGATGTACCACAAGATCTGGGAGCGGGAGCCTCTGCCCACCGCCGCGGCCATGCTCCGGGATGCAGTGAACCTGGCCACCCGGCACTGAGCTAGCCAAGTTGAGCTGATCCAGCTGAGCCGACTAAAACTGAGCCGGCCAGACCGACTCGGCTGTCTCAGCGGGGAGAAGGCTCCTCGGCCAGGGTCACCTCCACAGAGAAGGGCTTCCCGTCCCGGAGGAGGTCCACCGTGACCGTGTCCCCCACCTTGTAGTCGGATTCCAGCAGGATCTGGAGATCCTCCAGGCTGGTCACCGGCTGGCCGTCCACAGCCACCAGGATGTCCCCACCCACGAAGAGCCGCTGGTTCCCCAGAATGACCTCCCGCCGGGCGCCCCGCACCCCAGCCCGATCCAGGGGGCTGCCATCGTACAGCTGCACCAGGAGCAGGCCGGAGTCCACCGGAAGCTCCAGGGCCTTGGCCAGGCCAGGGGTGATGCGGTAGGCGTAGCGGATGCCCAGGTAGGGGTGGCGGTAGCGGCCCAGGGTGAGGAGATCGGGCAACATGCGTTTGACCGTGTCCACGGGGATGGCGAAGCCCACCCCGGCGCTGGTCCCGGTGGGGCTGAAGATGGCCGTGTTGATGCCGATGACCCGGCCGCTGCTGTCCAGCAAAGGGCCGCCGGAGTTGCCCCGGTTGATGGCCGCATCCGTCTGGATGACGCCGCTGATGGTGCGACCGTCCTGGCCTTCCAGGGTGCGATCCAGGGCGCTGATCACCCCGGTGGTCAACGTGCGGCTGAACTGGCCGAAGGGGTTGCCGATAGCGATGGCCCGCTGGCCCACCTGCAGGTCCGCGGAGCTGCCCAGCGTCACCGGCGTGAGCAGCTCGGACGGGGCGTCGATCTGGAGGACCGCCACGTCGTTCCGGGGGTCCACGCCGATGACTCGAGCCGGAAAGGCCTGGTCCCCCTCGAAGATGACCTCGATGTTTTGCGCCCCTTCCACCACGTGGAAATTGGTCAGGATGCGCCCTTCCCGATCCAGGACAAAGCCGGAGCCGGAGCCTTCCTCGGGGATCACCTGGAAGAAGAAGCCCCGGCGCAGCACCCGGGTGGTGATGGTCACCACCGAGGGGGCCACCCGGTTGTAGACCTCCACCACCCGGCGTTCGGCGAAGTCCAGGCCCGCCGCGTCGATAAGGGGCTGGCTGCCCGGCGGCAGGCTCACTGGCGGGGGCGGCGTAGGTGTAGGTGGGACGGGGGTGGGTGGGGCGGGCTCGGCCTGGAAGATCCGAGGCCCAGCCTGGCAGCCAACGAGGAAAAGGGCGAGCAGGGCAAGCAACAGGGCGGAGTAGACGGATTTGGGGAGCATGCACACCTCCCAGGATGGCGGGTCGGCGGGGTCGATCAACTCGATCAGCGTTGCCGCCTATTGTAGCACGCCTGGAAGCCGGGGGAACAAATCCGCGGGAGGAGCCGTCCCAGAGGCGACTACCTTGCAGGGTTTGCTGCTGCCGTGACCGAATTCATCCTCGGCTGTGTTCAGGAGACGCCCCATGTCCCGATCTCCATTCCACTCCGTTTTCGCCTTCCTCGCCATCTTCAGCCGCCGTCGCCACGGATCTCGGGAGACGGGGCCCCTGCCCGGCGAGAGCCGCCGATCCGCTCGCGCCTTCCGTCGAGGAGCCTGGCTGGGCCTGTTGCTCTCCCTGCTGGCCGCCATCCTGACGGCCTGTCCGGCCCTGGTGACGCCCCCTGCGCCCTTTCGCACGCCCAACCCGCCGGCCGGGCAGGGCCAGCCAGCCATCCAGCTCGCTCCCGCCCAGGGCTACGCGGGGGTCTATGTCCAGGTGACCGGGCAGGGCTGGCCCATCAACGGGCTGGTGCTGATCACCCTGGTGGACGAACGGGGGCGGAGCGGCATCCTGGCGGCCGCCACCGCGGACGAAGAGGGACGGCTGAGCAGCGGCTTCCTCTACCCGGTGAACCGACGTTGGCTGGTCCCTGGAGAGCAGACCGTGTTGGCCTACACCCCGGACGACAAGCACCAGGCCACCGCCCTTTTCACCGTAGCCCCGCCGGCCGGGACCACGCCGCCAGCCTCCGCGCCCTTGGTCCCGGTCTCGGTGACATCCACCGCAACTCCTTCCGTGACCGCCACGCCCAGCCCGTCTGCCACCCCGTCTGTCACCCCGTCCGCCACGGCGACCAACACGCCCACGAGCACGCCGACCCCCACCGTCACGCCCACGCCCACCTTCACGCCCCCGCCCATCACTGACTGGCGAGGGGAGTACTGGGCCAATCCCAACCTGAGCGGACCGCCGGCCTTGGTCCGCAACGACGTGGAGCTCTCCTTTGTCTGGGGGAACAGCGGCCCGGCCCCGTCCTTGCCAGCGGACAATTTCAGCGCCCGCTGGAGCCAGACCCTCTTCTTCGATGCGGGGGAGTATCGCTTCCTGGTGGAGGTGGACGACGGAGCCCGACTCTACGTGGACGACGTGCTGGTCATCGATGAGTGGCGGGACGGGGCGGCGCGGCTCCTGGAGGCAACTTTGCCCCTGGAACGAGGATTTCACCAGGTGCGGCTGGAGTACTTCGAACACACCGAATGGGCCGTGCTGCGTTTTTGGTGGGAACGGGTGACGCCGCCCACACCGACCTTCACGCCCACCTGGACCCCTTCCCCCACGCCGACGCCTACAGGCACACCCACGTCCACACCCAGCCCGACACCCACCCACACCCCTACCTGGACTCCCTCCCCCACGCCAACGCCCACACCCACCCAGCTCAATTCGCCCATCCCCACCCCCACCCACACGGCCACCTGGACCCCCTCCCCCACGGCCGTTTCTCCTTGAGGGGCTCTCTCTCCGTGCGGCCGGCCCGGGCACATAGTCGGAAGTCCCCCTGACACACCCATATGGGGTGACGCCGAACCTTTACACAAAAAACGAGCGCCCTCGGTAACAGTGAGGGCGCTCAGGTGTCGGGGAGGTCTGTGAGACCTCTCCCGGCCTCTCCACGTTCGGTTTTCGCTGTCAACGGATTGCCCTTTCCATCAGCAGGGGATGATCAGACGCTGCCCCACGTAGATGATGTCGATGTAGAGCCCATTTGCCCGCTTGATGGCCAGGACGCTGCTTCCGTACCGGGCCGCGATGCCGCTCAGGGTCTCGCCGCCCCGCACGATGTGGGTGCGCTGGAAACAGGCTCGCGGGGTGGGCGTGGGTGTGGGCACATAGGATCGAACAGTTGCCGGCTGGCTGGAAGCGACGCCCTTGTACACAGTCCGAGCAGGCACGGCACCTCGAGGGGGAATGGCCAGGCGCTGTCCAGCCCGCAGGAAGTTCCAGTTGCGGATGCCGTTGTAGCTGGCCAGCGTCCGCGTGCTCACGCCGTACCGGGCCGCGATGCCGCTCAGGGTTTCACCGGGACGCACCACGTGGTAGGTGATCCCCTGGGCGTGGGCGGAAGGCGTCGCCATGGGACCGAGCCACAGCAGCCCCGTAGCCAGGAGCACGACGATCAGGCGCACCAGGATCCGGATTGACAGAACCGGCCGGGGAGGTGAGAGTTGGGAGGTTGGATACATGTTACCGCTCCTTGTTGATATTTCAGATAATCAGCTCAGCCACGGAGTCGACGAACAGTTCGGAATTCCTGGACGAGCAGTTCTCTTCGAAAAACCAGATACACAACCAGATACACTACGACACTACGAACAGTTTTGGCTGACACACAGAGATACAGCCGGGGTCGAACAGGGTGAAGCCACGGGTCGGCTCACTGACGGACGACGATGGGTATGTAAAGTTGGTGCTGGGATGCGACCCCATTCTCCTCGATGACACCGAAATCCAGGCTGTTGATGTTGTCTCCGCTGGCCACCTGCACCGTGTACTGTTCCGGGGTGGCCTGGATAGGCGTGGTGGTGGAGGTGACCTTGACCGTGTAGTCCCCAGCGAAGAAGCCGCTGATGGACCAATTGCCCTGCTCGTCGCTGGTGGCGGAGGCCACCTCTTGACCTTGCTGGTCCAGGAGTTGGATGATCAGCCCTGGGATCCCCTGCGCTTCCTCTTCGCCCTGAACCCCATCCCGGTTATTGTCCTGCCAGACCCGGCCCCCAAGGGTGGCCATGGTGAATTCGGGCAGGGGCTCCGCACTGAGGGCGGCCAGGGCATCCACTCGGCCAGCGCCGAAGTAGGGATCCCAACCCGGCTCACCCAGGTCCTCGGCCGTCTCCACCAACAGGCGCTCCACGTCGGCGGCGCTCCGCTCGGGGTCCTGGCTCAGGAGCAGGGCCGCCAGCCCAGCCACATGGGGAGAGGCCATGCTCGTGCCGCTCATGAAGGTGTAGCCGCCATAGTAGTTGCCCAGGTCTGCGTAGGTGCTGTAGATGGCATAGCCCGGAGCTGCCAGGTCGATGTAGTCACCGAAGTTGCTCAGGCTCCACCGGGTGTCATCGTTGCGGGAGGCGCTCACCCCCAGGACGCCTGGGTAAGCGGCCGGGTAGAAGGGGGTGTCGGTCCGACCATTGCCAGCCGCAGCCACCACCAGGACGCCCTTCTGGACTGCGTATTCGATGGCCTGCTCCAGCACGTTGGCGCCGCCAGTGCCGCCCAGGCTCAGATTGATGATGTCGGCCCCCTGGTCCACTGCGTAGATGACCCCGGCGGCCACACCCGACCAGGACCCAACGTTGTCCTGGTTCAGCACTTTGACGGGCAGGATCCGGCACTGGGGGCACACCCCAGCCGACCCGGCGCCGTTGTTGGCCGCAGCCGCGATGATCCCTGCCACGTGGGTGCCATGCCCATGATCATCGGCCGGATCGCTGTCATCGTTCACGAAGTCATATCCGGGGATCACACGATCTTGGAACTCCGGATGCTGGGCATTGACGCCGCTGTCCACCACGGCCACCACCACGTCCGGATCGCCCTGGGTGTAGTTCCAGGCCGTGGGCACCCCCATCAGTTGAGGGGCATAGACCCGCTGGGGGTCGTTGAAATCCGGATCGTTCACAGAGAGCGGGCTCAGCGCCCAGGTGGAGGCGCCCAACGTCTCGTGAACCGGCGCCTCCTGGATGCCGACACCGTAGACCGGCCCATCGTACTCCACGAAGTGGATCTTCCCCTCTCGCTGGAAGCTGGCCAGCAAGGCGCCCGCAGAGCGCTCCAGGGAGGCCTGGTTGGGCAGGGCCACCTGGGCCACGGAGATGGGCTCCAGCCAGCGCAGGAGCTGCCCGTCCATCTCCTGGATGACGGCGTCTCGCTCCTGGAGAGTGACGTTCTCATCGAACTGGATGAGCAGCGTGTTCGTGCTCTCAACTACCGATTTCGCTTGCACCGAGGCGGTCATCTGTAGGCTCAACCAGAAAATCAGGGCCAGGGTCAGGATGGCCAGTGGCCGCACCAAGGAGATCGCTTTCCGACTCTTCATGCCGTACCTCACCTTCTGCCGAAAACGGAGTGGCTTGCCCAGGGATAAACGGTGCAAGCGCTCTCCGGCTTCGCGGAGGAATCTTATGAAAATCCAATGTTTTTACGGCCATTTTGTCGGGATATTTGGGATCTTTTACGCAATCTTTACAGCAAAGATAAAGCACGACTACGCAGGATACAATAGGTATGTAGGGGGGTGCCCCCAATAAAATTCCAATAATTTGTTGGGAAATTTGGGGGAAGAGATGGAGAAGAGAACGTGGAGGCGGGGCCAAGGGTCAATGCCCCAGGAGGGATCGGAAACGGATTTTGCCCTGTTTTTTACCAGGCTTGCCCCCGTGAACGCAACAGGATCCTGGCCCTATTCAGGACGCCGGGATCCAACTCCCCTCGGGTTTTCCCGTTTTTTCCGCCCTTTTGACGCAAGCTTTCCCCGATGCTATACTGACCCGCGCAGCACACCTGTCCAGTGAAAGGAACGACCATGGCCCAAGTCCATCGCATCTGCCCCCAATGCGGCAACAACGTCCGCCTGGAGGATCGCTTCTGCCCCCACTGTGGCTTCGACACCCGACAGGAGCTCCCAGCCACGCGGAGCAATGTGCCGGCCACTCTGGGACGGGCTGCCCTCCCCGTGGCCGCGGGCCTGGCGGGCCTGGTCGTCCGGGTGGGCTGGAGGTTGTTGCGCGGCTACCTGGCCAACCCGGGCAAAAGCGCACCGGCGCCATCCCACAGCACCGCGCTGACCCGGAAGAACGCCTCCCAGCCTGCGCCTCTGGAGCGCCCCCGCCGTCCTCGGCGCACCATTCGCATCCGCTCCACCTGGGCCATCGGGGACGCCAACGGGATCTGGCGACAGGGCTCCCAGGAACACATCATCGAGATCGAGGACGAATAGGGTCTCTGGAGGGAAGGCGGGGCCGGATCGGTTCACAGCCAACAGGCCGATCTTCCGCTGAAAATCCAAAATTATATCTCCTCCAACCACTCCCATCCTGTGCTATAATTGGGCGCAAAGCGTCGAGATCCACGCCGCAAATGCCCATGCCACTGCGCAACGCGACCCATCCCGCACCCCACTCATCCCATACCCCTACACTGGAGATCGACCTCTTCGGACAGTTGCGGCTGCGAACAGGGGAACGGGAAATCCCACCCCTCCCCACAGAAAAGGGTCGTTCTCTCTTCGCCTATCTGGCCTACCACGGAGAACAAAGCCATCCTCGCGGGAAGCTGGCCAGCCTTCTCTGGCCCGAACTGCCTGAGCAGACCGCCCGCCGACGTCTGAGCCAGGAGCTCTGGCGCATTCGAAAGCACCTGACCCAGGAAACCGGCCATCCCTTCGCGCTCACCGGCCCGAAGGTTCGCCTGGATCCCCATGCCGCCTGGACCGTGGACGTGCACCGCTTCCAGGAGGAGACTGCCCAGGACGACGATCCCCACGCCTTGGCCCAGGCCGTTGCCCGCTACACCGGCGACCTGCTGGCCAATCTGGACGACGAATGGATTCTGCCCCTTCGGGAGCAGCTCCACCAGCGCTACGTGGCCGCATTGACCAGACTCGTTGAGCTGGAGAAACAGGCGGGGCACTGGGACCAGGCCCTGGACTATGCCCTGCGCCTCGTCCAGGCCGACCCGTTGATGGAGATGGGGCACCGGCAGCTCATGCAGATCTACGCCCACCTGGGACGGCCCCACCAGGCCCTGGCCCAGTACGACCAGCTTCGCACCCTCCTCCGGGAAGAGCTGGACACCGTCCCCACGCCCGCCACGGTGCAACTCGCGGAGCGCATCCAAGCCGAGAGCCGCATTCAGGCCCGAAGACTTCGAGCGCCATTCCTGGACGATCCGAAAGGCTTGCCTTTGGTGGGACGAGACCAGGAACGAGCCCGCCTGGTGCATGCCGTGGAGTGGGCTTTGAACGGGGCCGGCGGGGTGGCGCTGATGGAGGGGGAAGCAGGCCTGGGCAAGAGCAAGCTCCTGGACGCCCTGGCGGAGGACGCGGCCTGGCGCGGCGCGT
The DNA here is from genome assembly GCA_964416395.1 of uncultured Caldilineaceae bacterium. Taxonomy (GTDB): domain Bacteria; phylum Chloroflexota; class Anaerolineae; order Caldilineales; family Caldilineaceae; genus S144-5. The sequence continues at coordinate 4,981 of CAYQEB010000087.1, read as the reverse complement.
GGATCTATCGAGCCGCGCCCAGCTCAGTGGACGAAGGCCCCTTGAGCCTCCTGCGCCAAGGGCTGGAGACCTTCCTCACCCCTCTTCGCATCCAGGAGCTGGCCTTGATGATGAGGCCCCCTTGGCTGAGCGTGCTGGCCGACTATTTCCCCGCCATCCGAGAAACCTTGCAGGACCTGCCCGAGGCGCCCTCGCTGGAGGAGGAGGAGATCGCCCGACAACGAGCCGGGGAAGCGCTGCTGCAACTGCTCCAAACCGCCGCTCGCTTCAGTCCCCTCATCTTGCTGTTGGACGATGTGCATCGGGCCGACCTGGAAAGTCTGGAGACCCTGCGCCTTCTGGCTCGAGGATTGCGGAACAGCCCGGCGCTGGTGGTGGCGGCCTACCGGGGGGAAGCCATGCGAGCCGATCCCGGCCGCTGGGAGGTGCTGCGCCAGGTGGACCAGGCAGGAGTGCGCCTTCGGCTGGCGCTGTCCCCCCTGGATGTGGAGGCGACGGGCGAACTGATCCGCCTGGCCCTGGGCATGAAACAGGCGCCGCTCCTCTTCACAGCCCGCCTCCATGAACAGACTGGCGGCAACCCCTTCTTCGTGCTGGAAAGCCTGCGCACCCTGTACGAGAACGGCCTGCTCCACCGGGATGAACAGGGCCAGTGGGCCACTCCCTGGGACGACCAGACCTTCGACTACGAGGAAATCGTCCTGCCCGAGCAGGTGGAAACCCTGCTGGAACAGCGCATGGCCGCCCTCTCCTGGGAAGCTCGGACGCTGCTTCAGCTGGCTGCAGTCCTGGGCGAGGAATTCAGCCTGCCCCTCCTCCAGGCCCTGGCGCCCTTCTCGGCCCCCTTCACGGTGCGAGCCGTGCGTGAGCTGGTGAACCAGGGATTCCTGGTGGAGACGCCCACCCACCTGCGCTTCCACCACCACCTGATGCGGGAGGTGGTCTACCAGAACATGCCCATATCCAAGGCCCGGGAATGGCACCGCCAAGCTGGCGAAGCCCTCGCGGAGCAGGGGCAGGCCTCCCACACCCTCCTGGCCCACCACTTCACCCTGGCCCAGGAGTGGTCCCGGGCTCTGTTCCACCATCGCCAGGCCGGGGAAGAGGCCTTGGCCCGCTCCGACTTCCGTCGGGTCCGCCATCATTTCGAAAAAGCCCTGGAAGCCCTGGACCACCTCCCGGGCGAACGCCGAGCAGAGCGGGTGGAGCTGCTCTTGCACCACGAGCGGGCGGTGAACATCCTGGGAGATCCCCAGGCCCAGGAGCGGGATCTGGCCCTCCTGGCAGAGCTCACCGCCGAGGATCCCCAGCGCGCCTGCCAGGTCCTGTGCCGGAGAGCAAGCTTCTACTCCGTCCAGAGCCGCTTCACAGAAGCCCGCCAGGCAGGAGAACGCGCCTTGGCCCTGGCCCAGGAGCTGGGAGACGTGGACGCGCGCATGGAGGCCCTCACCATTTTGGCCCGGATCGAGAGCGATCTGGGGGTGCCGGCTCGGGCCGTAGAGATCCTGAAAAAGGCCGTAGCTCTGGAAACGGAAGACCGCATCCGGCATGCTGACACCCTGCTGGCCCTCACCAATGCGCTGTCCAGCATTGAACGGTATCCCCAGGCTCGGGAGGCGGCCTTCACCGCGCTGCAGCACTTTCAGGAGTTGGGCTACAAGCTGGGCCAAGTGAACGCTCTCAACGTGCTGGGCATCATTGCGATGGAGGAAGGGCGCTACGAGCAGGCCGCGGAGCACTATCGCCAGAGCATCGCGCTGAGCCAGGAGATCGGCTACCGCTACGGCGAGATTCGAGCCCGGATGAATCTGGCCAACGTTTTCAACAAGACCGGTCAGCTGAGCCGCTCCATCCAGCTCTACGAAGAGGTGCTGACCCTCTGCCCCGGGCTGGGCGCAGATCGGCTGGAGATCGTCACCCGACTGAACCTGGCCTCCACCCTGGTCGCCTTCATAGGCGATACGGCCCGAACTCGGGAGCTGTTGGATGGGGTGCTGGACTACGCTCATCGGGTCAAGGATCCGGCCACTTTGGGGCATGCCCTAACCATCCTGGCCATGGCCGAACTGACCGACGAGGAGTGGGAAGCGGCCGAAAGGCACATGGAGCTAGCTGAGGAGGCCCTGGAGGAGGCTGGGGAGCGTTTCATATTGGCTCAGTTCCACCGCTCCCGATCCTTGATCTATGCCTTGCAAGGCCAATGGGAGAAGGCCCTGAACGAGCTGGAGACAGGCCTCGCCCTGTGCAGGGAGCATAACATGAACGCCCTGGAATCCTGGATCCTCTCCATGGTGGGCTGGGTTCGAGCCTTGCAGGGCATGGCCACGGAGGCAGTGGAGCTCACCGATGCGGCCATGGCGCTGCTGGACGACCAGGAGGAGATGGACTACATGATGTGGTACCATCGGGCAGTGGCGCTGGAGGCCGCCGGTCGGAAGCGAGAGGCCCGGGAAGCCCTGGCTCGCTCCGTGGAGCGGCTGGAGACCATGCTGGCCACCCTCAGCCCGGAACATCAGGCCATGAGCCGAGAACGGGTCTCCGAGCACCGGATCATCCTGGCCGCCTGGGCCGCCCACTCCCCTGAACAGCGCACCGTCACCCTGCCAGGACGGAACGACCCAGCCGCTCGCACAGTGCAGTGGACAGTCCGCGCCCCGGAAGATGCGGACATCCCCGATGAGCTGGCCCGCCGTCGCCATCGCCTGCGCCGCCTGCTGGACGAGGCTGCGCAGCAGGACGCGCGCCCCACCGTCCGCGCCCTGGCCGAAGTCCTGGGCGTCAGTCCCCGGACTGTCCGTCGCGATCTGAAGGCGTTGGAGATCCCCGAACTGTCCTGAACAGCCCGGCTTCTCCCCCTGAGGAGAGCGGTGGTCATCCCCGTGGGTGTC
>CAYQEB010000087.1:0-1993 GCA_964416395.1 uncultured Caldilineaceae bacterium | reverse complement strand
CCGTGGGTGTCCGCTTCACGGGAGGCGGTTGAGACAAGTCTGAGACAGCCTTCGCCATCATATAAGAGAAAAGAAGAGTCGTTGGTCTTTCCATTCTCCAGGATCACACCGACTATGTGATCCCACACACCGACAACATCGCAGCGACAACACATGGCGAACCGGAGGGATGCCCCCATGATGAGACATAGATGGATGCTTCTGTGGCTGGCACTGGCGATGGCCCTGGTTGTGACCGCCTGTGGCGGCGGTGGGGAGAATGAAGGGGCGCAGGAGAAAGCTGGCCTGACCATCCTCGACGCGACCTTTGCCGAAGACGTGGGCGAGGAGATGGAACCCATCAACCCCACCACCTCCTTCACGCCGGAGCAGACGGTGAACTTGCTGCTCACCATCGAGGGACGTCCCAGGGAAGGGGAGGTGACGGCCCGTTTCTACGTCCGCGATCAGGAGATCGCCTCGGCCACGGTAGACCTGGCCGACGTCAACGAGGGGGTCATCTTCTCCATCGGTGAGAACACCCGAGTTCACTTCACGCTGAAGCCCAAAGAACCCCTGCCCGTGAGTCCCAACTACCGGGCGGAGGTCTTCGTGAACGGCTCGCCGGCCGGCGCCTACACCTTCGCCGTAGCGCCGCCCCCGGAGGCCATTCCTTCCCGTGTGATCGAGGCCACCCTGGCCAAAGGGATGGAGGAGACGCCCAACGCCTACGTGCCAGTGGAGCCCACGACGACCTTCAGCACGTCGGACACGGCCGTCTACCTGGTGGGCGTGGTCGACCTGGGCCTCTACTCGCGCCTCGAGGTCAACTGGTATCTGAACGGACAGCTCGCCGAGGATGCCACCCGCTCCCTCACCGCCCAGGAGGACCTGGAGGCCGTGAGCGTCTACTTCACCTTGGAGAAGCAGGATGGCCTGCCGGCCGGCGACCACGAGGTCGTTCTGCTCATCAACGATGAGGAGGTGCAGCGGCTCTCGTTCACGGTGCAGGAGTAGGTGCATTCCGGGTGGCCGCCTGCCATGGACGGCGGTCACATAGTCCTGGTGATGCGAAACGGAGGTCCCCGCGGAAGGGGAGGATGGCCGTGGATTTCCGCCATTCCCCATCCTTCCCCTTGGCCTCGCCTGGTTGTGGGGGCGGCCGCCCTGTTGCCGCCCCCGCAACCGTTTCGTCTTCTCCGCCGCCGGCTGCCCAGGCCACACTGCCCCCTTCAGCCGCATCCACCTGTCAGACCCCCCTTCCTCCTCCCTTGACACGCCCCGCCGCTAACGTCTCCTTGCTGCTTGCCCCCAAACTTGCCCCAAGCGCGCCCCGCGGCTATCCCCCTGTCTTGTCCCACAGCCCGCCCTCCCTTGAGACAAACCTGAGACAACCCCGAGATACTTTGGACAAGCGCCGGAGCTCTGCGTCGAGACAACGTGGCCTCGGCCCTCAGCTCGGACGCGCACTATCCATGGAAACAAGCGTATGTCAATCCGTTCACCAGGCTCTCGGAGCTCCTTCATCGTCCGCATCTGGCAGGAACCCGGCAGCCCGTCCGGCTGGCGGGGACAAGTGAACCGGGTGGGCAGCCAGGAGACCAGCTACTTTGAGGAGCTGGAAAGCCTGATGCTCTTCCTGGAGCGTCACCTGCAGCGGATGCGGATGACATCGGGTCCACTGCCCCGAGAGCCCCAGTTGCCCCCAAACACACGTCCGAACTCGCGAAGGAGGAATCCCCAATGAGGAGCGCCGTCGCATCCATCGTTGGACAGAAGCAACGCCGGGTGGCTGGCCACCTGACCGCCTGGTTCCTGGGGCTGTTCCTGGCCATGGCCTTGCTGGGAAGCCTGCAGGGCCAGACAGCCCATGCCCAGGCCCCGGATCCGGGCATCGTGGTGGACATCGTCGCCCACACCGAGACCGGTTCGGTGCTGGCCAACCAGCCAGTGACCTTCACCGTGTGGGTGAGCCACACCGGTGCGTCCAAAGCCATCAACCTGGCTGTGTCCA
>CAYQEB010000086.1:0-17295 GCA_964416395.1 uncultured Caldilineaceae bacterium | reverse complement strand
GCTCGAGAACAGACCCAGGAGGCATCATGACCACCGTTGTCGCATTTCAAGGAGAACACGGCGCCTATTCCGAGGAGGCCATTCGGCAACACTTCGGAGAGGAGGTGGAGACCCTGCCCTGCAAGGCCTTTGAACACATCTTTGCTGCCGTGGAACAGGGCCAGGCCCAGTTCGGCATCCTGCCTGTGGAAAACTCGGTGGCTGGGAGCATCAACAAGGCCTACGACCTGCTCCTGGAGCACGATCTGCGGGTCCACGGGGAAGTGCTGCTGCGGGTGCGCCACAACCTGCTGGCCCTGGCCGACGACGCCACGCCCATCACCCAGGTGCGTAGCCATCCCCAGGCCCTGGCCCAGTGTGAGCGCTTCCTCAACCGCTACAACTACCAGGCCATCCCCTGGTACGACACGGCGGGAAGCGCCAAGGAGCTGGCCGAACACCCGGAGCCTGGGGTGGCGGTCATCGCCAGCCGCCTGGCCGCGGAGTACTATGGCCTGCGGATCCTCCACCAGGACATCGAAGATCTCCATTTCAACTTCACCCGTTTCTTCATCATCGGCCACGGGGAGCCGCCACGGAGCGAGCCTTCCAAGACCTCCTTGGTCTTCGCCGTTCCCCACACCCCTGGCGCCCTTTACGCCTGCCTGGGCGAGTTCGCGGAACGCTCGGTGAACCTGGTCAAGCTGGAGAGCCGGCCCCGACGCAACAACAACGTGAACCGTCCCTGGCAGTACGTGTTCTATCTGGATTTCGAGGGGCACTGGCAGGATCCCGCCTGTAGCCAGGCCCTGCTAGGGCTCCTGAACCGGGCCGCCTTCGTGAAACTTCTGGGCAGCTACCCGCCCGCCGCTCCGCCCGGGGAGGAAGTCAGCGCCCAGACGGCATTGCTGCAGATCTAGCCACAAAGCCCCCAATCAACCAATCAACGAATCAACCAATCAACGAAGTCACCAATTCACCCAATCGCCAACCCCAAACCGAGCCTTTTTTCAGCCACCAGGAGGAACAGCCATCATGATCGTCGTCATGAAACCCGAAGCCACCACGGCGGAGATCGCCGCCGTCCTGCGCAAAGCCGAGGAGCTGGGCGTCTCCACCCACCCCATCTACGGAGAAACCCATACAGTCATCGCCCTGGTCGGGGATCTGACCAACGTCACCCGGGAGGTGTTCGACGCCATGGCCGGTGTCCAGAAGACCGTGCGCATCGAGGAACCCTACAAACTGGCAGGCCGCACCACCCACCCCACGGACACGCTCATCGAGGTGCGGGATGTGACCATCGGCGGGCCGGAGGTGGTGGTCATGGCCGGGCCCTGCAGCGTGGAGAGCCGCCAGCAGATCATCGAGACGGCCCACGCGGTCAAGGAGGCTGGGGCCCGCATCCTGCGGGGCGGCGCCTTCAAACCCCGAACCAGCCCCTACAGCTTCCAGGGCCTGGGCCTGCGGGGCCTGGAGTACATGGCCGAGGCCCGGGAGGAGACGGGCCTGCCCATCATCACCGAGGTGATGACCGTGGACACGGTGCCCCTGGTGGCCGAGTACGCGGACATCCTCCAGATCGGCGCTCGCAACATGCAGAACTACGGCCTGCTCCACGCGGTGGGCAAACTCCAGAAGCCGGTCATGCTCAAGCGGGGCATCAGCGGCTCCATCAAGGAGCTGCTCATGTGCGCGGAGTACATCATGAGCAACGGCAACTACAACGTCCTCCTCTGCGAGCGAGGCATCCGCACCTACGAGACCGCCACCCGCAACACCTTCGACCTGAACGCGGTGCCGGTCCTCCAGCAGCTGAGCCACCTGCCCGTGGTGGCGGATCCCTCCCACGGCACGGGCAAATGGGAGTTGGTGGGGCCCATGGCCAGGGCTGCAGTGGCCGCCGGCGCGGACGCCATCATGATCGAGGTGCATCCGGACCCGGACGCCGCGCTGAGCGACGGCCCCCAGAGCCTCAAGCCCCGGCGCTTCGCGGATCTCATGGAGGAGTTGCGCCGGGTGGCCCAGGCCGTGGACCGAACCATCGCCTCGCCTGCCTCCCAAAGGGAGAGACAGCCCCACGCCGTGGCCCTGGGCTAACCGCCCTGGCGTGGATCCCTCCCGCCTGCACCGAGTGTCGAAACAGGTTTGTCGAAACAGGTTGCCCCTGAGAACGGAAAGGAACACTTGCCATGATCGTGGTCATGAAACAGGACGCCTCGCCCCAGCAGATCGAAGCGGTGGTGAAGCGCATCGAGGAGCTGGGCTACAAGATCCACCTGAGCCGGGGGGAAGCCCGCACCATTGTCGGCATCATCGGCGCGGACGACTACCTCCTCAGCCGGGACACCTTCGAGGTCATGGACGGGGTGGAGAAGACCGTCCGAGTCATGCAGCCCTTCAAAGTGGCCAGCCGGGACTTCGCCCAGGAGGACACGGTCATCCAGGTGAACGGGGTCTCCATCGGCGGAGAGCAGCTGGTGGTCATGGCCGGGCCCTGCAGCGTGGAGAGCCGGGCCCAGATCCTGGAGACGGCCCACGCGGTCAAGGAGGCCGGGGCCCACATCCTGCGGGGCGGCGCCTTCAAGCCCCGGACCAGCCCCTACAGCTTCCAGGGCCTGGGGGAGGAGGGCCTGCGCTACCTGGCCGAGGCCCGGGAGGAGACGGGCTTGCCCATCATCACCGAGGTGATGAGCCCGGACGATGTGGCCCTCATCGGCGAGTACACGGACATCTTCCAGGTGGGGGCCCGCAACATGCAGAACTACTCCCTGCTCAAGGCCCTGGGCAAACAGGAAAAGCCGGTTTTCCTGAAACGGGGGCTCAGTGGTACCATTCAGGAGCTGCTCATGTCCGCGGAGTACGTCCTGAGCCAGGGCAACATGCAGGTCATGGTCTGCGAACGGGGCATCCGCACCTTCGAGCCGGCCACCCGCAACACCTTCGACATCAACGCCATCCCCCTCCTCCAGGAGCTCTCTCACCTGCCCGTCATCGCGGACCCGGCCCACGGCACCGGGAAATGGTCCCTGGTGGGGCCGGTGGCCAAAGCCGCGGTGGCCGCCGGGGCGGACGGGCTGATGATCGAGGTGCATCCGGACCCAGCCAAGGCTTGGAGCGACGGCGCCCAGAGCCTCACCATCGACCGCTTCACCCGGCTCATGGACGAGCTGCGCACCATCGCCCAGGCCGTGGGGCGCACCCTCTGATGGCCGCCTTCTTCCCCTGCCAACCACGGTGGAGTCTGCCATGTCCAAGCGCCTTTCCGACTGCCGCGTGACCGTCGTTGGCCTGGGCCTCATGGGGGCCAGCCTCTGCATGGACCTGATCCAGGGCGGGCTCTGCCGAGAGGTCCGCGGTGTGGCCCGGCGCGCGGAGACGGCCCTCCGGGCCTTCTTCACCCATGCCGTGGACCAGGCCACCACGGACTTGCACACCGGTGTGGCCGGCGCGGACATCGTCGTCCTGGCCACCCCGGTGCGCACCATCGTGGACCTCCTGGACCAGGTGGGGCCCCTCCTCTGGCCCGGCACCCTGGTCATGGACATGGGCAGCACCAAGACCGACATCTGCGCGGCCATGGAGCGGCTGCCCAAGGGCATCCAACCCGTGGGCGGACACCCCATGGCCGGCAAGGAGCAGGCCGGGTTCGCCGCCGCGGAGCCCAACCTCTACCGGGACGCCACCTGGATCCTCTCCCCCCTGGAGCGCACCAGCCCCGAGGCGGTGGCCCTGGCCCAGGAGCTGGTGGAGGCCCTGGGCGCCCGGCCTGTCTTCCTGGAGCCTCAGCGCCACGACCGGCTGGTGGCCAGCATCAGCCACCTGCCCTTCCTCCTGGCCAGCGGCCTGATCCACGCGGTGGATCGGCTGGGCGAGGAGGACTCCCTGGTCTGGGAGTTGGCCGCGGGGGGCTTCCGGGACACCAGCCGGGTGGCGGCCAGCGACACCCGCATGTTCCTGGACATTCTCATGACCAACCGCAGCGCCGTGCTGGACCAGCTGGACAGCTTCTGTGGCCAGCTGGACGAGCTCCGGCGGCTCCTGGCCGACGGGGACGAGGCGGCCCTGGCCGCCAAGCTGGCCCATTCCCGCACCCTGCGGGCCAACTGGCGAAAGTGAGACCCATGACCGAACCTGCCATCCAACGCCCGGACGAACACCCCTTCCCGGCTTTCACCGACGACCCCGCCGACCGGCTGATCGTGCGCGGAGGCGCTCCTCTGGTGGGGCAGTGCCACGTGCCCGGGGACAAGTCCATCAGCCACCGGGCGGTGATGTTCGCCAGCATCGCGGAGGGGCGCAGCACCATCCACGGCTTCCTGGACGGGGGGGATTGCCGCTCCACCGTCCAGGTCATGCGGGGGCTGGGCGTGCGCATCGAGGAGCGCAGCCCCACCCATCTGGTGGTCCACGGCCGGGGGCTGGACGGCCTGCAGGAGCCGGAGGACGTCCTGGACTGCGGCAACTCCGGCACCACCATCCGCCTGCTCACCGGCCTGCTGGCGGGCCAGGGCTTCACCAGCATCCTCACCGGCACGGCCCAGCTGCGTCGCCGCCCCATGGACCGCATCCTCAAGCCCCTGCGCTACATGGGCGCCCACATCCTGGGCCGGGAGGAAGGCCGCTACGCCCCCCTGGCCATCGGCCCAGTCCCCTCCCTGCGGGGCTTCGAGTATCTGATGCCCGTGGCCAGCGCCCAGGTGAAGAGCTGCCTCCTCCTGGCCGGGCTCTACGCCCACGGCCTCACCATCATCCGGGAGCCCGGGCCGGCCCGGGACCACACGGAGCGCATGCTGGGGGCCATGGGCGCGCCGGTGGCCCGCTGGGGCAGCACCATCCACATCGAGCGGCCCACGGAGCCCCTCCAGCCCCTGGCCATCACCGTGCCCGGGGACATCTCCTCCGCGGCCTTCCTGCTGGTGGCCGGGGCCACCGTGCCCGGCAGCCGCGTCACCGTCACCGGCGTGGGGGTCAACCCCACCCGCACCGGCATCGTGGACGCCTTGACCGAGATGGGGGCCTCCGTCCGCCTGAAGAACCGGCGGGAGGAGGGGGGCGAACCTGTGGCGGACATCCTGGTGGAGCCGGGGGATCTGCAGGGGATCACTCTGGGGGGCAGTCAGATCGTCACCATGATCGACGAGCTGCCGGTGCTGGCCGTGGCCGCCACCCAGGCCCAGGGGCGCACGGTGGTCCGAGATGCCGGGGAGCTGCGGGTGAAGGAGACGGACCGCATCGCCACCACGGTCAGCGAGCTGCGCAAGATGGGGGCCCGGATCCAGGCCACCCAGGACGGCTTCGTGGTGGAGGGGCCCAGCCAGCTCAAGGGCGCGCCGGTGGAGAGCCACGGGGACCATCGCCTGGCCATGGCCCTGGCCGTGGCGGGCCTCCTGGCGGACGGGGAGACGGTCATCTACGATGCCGGGGTCACCGGGGACAGCTTCCCCGGCTTCCAGAGCACCCTCCAGGCCCTGGGCGCGGACATTCGAGGGGAGGCGTGAGCGTGGCCGACACCCCTCTGCCCCTGGACATCACCGCCCGGACCCGGCTGGTGGGGCTGCTGGGCTGGCCGGTGAGCCACAGCGTCAGCCCCTACATGCACAACGCGGCCTTTGCCGCCCTGGGCATGGACTGGCGCTACCTGCCCCTGCCCGCGCCGCCAGCGCGCGTGGGGGAGGCGGTCCTGGGGCTGCGGGCTTTGGGCTTCCGGGGAGCCAACGTCACTGTGCCCCACAAGCAGGCGGTCATCCCCTTCCTGGACGAGCTGAGCCCCGCGGCGGCAGCCATCGGCGCGGTGAACACCATCTGCGTGGAGGAGAACGGCGCCCTCCTGGGGGAGAACACCGACGCGGCCGGCTTCGTGGCGGACCTGCAGGGCCACGGCGTGGAGCTGGCAGGCAAGCGGGCCCTGGTCCTGGGGGCTGGAGGCTCGGCCCGGGCGGTGGTCTACGGCCTGGCCCAGGCCGGCTGCCGGTCCATCGCCATCCTCAACCGCACCCTCCACCGGGCCGAGGAGCTGGCCCAGGCCATGCAGGCCCATTTCCCCCAGGTGCACATTAGCGCCCATCCCTTCCCCCAGGCCGTGGAGGAGGTCAACGCCCAGGCGGATCTGGTGGTCAACTGCACCTCCCTGGGCATGACGCCCCACACCGAAGGCCTCCCCTGGGACGAAGACGCGCTCTTCCGTCCGCAGCAGGTGGTCTACGACCTGGTCTACAACCCTTCGGCCACCCGTCTCCTCCAGATCGCCGCCGCGGACGGGGCTCGCGCCATCGGCGGCATGGGCATGTTGGTCCACCAAGGGGCCATCGCTTTCCAGCGCTGGACGGGAGAGGCGCCGCCTATCCCGGTCATGCGCCAGGCAGTCAACGTCATGCTGGACAAGTGAGAAGGAGCATCCATGAACCCGACCTCAACCTCACCCTCTGTGAACTACCAGGCCGTGCCGGACGAGACCGGCCACTTCGGCCCCTTCGGCGGCAAGTTCGTGCCGGAGACCTTGATGCCCGCCCTGGAGGAACTGGAGGAGGCTTATCTCGCCGCCCGGAACGACCCAGACTTCCAGGCGGAGCTGGCCTATCTCCAGCGCACCTACGTGGGCCGGCCCACTCCGGTCACCTACGCCCGGCGGCTTAGCCAGCACCTGGGCGGGGCCCAGATCTACCTGAAACGGGAGGACCTGGCCCATTCCGGGGCCCACAAGATCAACAACGCCCTGGGCCAGGCCCTGCTCATGGCCCGCAAGATGGGCAAACGGCGCATCGTGGCCGAGACGGGCGCGGGTCAACATGGCGTGGCCACGGCCACCGCGGCCGCCCTGCTGGGCATCGAGTGCGTGGTCTACATGGGCACGGTGGACATGGAGCGCCAGAAGCCCAACGTCTTCCGCATGCGCCTCCTGGGCACGGAGGTGCGGGGGGTGGAGAGCGGCAGCAAGACTCTGAAAGACGCCATCAACGAGGCCATCCGGGACTGGGTCACCAACGTGCGCACCACCCACTACCTCCTGGGGAGCGCCCTGGGGCCCCATCCCTACCCGGCCATGGTGCGGGACTTCCAGAGCGTCATCGGGCGGGAGGCCCGGGAACAGATGCTGGGTCCGGACGGTCATGGCCGGCTGCCGGATGCGGTGGTGGCCTGCGTGGGGGGCGGGAGCAACGCCATCGGCATCTTCCACGCCTTCCTGGAGGAGGAGTCCATCCGTCTCATCGGGGTGGAGGCCGGGGGCGAGGGTATCGAGAGTGGTCGCCACGCCGCCCGTTTCGCGGACCCGGAGATGGGTCGGCTGGGCGTGCTCCAGGGGACCAAGAGCTACGTGCTCCAGGATTCGGACGGCCAGATCGCCCTGACCCACAGCATCTCCGCGGGGCTGGACTACGCCAGCGTGGGCCCGGAGCATGCCTGGCTGCGCCAGATCGGCCGGGCCGAATACACCTACTGCACGGACGAGCAGGCCCTGGAGGGCTTCCGCCTGCTCTGTGAGCTGGAGGGGATCATCCCGGCCCTGGAGAGCGCCCACGCCATCGGTCACCTGCTGGAGCTGGCGCCTCGAATGGGGAAAGAGGAGATCGTCCTGGTCAACCTGAGCGGCCGAGGGGACAAGGATCTGGACACGGTCTGGAAGGCCATGGCGCCAAATCGACATCCGGATCAACAAGGAAAGGGGGCGTGAACATGAGCGGCGTGGAGCGGATTCGGGCCGCGTTTCGGCGAGCCAAGGAGGAGAGCCGAGCGGCGTTCATGCCCTACCACGCGCTGGGCTACCCGGATCGAGAGGGGAGCCTGGCGGTGATCCAGGAGCTGGCCAGCGTGGGCGCAGACCTCTTCGAGCTGGGCATCCCTTTCAGCGACCCTCTGGCGGACGGCCCCACCATCCAGACCGCCACCTACCAGGCCCTCACCCAGGGGACCACCGTGGCTGACTGCCTGGCCATGGCTCGAACCCTGCGGAAGCAGGGCGTGGAACAGCCCTTCTGCGCCATGAGCTACTACAACCCCATCCTTCGCTATGGGGAGGAGCGGTTTGTCCAGGAGGCCGCGGCCGCGGGCATCGATGGTCTCATCGTGCCGGACTTGCCCCCGGAGGAGGCGGACACCCTGGAGCAGGCTTGCCGGGCCGCGGGTCTGGCCACCGTCTATCTCCTGGCCCCCACCAGCACCCAGGCTCGGATCCAGGCGGTGGCGGCCCGGGCCACCGGCTTCATCTACCTGGTGAGCGTCACCGGCATCACCGGCGCTCGCCAGGCCCTTCCAGCGGATCTGGTGGATTTCGTGGCCCGAGTGCGGCGCCACACGGATCTCCCCCTGGCCGTGGGGTTCGGCATCAGCAGCGGCGAGCAGGCGGCCCAGGTGGCGGCCATCGCCGACGGGGTGATCGTGGGCTCTGCCCTGGTGCGCCTGGCCGGCGATGAGGAGGGGCTGGCGCGTTTGCGTCAGCTGGGGGCCGAGCTGGCCGCGGGCTGTCGAGGGGGCAGTGCAATCTAGCTGTTAGCCGCCCGATAGTTGATTTCAGCTATTTACCTATTGTAAGCTGAAACGAATCGTTGTTAGGATGAGCTAGCCAGATCGCTAGCTCATTTTTCCTTCTCGATTTTCCTTCCTGAGCTAGCCGTGGATCCATCCCGAAGTCTCTCGCCCCCACGTGACACCATGTCCGCTCAAGGCCAGCTGCTCCGATCCATCCCATCCACCTTGCAGTACCTGCTGGAGCGCTCGCAGCTCTGGCCCTTGCCCTTGCCTCCTGGCCACACGCTCCACCTTTTGGACGTGGATCCTGCGGGCCAGCCTCTAGGGGTGGACAGCCTTCCTTCCTGGCTGGCTTCCCTGGTGAACGAAGTGGCCCATCTCCGGGAAGGCCGAAGCCTGGACGCGCCCCAGGTCGCGGCCGCAGAGCCCCTGTACAGCCACCCGGACGCCTCTCTGCAGGGTGTTGCGGTGCTGGTTGGCCCCGCTGCAGTCACCCTCATGCCTCCCTTGAGCCGCCTCCTGGAGCGTGTGGCGGTCCAGGAGTATGAGCTGGACGAAAGCACCCGTTTGATCCAGGACGCCTTCGACCAGATTGTCTTCCTGCTGCAGGCCAGCAGCCTGGTGACCTCGGACAGAACGTTTCGGGAGATCCTTCAGCAGATCCTCCAAGCGGCGATGGGGTTGCTCCAGGCGGATGGCGGGGCGATCCTTTTCGCTGATCCGGAGCTGCCAGCCATTCTGGCCAATGTCCCCGGAGGGCAGACCCACCGAGGTGAGCTCTTCGCCCTGGTGGCGGAATGGTCAACCCCCCGCTGTTGCCAGGCTGACCTCTGGGGGCCCGAGATCGGGGCGGAATGTCCCGAGGCGGCTTGTCTGGACCGTTTGTCTCCGGTGTTGCAGCGCCAGATTCGTTCTCTAGTCGGCGTTGGCATCGGCCTGGGCGGGGAGGCGGAGGTCGGCTTCCTTCTGTTCAACAAGCGGGGGAAGGCCGGTTTTCAGTCCGGGGATCGGGAGATGCTGAGCTTCCTGGCTCAGCAGATCGCCACGGTGTTGCGGCGGGAGCATCTGGCGGCTCAGCAGCGCTTGGAGCAGGAGCTGGAGGTGGCCCAACAGTTCTACCACGCCATCCTGCCGGACGCCTTGCCCGCGCTGCCCGGCGGCAGCCGCATGGCGGTCTACAGCGAGCCTGCCTGGGATGTGGGCGGGGATTTTCACTGGATCTCTGAGCTCAAAGAGGACGAGATCTGTTTGGTGCTGGGCGATGCCGCCGGGAAAGGCTTGCCCTCGGCCTTCATCATGGGGCAAAGCGTGACCATCCTGCGCTCGGTGGCCCATCTGGATGGATGGACACCGGCCCGGATGTTGAGCCATGCCCAGGATCTCCTCATGCCCACCCTGCGCAACGCGGAGCTTCTGATCACCGCAGTGGTAGGGCGCCTCAACGTCCAAACTGGCCGCTACCTCTACGCGGACGCAGGCCATGGCTACAGCTTTCTGCGCCGAGCCCGGACCGGCGAGGTCAAGCGTTTGCCAGCCACGGGCATCCCCTTGGGGCCCATGCAGCAGGACCGAATCAACAGCCGGGTCGTGGAGCTGGAGCCAGGCGATGCCCTGCTCATCGTCAGCGACGGCTTCGTGGAGGCCATGTCGCCCGGCCAGATGCCCTACGGAGTGGACCGGCTGATGGGGTTCTGGGGTATGTCGCCAGCCGTCCCTCCGGGCCAGAATCTGCAGCGGCTGGTGGGCTCGGTCTGGCAGTTCGTGGATCGTCCCTATCCCGACCGTTTCCACCACCAGGACGACCTGACCGCTCTCCTGCTCCAGTACCGCCCGCCCCAAGGACGGCAACCGGATGCCCAACAGGTCTCCCGCCGTTTCCAGGGCACGCTGGCTCAGATCCCCCACTTCATAGACTGGATCCGGGGCGTGGCCATGGCCGTGCAAGGATGGACCCTGGCGGACCAGCACAACTTTGTTCTGGCCGCCATGGAATGCTTCACCAACATCGTCCGCCATGCCTATCGGGATGGTTCAGTCCAGGGGAGCGTCACTGTTTCTGTCAAGGCCCGTGGAAGCATCGTGCGCTTCCGCTGCGTGGACAAGGGGGCGCCTTTCCCATCGGATCGATGGGGTGGATGGCGACAGGTGGCCCCTCCGGGCATCTCCGCCCGAGGCGGATATGGCCTCTTTGTCATGAACCGCCTGGCGGATCGGGTCCACTACAGGCGGCGGAGCAAGGTGAACACCTGGCAGATGCTGTTTGTCCGGCCTCAGGACCAAGGTTTGATCCCTGGCCGCGGCCGAAACGAGTGGTTTCACAGCCTGGAGACTCCTGCCCCCAGCGCTGAGTTGCGGAATCGGATTCTAGAAAGCGAGATCACCTGATGAGATTGGCCGTCACTGTCACCAACCACGCTGACCGGATCCTGCTGGAGCTTCGGGGAAATCTGGATGCTTCCTCGGCCTATGTGCTGCGGGACGTCCTGCGCACCCAGGCCCGCAAGGTGGCCGGCAAGACCATGGTCATTGACCTGGCCCAGGTGCCCTTCGTGGACAGCACGGGCCTGGCCGCCTTGGTCTCTGGGTTGCGCATCATCCAGCTGAACAAAGGGCGTCTCCTCCTGGCCAATGTCCAGGAGGAGGTGAAACGCATCTTCGAGATCACCTGTCTGGACCAGACCTTCGAGTTTGTTGAGGACGATTCTGTGGACGATGCCACCCCCCGTGAGACCCATCGGCTGCCGGCCGCCGATGCGGGAAACACGATCGTTTAGGAGGAACGATGACTGCTGCCCTGTCCGTAGGCGAGACGAACTTCGGCGAGAACGAGTCCCCCAAGAAGCCCTACGTCCTCGTCGTGGACGATGAACCCTTGCTCTGTCGCATGATCAGCGCCATGCTGGGCCGAGCTGGTTTCGAGATCGAAGTGGTGATGAACGGCAGCGCTGCCCTGGAAGCCATCAGCCAGCGCATCCCAGACATCATCACCCTGGACGTGATGATGCCCGATATCTCCGGCGTGGAGGTGGCCAAGCGTCTGCGAGCGGATCCGGCCACGGCCCAGGTGCCCATCATCTTCCTGACCGCCCTGGATCGGAACGTCTCCAGCGAGCTGCGGGAACTGGTGAGCGAGCCCAACATCTACCATCTGGACAAGCCTTTCAGCCGTCAGCAGTTGCTCCAACAGATCGAGAAAGCCTTGCAGAAGAGCAAAGCATAGCCCGTCCCCGAACATCGAATTCCCCTACGCGAAGAGGGCCTCCCCCACAGGAGGCCCTCTTTCTTTGTCCAAATTTCCAACCCTTTTGGGCGAAGAGATGCAGGCCCTTGACCCTGTCACCGCTCCTTCTTCAGGATAGGATGAAGCTTCAAAGCCAGCTGCAGGGCAAAACGAGCATCGGGATCGTTCAGATCCAACCGGGTGATGCTCGCGATCTGGTCCAGCCGATAGGCCAGAGTGTTGCGGTGAATGTGCAGCCGGGCCGCGGTCTGGCTCAAGTTCCCGTGGCAGTGGAAGAAAGCGGCCAGGGTGGCCACCAGCTCGGAACCCCGCCGCTCGTCGTGCTCCAGGAGAGGCTGGATGGTCTTGCGGAAATGCCGGGCGGCCTCTGGATTGTGGCTCAGGGTGGTGAGGAGCTTGTAGAGACCCAGGTCGCCGAAATAGGTGACAGGTCCAGCCATCCCCACAGCCCCCATACGAGAGCTCTCCCGGGCCTGTTGCAGGCTGCGCAGCCACTGGCCTGGCCCCAGCGCGGGCCGACCGATGCCGATGCCGATCTGAGCTCCGGGCGCCAGGCTGATCAGCTGCTCCGCCAGAAGGCTGGCCACCGGCTTCAGCCCTCGGGCGCTCTTGGGGTGGCCTGTGGGCCAGAAGACCACGGTCCCTTCCCGGCGCTGGCTGAAGGGGACCCGCACCCGCTGCTCTTCCGCGAACCGAAGGAGGGGCTCGGGCCAGTTGGGCACCTGGCTGGCCTGGACGATCCAGGCCGCGTGGGGCTCGGTCATGGCGTAGCCCAAGGACTCGCCTCGCTGGATCCAGGCAGCCTCGTCCGCGATGGGGCTGGCCAGGAGCTCATCCAGAAAGGCGGCCCGCATGCGATCCTGGGCCATCCCCACCGCGTGCTTGCGGGTCCATTCCAGAGCCGCAGCCGCCGCGCCGTGACGAGCCACCTGGCTCTCCAGCGTGCCCAGCGCGCCATCCTCCGACGGGCCAGGACTGCGCAGCAGCAGACAGTAGCCCCGCACCCGTTCCCCGGCCAGCACCGGCGCCACCACGGTCTCCCCCGGCAGGGCCTGGGCAGAGTCCGTGCTCAGCTTCAGGACCCCCACGGCCTGGCCCAGCTCCTCCGACGACACCCCAGCAGCCCAGCTGCGCAGCGCGGTCACGTTGGGGAGGTGGGTCAACAGCTGCTTGCGGCGATGCTCTGGGAACGCCTCCAGCCCGGCCTGGGCTGTGACATGCCCTCCCTCGTCCAGGAAGAGCACCGGCTGCTGGGTGAAATCGGCCAGGGCGGCGGCGATCTGGGACAGATCACCGCCATGGAGCTCGATCTGGGTGAGCTTCCGCTGTAGCTCCGCCGTGCGCTGGGCAATGTACCCTTCCCGGTCCACGATCAGGCGGATGACCCGCCGCTCCACCTGGACCAGGCTGGTCGCATCCGGCAGATGCAGAAGGGGCATGCCTTGCTGCTCCGCGGCCTGGACAGCCTGGGAGCTCACCGGCCCCACTACGGCGATGGCCGCCACCTGGGCCTGCCGAAGCTGTCGCACCACCCGATCCAGCCGGGCCAGGGGGTCCAGGGTGCGCAGGTCGTCCATATGGACCAAGGCCAGCTCCCCGCCCTCCAGCCTGGGAAAGGCAGGCGGGTTGGGGCGCAGCGTAGTGGCCCAGGTGACCGGCCGCTCCAGCTGGCTCTCCCCCCAGAGGATGCGGGTGCCCCGAGGCAGAGCCAGGCGCAGCACATCTTTCAAGGCAGTCAGTGTCTGGTACATGAAGGGTTGACGAACCGTGGTGCAAGGAAAAGCGGCGCCGTCATGTGACAGCCAGGAGACGAGCCTCTCTCATCTCTTCAAACCCGTTTGGCCATCTCCAGGACGAAGCGGCAGCCTCGATCCAGGGCCGCTGGGTCCAGCTTGTCGATGGTGTCGGCCATCTGGTGCCAGTAGGCGGCCTTGTTGCCAGGCAGCAGGGAGTTCACGGTAATGGTGTGGTGCCCCGCCTTGTGGATGACCAGGGACTCGCCGTAGGCCCCCGCGTGCTGCGGACGGGCCTGGAGCCCCGGCACGTCCTGGCTCACCTCTTCCGCCAGCCGCCGGAGCAGGGGGGAGTAGGTGTGGCGGATGAGGAGCCCTTCGTCCACCACGTAGGCCAGGTCGCCCACTCCGGTCATCTCGAAGTCGAAAAAGTAGGTGGGCAGCGCCTTCAGCTCCCCCGCGTGCCGGGCCAGGAACTCCCGCATGCCGTAGCAGCCCACCTCCTCGCAGCCGGTGAAGAGGACCCACACCTCTGTCTCGGGCAGAGGGTGGGCCACCAGGTGCTCGGCCAGGGCCAGGACGCTACCCACGGCGCTGGCGTTGTCGTTGGCGCCAGGGGAGTAGGGGCTGCGGTCCGCGTCCAGGTCCAGGGCCAGGGAGGCCAACTCGGCCAGGATGGGCGGGATCCAGACCCAGGCGGGCAGGCGCTTGCGCACCAGCCCCACCACCATCAATACCAAACTGAGGCCCAAACTGGCAAATCCGGCCTGGACGATGCGATGGAACCAGCGGGTGCGGGCCTCGGTCTGGAAGATCCAGGGGCTGCGGTGGGTGTCCAGATGGCCCAGGAGCACCACCCGCTTGCGGGCCTCTCCCGAGGCGGGGGGAATCCGGGCCCAGACGTTGCGACTGGGTCCATTGGGCAGAAGCCGGCGGAGCGGCGTCTCCTCCAGGTCGATCTCCCGGATGGCCCAGAAGCCGGCCAGGAGATTGGCGGCCAGCCCCGTCAGGCGGCGGACCTTTCCGCCCCGGATGAAGAGCCACTTGCCCAGGAGGGAGAGGGTGGTGATGACCGCGAAGGGACGCCAGGCGGAGGTGGGGGAGCAGAAGGGCTCCACCCGGGGATCCAGGCCCAAGGCGGTCAACTGCCCGCGCACGTACTCGGCAGCTGCCTTCTCCTGAGGGGTGGTGCTGCCCCGGGCTCCGATGTTTTCAAGCAACCAGCGGGCGTGTTCGTACGCCCGCTGTCCAAAAGAGTCGTTATTCATGTGTGTTCCCGCTGTGGCATAGGGGGCCGGCATGGGGCCGGGCCGGATCTACTGGGAGCCGCCCATAAAGGCTCCGCAGGCCGCTCCCCACAGGACCCAGAAGATGACCACGCCCGTGCTGATCCAGCCCGGGTTCTGCCCCATCATCGGGGCCACCACCCAGAGAACCACCGCCAGGCCGATGATCAGCCCCAGGATGCTGCCCAGGAAGAGGCGACCGATGGAGTGTTCCGGGCTCATGGCGCCCACCACAATGGGCCAAAGGATCACCGAGAGAAGCCCAGCCACCGCCACCAGGATGGGCACGGCCAGGGCTGCTTCCGGGATGACCAGGGGGACCAGGCCCAGGACGAAGAAGATCATGCCCAGGATGCCCGCGATGAGGGGCTTGCGGTTGGCGCCTGCCTGGCCCCGGGCCAGATCGTAGCCCAGCACTGGGCCCACGCCGATGAGCAGGCCCGCCAGGACCCACAGCACGGGCACGTTGACCAGCAGGACCATGGCCAACGCGGCCACCCCGCTGATGATCCCCGCATAGACCGCGACCAGCCAGCGGTTGGTGTTGGAACGAGTTGCACTCATGGTGCTCAACAAGATCATGGCGCTTTCCTCCCCCTTTGCCTTCGGCAATGTGGTGGTGACTGGGTGTTCAAGACGGTCTGACAAAGTTCAATGACGGCTCTCCCTATTCCTCGGGCAGGCTCTCCCACTCCTCCAGGACCCAGCCGGCCACGTTCAGGTAGAGCCGGGGTTCGTGCCGGTGGGTCAGGATGAGAACCAGCCGCTCTTCCTGGTCAGCAGCCACCTCTTCCAGCCAGAGGCCCTTTTCCACCAGGTCTGCCATTATTCTACCAAGCACTGCCAAGCCTTGCAAGGGATCCTCTCCTGGGCTGGTGTAGGCCTGGACGCCGTAGAGCTCCAGGTAGCGATGGTTCTCCAGGTAGAGATCCAGGTCGAAGATGGTGCGCTCCTCCGGGGGAACGGGGCTGGCCTCCGCTTCATCGGCCAGGGACTCCTCCCACAGGGCCACGCTCACCACCCGCTGACCGGCCACCGCCTCCATCAGCTCCTGGAAGAGCTCGTCGGTCAGCTCGTGATGCAGCCCCAGCTCGTCCTGGGTGTCGTTTTTCTCCTGTGACATTCGGTGGACTCCTGCTTCATGTCTTCGAACCAAGGGCATTCAATAGACCAGCGGGGTTTGCCCGGCCTCTAACTCCCGGCCTCTTGTTCCTCTTCCTCCGGGCCGAAGACGATCATGCGGGTGGGGATGGTGATGGGCTTCTCGTAGAACTGGCCCGCGGCCCAGAAGTGGCTGATCTTCATGGGCAGGCCCTGATCCAGGAAGGCGTTGGGCCCGTTCATCAGGTGGAAGTGCAGATGGGGCCCGGGTGAGTGGCCGCTGTTCCCCACCCGGGCGATGAGGTCGCCCCGACGCACCACCTGGCCCGTCTGCACCTGCAGGCTGGCCTGTTGCAGGTGGGCGTAGTAGCTGAACTCGCCGTTGCCGTGGCTGATGGCGATGGCGTTGCCCAGGATGCGCCGCATGTCCCCCCGGAAGATGGCCGGGTCCGGGATGGCGCCAGGGAGCATGTCGGGCATGTCAAAACAGGCGTAGGCCACCTTGCCCCCGGCCGCGGCGTAGACCGGCTGGTCCCAGCTGTAGTGGTCCGTGAGGGAGCGACCATTGCCCTGGTAGGTGCGGTTGTCCGGCCCCAGTTTGACGAAGTCGATGGCGAAGGCCTGGCTGAGCACCTCCACCTTGTGTTGATCGCTCCAGTCCCCGGCCTGGATGGCCCACCAGGCCCCCCGCAGGGGAAAGTGAAGGTCCGTGCGCTGCTCTGGGTAGTGGATGGGCACTTGGGCCACCACCTGTGGCCGTTCGTCCTTGCCCACCACCCGAGCCACCGCTGTGATCTCCACGTGGCTCAGCTTCTCCAGCCCTGGGAGCAGGAACTGGAGGCTGCGCAGGGCGATGCCTGTTCCCGGCTCGATGGTCAGGTCCTCCTCCTGGATGCGCTTGCGGATCAGGCGCGCCGGCCAGCGCTGCTCGAAGAGAAGCTGATGCCCGCTGTACCCCTTGAAGACCAGGCCCTGGAGCTCCACCGCGCCGTGATGGGCCACCACGCCCACGTCGAAGGCGATCTCCTGGACCGGGGCGATGATGGGGAAGGGCAGTTCGTCGTAGATGGCCCCAAAGGGCTCGGATGGACGCACTTCCAGCTCGATGTGGGGAGCGGCGGTTTCGGTCTCCTGGTGTTTGGGTTCCATCGCTCTGTCTCCTCTTCTCCGTGCTTTGTCTTCCCGTCCGTCACCCCGGTCGTCCAGCGCCCTTGGCTCCGTCACTGGCTCACCGCCCCTTCACGATCCGATGCCTCAGGAGCGGCCGCTCCTTCAAGAGGTCCTCCAGCCAGGCGGCCGGTTCGAGCCCCGGGACTGGGCCAGCTTCGTCTGCCCCCAGGAAGAGGGCCAGGGCGATCAGGGCTTCCTCCGGGGCCAGGCGCAGGATGCGCTCCTCGGTCTCCAGGCTGTCCAGCCGGGCCCAGCGGTCCACCCAGTCGTTCAGGTAGAAAGTGTGGCAGCGACGGCAGCGCCAGACGCTGCTGGTGCG
>CAYQEB010000085.1:15344-17369 GCA_964416395.1 uncultured Caldilineaceae bacterium | reverse complement strand
GCCCACCGTCTCCACCATGCGCCGCAGCCCCTCGCCGAAGAGGTTGAAGCCCAGGATGGCGGTGAAGAAGGCCAGGGCCGGGTAGAGGGCCATCCAGGGGTAGGTGCGGGCGTAGGTGCGCACGTTGCTCAGGAGCGCGCCCCACTCGGGCACGTCCGAGTAGTGGTAGGGCGCGGCGCCGATGTCCAGCTCCGCGAAGGCGCCGCCGCCGATGAAGATGCCGATGAAGCCCAGCTCCCCCAGGAGCATGAGCACGCCCCCCATCTCCAGCGCCGCGATGGAGATGAGGGTGGGAAGCAGGTTGGGCAACACATGACGGCGCACGATGCCCGGCGTGCCCAGGCCCACGGCCACCGCGCTCTCGATGAAGGGCCGGGGGCGCAGGGTCATCACCTGGGCCCGGACGAACTGCATGATCTCGCCCCAGCCCACCAGGCTCAGGGCGATGAGGAAGGGGGGCAGCCCCTGGCGGATGCCCAGGGCCAGGATCAGGATCATGGCCAGGAGCAGGGTGGGGAAGGCGGCCACTGTCTCCGCCAGGCCCAGGATGGCCCGATCCAGCCCACTGCCGGGGAACCAACCGGCCAGCGCGCCCAGGAGCAGCCCCAGGGCCAGGCGAGCCGCCACCACCAGCAGGGCCAGGAGCAGGGTCTGCTGGGCCCCGGCCAGGATCAGGCTGAGGATGTCCCGGCCCAGGGCGTCCGTGCCCAGGGGGTGGACGGCGTCTGGAGGAAAGGGAGGCGCCCGGAACTCCCCGTCCACGAACTCCAGGCCCTGGGTGGTGTAGGGGCTGTGGGGGGCCAGGCGAGGCCCCAGGAAGAAGACCAGGGCCAGGATCAGCACCAGCAGGCTGCCCAGGACGAAGGGCAGGTTGCCCAGGGCGCCCCGGAGCCAAGCCCGACGCCGCTCCCCTCGGGTCTCCCGGTCCGGCCCGGTGACCGCCTGCCCTCGCCGGGCCAGGAGCTCTCGAAAGGGATCCGGCTCCTGGGGGGCGGGGCGAAGGCGCCGGAAGAGCCCGCCCAGGCCGTCCACCAGCTCGCCGGGCAGGGCCCGCAGCGCAGCCCCGAGCCGGGGGCCTGGCGGACGGGCTTCCCCCGAGCTCTGGCGCAGCCGGGGATCCACCAGACGGTAGCTCAGGTCCAGGAGCAGGTTGACCAGGATGAAGAGCCCACCCAGGCAGAGCACCAGGGCCAGGGTCAGGTTGTCGTCCCGGCGGGCGATGGCCTTGAGCAGGATGAACCCCACCCCGGGCCAGCCGAAGAAGAACTCCACCACGGGCAGGCTGCTCAGGGAGAAGCGAAAGGAGAGACCCAGGGTGGTGAGCACCGGGATGGCCCCGTTGCGCAGGACATGGCCGAAGAGGATCCGGGCCGGATGCAGCCCCTTGCTCCGGGCCGTGCGCACGAAGTCCTGGGCCAGGGCCTCGGCCACCGCGCCGTAGGTGATGCGAAAGATCTGGGCGATGGGCCGAGCCGCCAGGACCAGCGCGGGGAGGAAGATGTGGGTGTCCCAGCCAAAGCCTCCCAGGGGCAGCAGGTGGGAGCCGGTCTCCTGGGCCCAGCGCAGGAGGAGGAACTGGAGGAGCAAGGCCAGGGCGAAGCTAGGCAAGGAGACGCCGGTGATGGAGACGAGGAGCAACCCCAGGGAGCGTTTCGAGTCCCGGACGCCCGCGGCCCAGATGCCCAGGGGCACGGCCACCAGCGCGGCGATGACCAGGGCCGCGCCCAGCAGGCCCAGGCTGCGCAGCAGCACCTGGCCCAGGATGTCGGTCACGGGCAGGGGACGCTGGGTGATGCTGCCAGCCGCGGTCAACCCCAGCTCCCCCTGGAGGAGGCGGGCCAGGTAGCGGGGCGTCTCTTCCAGGGCCCGGGCCAGGGCCGCGCTCCCGGTGGAGCCCCGGGCCATGTCCAGGCCGAAGAGGGTGAGGAAGGCGATGGCGGGCAGGACCAGCAGGGCGAAGAGGAGGCGTTGCCCGGTCAAGGCCAGCAGGCCAGGCAGGGCGCGCACAAAGGCCCGGGCCCGGCT
>CAYQEB010000085.1:12003-15244 GCA_964416395.1 uncultured Caldilineaceae bacterium | reverse complement strand
TGGGTCTTGCGGATGGCCACGCTCACCTCTTCCTCGCCCAGGCGGAAGGTGACGCTGGGCAGCCCTTGGGGCAGGGATTCCCCCCGCTCCGGGTGGACCTGGACCAGGTCCACGGTCAGGGTCTCCTCGTGGATGTAGTCGCCGAAGTCCTCCAGCACCTGGTGGACAGTGGGCGAGGTGGTGATGTAGGTGACGATGCGGTCGCTGATGGCCAGGCCGGCGTCCTTGCGCAGCTGTTGGATGCGCCGCACCATCTCCCGAGCGTAGCCCTCCCGGGTCAGGGCCGGGGTCAGCTCCGTGGTGACGGCCACCAGATAGCCGCCGTCCTCGGCCACGCTGTAGCCGGCCCGGGGCGCGCTGCGCACCTCCACGTCCTCCGGCGTGACCTCGTAGCTCGCCCCCTCCGCCTGGACCACCACCGTCTCCCCCGCCTGGAAGCGGGCGGCCAGCTCGGCCTGGTCCATCTCGGCCAGGGCCTTGCGGATCAGAGGGAAGCCTCGGCCGTACTTCTGGCCCAGCTGCCTGGGCAGGGGATGGACCTGGACGTCCACCAGCTGGCTGCTGGCGTCGGCGAAGGCCAGCTCCTTGACGTTCAGCTCGTGGAGCAGGAGCTCCTGGTGGCGGAGCAGGCTCTCCCGCTCCTCGTCCGTGCGGGTGCGGACCACCACCTGGGCCAGGGGCTGGCGCACCTTCAGGGCCGCGGCCTGGCGGGCGGCGTGGCCCAGGCTGGCGATCTTCTGGACCAGGGCCATGTCCACGCTGAGCTGCTCGTCGATGAGGGCCTCGTTCACCTGGGGCCAGCGACTCAGGTGAACGCTGTCCGGCGCGGACGGGTCCACCCGGCAGACCAGGTTCTGGTAGAGCTCCTCCGCGATGAAGGGGGTGGCAGGGGCCAACAG
This sequence comes from uncultured Caldilineaceae bacterium, assembly GCA_964416395.1. Lineage (GTDB taxonomy): Bacteria > Chloroflexota > Anaerolineae > Caldilineales > Caldilineaceae > S144-5. The sequence goes on along the minus strand of CAYQEB010000085.1, from coordinate 14,345 downwards.
GTGGCTGAGGGTCACCAGCACCGTGTGCAGGGTGTCCAGGGCCTGGAAGTCCCCATCCCAGAAGCGACGGCGGCTCAGGCGCACGTACCAGTTGCTCAGGTTGTCCACGAACTCGGCGATGGGCCGGGTGGCGCCCAGGACGTCGTACTCCTCCAGGGCCTGGGTCACCTGGCGCACCAGCAGGTTCAGCTCGGAGAGCACCCAGCGGTCCAGGAGGACGGGCGCGGCCTGGTCCGCCAGCTTCTCGCCCTCCCCCGGGGACCAGCTCAGGGTCAGGTTGGCGTAGGTGACGAAGAAGCTGTAGGTGTTCCAGAGGGTGTTGAGGAAGCGGCGCACCACCTCCCCCACCAGATCCACGCTGAAGCGACGGCTGTTCCCCGGCGGGCTGGCGGTGTACATGTACCAGCGGGTGGCGTCCGCGCCGTGGCGGGCGAAGACATCCCAGGGGTCCACCACATTGCCCTTGGACTTGCTCATCTTGGAGCCGTCCGCGGCCAGGATGTGGCCCAGGCAGATGACGTTCTTGAAGGCCGGCCGGTCGAAGAGGAGGGTGCTCACCGCGTGGAGGGTGTAGAACCAGCCGCGGGTCTGGTCCACGGCCTCGCAGATGTAGTCCGCCTGCTTGTAGCGCTCCCACTCCTCCTGATGCTCGAAGGGGTAGTGCCACTGGGCCACAGGCATGGAGCCGCTGTCGAACCAGACATCGCAGACCTCCTGGACCCGGCGCATGGTGCCGCCGTCAGGCGCGGGCCAGGTGATCTCGTCCACGTAGGGGCGGTGCAGCTCCAGCTCGCTCAGATCCTGGCCGGTCTTCTCCTCCAGCTCCGCGATGCTGCCGATGCACTCCATGTAGCTGCTGCCCGGCGCGTCGCTCTTCCAGATGGGCAGGGGGGTGGCCCAGTAGCGGTCCCGGCCCAGGGCCCAGTCCACGTTGTTCTCCAGCCACTTGCCGAAGCGCCCATCTCGGATGTGCTTCGGCACCCAGTTGATCTCCTGGTTCAGGGCCACCAGCCGGTCCTTGTACTGGCTGGTGCGGATGTACCAGGTCTCCTTGGCCCAGTAGATCAGGGGGGTGTCACAGCGCCAGCAGAAGGGGTAGGTGTGCTCGTAGGTCCCGGCCTTGTAGAGCAGCCCCCGGGCCTGGAGATCCTGGATGATCTCCGGGTCCGCGTCCTTGACGAACTTGCCGGCCCAGGGCTCCACCTCGGGCTTGAAGCGGCCGGCCGAGTCCACCGTCTGGAGGATAGGCAGGTTGTACTTGGCGCCCACGGCCAGGTCGTCCGCGCCGAAGGCCGGGGCGATGTGGACGATCCCCGTGCCGTCCGCGGTGCTGACGAACTCCCCGGCCACCACGTAGGCGTAGTCCCGGTCCACGGGGTAGAAGCGGTAGAGGGGCTCGTAGTGTTTGCCCAGGAGATCTCGCCCTTTCATCCGCTCCAGGACTTGGTAGCCCGGCTCCAGGACCGCCTCGGTTCGGGCCTCGGCCAGGTAGAGGACGTCCCCACTCACGTCCCGGACCTTGACGTAGTCGATCTCCTCGCCCACGGCCAGGGCCACGTTGCCCGGCAGGGTCCAGGGAGTGGTGGTCCAGGCCAGGAAGTACTCGTTCTCGCCCTCTGTCTCCAGGACTCGGAACTTCACGTAGACGCTGGGGTCGATGGTGCCCTCCTTGTAGCCCAGGGAGAGCTCGTGGCTGCTCAGCGGCGTGCCGCAGCGTGGGCAGTAGGGGACCACCTTGTAGCCCTGGTAGAGGAGATTCTTCTCCCAGAACTGTTTCAGGATCCACCAGAGGGACTCAATGTACTCGTTCTTCATGGTCACGTAGGCGTGCTCCAGGTCCACCCAGAAGGCCATGCGCTCGGTCAGGGCTTCCCACTCGTTCAGGTACTCCCAGACCGACTCCTTGCACATCTGGTTGAAGCGAGCCACGCCGTACTCCTCGATCTGGGGCTTGCCGGTGAGCCCCAGGCGCTTCTCCACCTCCAGCTCCACGGGCAGGCCGTGGGTGTCCCAGCCCCCTTTGCGCAGGACGTGGTAGCCCTGCATGGTCTTGTAGCGGGGGAACATGTCCTTGAAGGCCCGGGCCAGCACATGGTGGATGCCGGGGCGGCCGTTGGCTGTGGGCGGCCCCTCGAAGAAGACGTACTCCGGCCCCCCTTCCCGCTCCTCCACGCTGCGCTGAAAGACGTTCTTCTCCCGCCACAGCTTCAGGATGCCCTCCTCCAGGTCCGGGTAGCTGACCGAGGGCTTCACCTCACGGAAGGTGGGCCGGGTTGCAGGCGTCTCTGATGAACTGTGTACGGATGCTCTCTCTGCCATGGTCCTCGATCCTGTGTGTTTGA
>CAYQEB010000085.1:9250-11903 GCA_964416395.1 uncultured Caldilineaceae bacterium | reverse complement strand
GGGAACGGGAAGCGCCTCTATCTCAGCTCCCACCGCTTGCCAGCCAGCCGGGCCGGCGGACGCCAGCCCCAGCCCAGCTTGTAGAGCCCTCGCTCCACCCAGGAGCCATAGCTGCTCTGCCGCCAGGCTTCCGGCTGCCGAACCAGGCCGTGGGCTACGGGATCCGCGTGGATGTAGTCCAGCCGGGCCGCGAACGCCCCCAGCTCCGAGATCACCTCCAGCCCCTGCCGGGAAGCCCAGACCACCATCTCCCCGGGGATGCCCAGGAGCTCCGGATAGGTGCGCTGGAAGCGAAAACGCACCCGTCGGGCCACCTCCCGGGCCTCCCCACCGGCGCCCATGCGCAGGAGCAGATGCACGTGGTCCGGCAGGATGACCCAGCCCAGCATGGTGAACTGCAGCTCCGCCTGGACCTCCCGCAGGACGTTGCGCAGCAGGTGGGCCGTGGTGGCCGGGGCCAGGATGGGCTCCCCCTTCACGGTGGCCCAGGTGAGGAAGGCCGCGCCCGGCCGGAAGTAGGGCCGGTAGGCCGCCAGGGGCGGATCCGGGATGATGGCGCTGCGGGGGTCGTCCATCCGTTCTTCCTCGTCCCACTGGGTCTGCTCAGGCCGCCTGCTCAGGCCCTCGGCTCGGGCAGGCTATGGGGCGTCGGCCAGCTCGATGTAGATGCGCTTGTTGATGGCCCCTTTGCTGCGATAGTCCACCACCCGCATGCCCCCCACCTCCCGGGTGTTGCGGACGTGGGTGCCGCCGTCGGCCTGGAGATCCAGGCCCACGATCTCCACCGTGCGCACTTCCTGGATGCTGGGCGGCAGCAGGTTGATCTTGGTGCGGATCAGGTCCGGGATCTGGAAGGCCTCCTCCCGGGGCAGGATCTGGGTGCGCACCTCCCGGGCTGCGGCGATCTCCGCGTTGCACTTGGCCTCGATCTCCGACACCAGCTCCCGGCTCATGGAGGCGAACTCGAAGTCCATGCGCCCCTTGCCCGGCTCCATGTTCCCTCCAGTGACGCTGGCGCCGTAGTCTCGCCAGACCACGCCGCAGAGGATGTGCATGGCCGTGTGGGTGCGCATGAGCAGGTAGCGCCGCTCCCAGTCCAGCTCCCCGTGGGCTGGCTGGCCTATGGCGATAGCCGGCAGGCCGCCGTCCGTGGCCTCCAGAGTGTGCCAGATCTGGCCGTCCGCCCGCTCCTTCTTCACCTTGCTGACCCGCAGGCGCTGGCCGTCCACGGTGAGCCAGCCCTGGTCGTGGGGCTGGCCGCCTCCGCCGGGGTAGAAGGCGGTGCGATCCAGCACCACCCGGTTTCCTTCCACCCCGGTGACGGTGGCGTCGAACTCCCGCAGGTAGGCGTCGTCGTAGTAGAGCAACTCGGTCATGGTTCCCATTTCTCCTCTGCAGCCAATCACGCAGCCGATTGCAGTCAACAGAAAAACCCGCCCCCCAGACGGGGACGGGCTGTGAAGTCCGCGGTACCACCCCGGTTCCCAACCGACAGACAGATTGGGCGCCTCTGTGCGATGCGGGAAGAAGAACAAGCAACTGAGTAACGAGTAAGGTGTTACTCTTGACCCCTTGCTTCTCCCCTTGTCCTTCCCATATCGCCGTGAAGGTAACGGTTCACGACACCGGCGACGTCTACTGGGCCTTGTGGAAGGGGCCGTTCGGGCCGCAGCTCCGGAGGGATCTTCGATCCAGGAGGGTTGACCCGGCTTCCACCGCCCCGGGCTCGCTGACCAACGTTCCTGGACCTACTCGTCTCCATCAACGCTGTTGGTGGAATGATTTTGTGGGGTAAGTGTAGCAGCCTGGGGGCCCTTTGTCAACCGAAATGGGCCGGGGAAAGTCGGCCTCTCGGGTTGGCTTCTCGCCTTCCCAGAGCAGCAAAAACGCCCGAGGAACCGTCGATTCCCCGGGCGTCTCTGGCACGCCGTTGTGCCTTTACAGCCATTTCGGTCGCCTGCCCGCCTACGCGGAGACCGCCTCCCGCAGCTTGACCAGGAACATGGGCTCGGGGACGGCCCCCTCCTGGTGCACCGTCTCGTTGATGACGCTGCGGGGCACGCCCATCACGTTGTACTGCTGGCTCAGGACGGGGAACTCCATGGCCTCCACCATGTCCGCCTTCACCCGGTCGCTGGCGAAGGCCAGGTGGTGGGCCAGGGTGACCGCCTGAGGGCAGTAGGGGCAGGTGGGTGTGACGAAGACCTGGATGTGCACGTCCTCGTCCAGGGACTCCAGGAACTTCCGGGTCTCCTCGCTGAGCTGGACGTCACCGCTGCCCACGGTCTCGATGGCGTCCAGCAGGCTCATGAACTCGTAGCCGCTGGGGATGCCGAAAAAGCGGATGCCGTAATCCTTGTCCTGGCCCCTTTCGTCCTTGCCCATGACCACAATGGCCGGGGTCTTGTCCACGTCCAGCTTGGCGGCCAGGGCCGCGTCCTTCTCGATGTCGTGCACTTCCACCTCGATGAGATCCGACAGGGCGGCGATCTCCTCCGCCAGCTGCTGGGTCTCCTTGCAGTACATGCACTCCCCTTCCGTGGTGAAGACCACCAGCTTCACCGGCTTCTTCAGGCTGGCCTCCAGCATCTCCCGGACAGCCTGGGCGTCTTTCTCAGAAATCAGTGCCATGGGTCTTTCAATCCTCCATCAC
>CAYQEB010000085.1:1900-9150 GCA_964416395.1 uncultured Caldilineaceae bacterium | reverse complement strand
TTCCCCTGGTCATCCATGCCTCCCACGAAGCAGGCGCCAAGATCGGCGGCATCGGCGCCATGCTGGAGGGGCTGCTCCAGTCCAACACCTACAACATCGGTGTGAAGCGCACCATGCTGGTCGGCCCCATGTTCGGCTGGGACAGCATGCTCATGGAGCGGCTCAACAGCCCAGAGAACCAACTCACCATCCGCTACAGCAGCCTCCACGGCGTCTTCGACAACGTGGAACCCCACATCCGAGACGCGCTGCAGAAGGTGGAGGAGAGCTACCGGGTGGCCCTCCTCTACGGCACACGCCGGTTCGGGGAGCGGGAGCACGAGGTGCTGCTGGTGGACGTGAGCAACCCGGATCCGGACTACATCGCCCAGTTCAAGTACCACGTCTGGGAGCACTACGGCATCGACTGCGCCCGCTACAGCCACGATCCAGAATTCAACCTCTACATGGCCATCGCCCAGCCCCTCTACGCGGCCCTGAAGGCCCTGAAGGTGGACGAGGGCCTGGCCCCGGACGAACGCATCATCATCGCCCACGAATGGCTGGGGATGCCCGTGGTCTTCGCCGCCCAGATGAACGAGCCCGGCCACTGGCGCACCGTCTTCTACGCCCACGAGATGGCCACCGCTCGCCTCCTGGTGGAGTCCCACAGCGGCCACGACACCCGCTTCTACAACGCCATGTTCAAGGCGGAAGAGCAGCACATGGACCTGGAGACGGTCTTCGGGGACCAGAGCTACTTCTTCAAGCACGCCATCATCCGCCAGGCCATCCGCTGCGACAACATCTTCGCCGTGGGCGGCCTGGTGGTCCACGAGCTGCGCTTCCTGGGCGGCGACTTCACCGACACCAACATCGACGTGGTCTACAACGGCCTGGTCAGCCGAGACATCACCATCGACGAACGAGTGGAGTCCAAACGGCGGCTCCAACAGTACGCCAAGAACCTGCTGGGCTTCCGGCCCGACTTCGTCTTCACCCACGTGACCCGCATGGTCCTCTCCAAGGGCCTCTGGCGGGATCTGAAAGTGATGGAACATCTGGACGAGCTCCTCTGGCAGGAGGGGAAGACCGCGGTGCTCTTCGTTCTCAGCACCAGCGTCCCCGCCGGCCGCTCCCCGGAGCTGGTGCGCCAGTGGGAGGCGGAGTACGGCTGGCCGGTGGGCCACCGGGCCGACACCGGGGATCTGGTGGGGGACGAGATCGCCTTCTTCTTCAACGGGGTGGAGCCCTTCAACCGCTCGGCCAAGGCCTGCCGGGTGGTCCTGGTCAACCAGTTCGGCTGGGACCAGGAGCGCTGCGGCCTGCGCATGCCCCCAGAGATGGGCTTCCCGGACATCCGCCAGGGCACGGACCTGGAGTTCGGCCAGAGCATCTACGAGCCCTTCGGCATCTCCCAGATCGAGCCCCTGAACTTCGGCGCCCTGAGCTGCGTCAGCAACGTCTGCGGCTGCATCAGCTTCGTGGAATCCGTGGCCGAGGACATCGGCGGGCCCACCAACCTGGTCATCGCCGACTACGTGACCGTGCCCGAGGAGTTCCCCATCAAAACCCCCTTCGACGCCCTGGACATCGACTGGGGCGTGCGGGACTGGGTGGAGACGGAGAACAGCGCCACCGCCGCCCGGGAGATCCTGAACAAGCTGCCCCGCAGCCGCAAGGCCATGCAGAAGATGCTGGAGGACGGCGCCGCCCTGGCCCACCGCATGAGCTGGGACGTGGTGGCGGAGCGCTTCTTCCTGCCCGGGCTGGAGAAAGCCAGGAAGAACCATGGCTGATCCCCAAGAGCAACGCCCCCCGGTGGAGCCTCGTTACCACCGCCAGACCATCTTCCCGGGGATCGGCCCGGAAGGGCAAGCGCGTCTGGGCCAGGCCACGGTCGTGGTGGTGGGCTGCGGCGCCACCGGCTCCCACCTGAGCGAGATGATGGCCCGGGCCGGGGTGGGCGTCCTGCGCATCATCGACCGGGACTTCGTGGAGCTGACCAACCTCCAGCGCCAGACCCTCTTCGACGAGGAGGACGTGGCCCAAAATCTGCCCAAAGCCGTGGCCGCCGCCCGCAAACTGGCCCGGATCAACAGCGCCATCACCCTGGAGCCGGTGGTGGCCGACCTGAACCCGGGCAATGTCCTGGACCTGCTGGCCGACGCCACCCTGGTCCTGGACGGCACGGACAACTTCACCGCCCGCTACCTGCTCAACGACGCCTGCGTCAAGCTGGCCAAGCCCTGGATCTACACCGGGGTCATCGCCGCCTACGGCATGACCGCCACCCTCATCCCCGAAGGCGCGGCGGAGAAACTGCCCGGGGATCGCCAGGTCACCCCCTGCCTGCGCTGCCTCCTGGGCGACATGCCCGCCCCTGGGACCACGGCCACCTGCGACACCGCGGGGGTGGTGGGCCCGGCCGTGGCCCTGCTCACCGGGGTGAGCGGCGGAGAGGCCCTGAAGATCCTGGTGGGCACAGGCCAGCTCAACCCGGGCCTCATCCACATGGACCTGTGGGAGCACAGCTACGAGATCTTCCAGGCCCCACCCCGGGATCCCAACTGCCCGGTCTGCGTCCAGCACCGCTTCCAGTTCCTGGAGGCCCGAGCGGGCGCCGCCACCGCCACCCTCTGCGGACGCAACGCGGTCCAGGTGACGGTCATAGGGGGCGCCCGGTTGGACCTGGCCCGGATCGAGGAACAGCTGCGGCCCGTGGCCCGGAACATCCGCCGCAACGAGTACCTGCTCAAGGCGGAGGTGGACGGCTACGAGTTCACCGTCTTCCCGGACAACCGGGCCATCATCAAGGGCGCCGACGACGAGAACCTGGCCAAGAGCCTCTACGCCCGCTACATCGGGGGGTAGCCCAGATCCGGAGCGTCCTGTGAGCACGCCTGGCAGCACCCGCAACCCAGCCCCCATCCCCACCCTGGATCCCGCGGACGCGGCCGCCATCGTGGAGGGGCGCCACGGGGATCCCTTCGCCGTCCTGGGCCCCCACGTGGTGGAGATCCAGGGAAAGCCCCGACTGGTGATCCGGGCCTTTCGCCCTCTGGAGGAGGGGGTCTCCGTCCTGGATCCCAAGAGCGGCCGCCGCTACCCCATGGAGAAGGTGCACCCGGCTGGCCTCTTCCAGGTCGTCTTCCGCCGGCGCACCAAGCCCTTCCCCTACCGGCTGATCCTCCTGGGCCGGGACGGCCACGAGTACCAGATCGAGGACCCGTACCGCTTCCCGCCCTGGCTCACGGACTTCGAGCTCTACCTCCACGGCGAGGGCAACTACCTGGAGAGCTACCGCAAGCTGGGGGCCCACTTCCGGGAGGTGGAGGGCGTCCGAGGGGTGAACTTCGCGGTCTGGGCCCCCAACGCCCAGCGGGTGAGCGTCATCGGCCCCTTCAACTTCTGGGACGAGCGGGTGCACCCCATGCGCTTTCACCCCGGCGCGGGCATCTGGGAGCTCTTCATCCCCAACCTGCCCCAGGGCATGGAGTACAAGTACGCCATCCTCTCCCGGGTGAACGGCTATCGGGTGGACAAAGCGGACCCCTACGGCTTCTTCGCGGAGCTGCGACCGGGCACCGCCTCCCGCATCTGGGACATTGACCGGCACCAGTGGGGGGATCAGGCGTGGCTGGAGGAGCGGCCCCAGCGCCAGGCCCTGGACCGGCCCATCAACATCTACGAGGTGCACCTGGGCTCCTGGAAGCGGGTTCCAGAGACCAACGGCTTCCTCAACTACCGGGATCTGGCCCACCAGCTCGCCGACTACGCGAAGAAAATGGGCTACACCCACCTGGAGCTTCTGCCGGTGATGGAACACCCCCTGGACGCCTCCTGGGGCTACCAGGTGACGGGCTACTTCGCCCCCACCAGCCGCCACGGCACCCCGGACGACTTCAAGTACTTCGTGGATCACTGCCACCAGCAGGGCATCGGGGTGATCATGGACTGGGTGCCGGCCCACTTCCCCATGGACGCCCACGGCCTGGCCTTCTTCGACGGCACCCATCTCTACGAGCACGCGGATCCCCGCCTGGGCGAGCACCCGGACTGGGGCACCAAGGTCTTCAACTTCGGGCGCAACGAGGTGCGCAACTTCCTCCTGGCCAATGCCCTCTTCTGGCTGAAGGAGTACCACATCGACGGCCTGCGGGTGGACGCGGTGGCCTCCATGCTCTACCTGGACTACAGCCGCCAGCCCGGGGAGTGGATCCCCAACAAGTACGGGGGCCGAGAGAACCTGGAGGCCATCGACTTCATCCGCCGCTTCAACGAGCTGACCCACGAGCGCGTCCCGGGCAGCCTGACCGTGGCCGAGGAGAGCACCGCCTGGCCCATGGTCACCCGGCCCACCTACACCGGCGGCCTGGGCTTCGACATGAAGTGGAACATGGGCTGGATGCACGACACCCTGGAGTACATGCAGAAGGACCCCATCTTCCGCCGCTACCACCAGAACCTGCTCACCTTCAGCCTCATGTACGCCTTCTCGGAGAACTTCGTCCTGCCCTTCAGCCACGACGAGGTGGTGCACCTGAAGCGCTCCATGTTGGACAAGATGCCCGGGGATGTCTGGCAGAAATTCGCCAACCTGCGCCTTCTCTACGGCTACATGATCGGCCACCCGGGCAAGCAGCTCCTCTTCATGGGGGGCGAGTTCGGCCAGTGGCGGGAGTGGAGCGAGGCCCGCAGCCTGGACTGGCGCCTGCTGGAATACCCGGAGCACCGCCAGCTCCAGCACTACGTGGCGGACCTGAACCAGCTCTACCAGCGGGAGCCGGCCCTGCACCAGGTGGATTTCCACTGGCAGGGTTTCGACTGGATCGACTTCAGCGACGTGGACAACTCGGTGCTCAGCTTCCTGCGCCGGGCCGCGGACCCGGAGGAGACGGTGGTGGTGGTCTGCAACTTCACGCCTGTGCCCCGGCTGGGCTACCGGGTGGGGCTGCCCAAGCCCGGGGTCTACCGGGAGATCTTCAACAGCGACCGGCGCGAGTACGGCGGCTCCGGGGTGGGCAACCCAGGGGCCATCCCGGCCCAGGAGATCCCCTGGCAGAGCTGCCCCTACTCCGCACCCTTGAACCTGCCCCCCTTGGGCGTCTTCTACCTGAAACCGGAAACCAGCGCCTAGCGCCGGTTGACTGCAACGCCATCTGAGCACCCTGTGAGCGTCGTTTGAACCGTCACCAGAAAGCCGCACCCATGGACCGAGAACAGCCTGCCCCCCTGGTCCTCGTGGTCGAGGACAACCCCGCCATGAACATGGCCATCTGCGACATCCTGGAGCTCCACGGCTACCGGGTGCTCTCCGCGGCCAACGGCAAGGTGGCCCTGAAGATGCTCCAGGAGACCCGGCCCGACGTGGTGCTCTGCGACATCATGATGCCGGAGATGGACGGCTACACCCTCCTGCGCCATGCCCGCAACGACGAGCGCCTGCGCACGGTCCCCTTCATCTTCCTCACCGCCCGCTCCTCCCTGGAGGACAAGCGAGAGGCCAAGACCATCGGCATCGAGGACTACCTGGTCAAGCCAGTGGAGCCAGGGGATCTGATCCTGGCCATCGAGAACGCCCTGCGCCGCGCCCGGGATGTCAGCGCGGAGGCCCAGCGCCAGATGGCCAACCTGCGGGCCCAGATCGTCAACACCCTCCAGCACGAGTTCCGCACTCCCCTGACCTTCGTCCTGGGCTACGCGGAGTTCCTGGCCGAGGTGGCCGGCAGCCAGGTGGACGTCTCCACCCTCCAGGCCTCCATCGAGGCCATCCTGGAAGGGGGACAACGCCTCCAGTCCCTCATCGAGAACTTCCTCATGCTGGCGGATCTCCAGGGCCGGGAACGCCTGCCCGAGCCGGTGGAGCCCCTGGAGGCCCACTTCCTGCTGAAGACCGTGGCCGGGGAGCTGGAACCCCAGGCCCAGGAGGCCGGCCTGACCATCCAGGTGGCCCCGGACAACCCGGATGCCCTGGTGGAGGGCTACCGCATCTATCTCCACGACGCCCTGCGCCGTCTGGTCATCAACGCCATCCAGTACAGCCGACCCGACTCCCAGAAGGTGGCCCTGGCCGTGGTCATCCAGGAAAACTACGTGGGCCTCCAGGTCCAGGACTGGGGCGTGGGCATCCCCGAGGAGCAGCTGGCCCACATGCGCCAGCCCTTCGAGCAGATCAACCGCAACGAACGCACCACCCCGGGCGCAGGGCTGAGCCTGGCCCTGGTCCATCACGTGGCCCGGCTCCACGGCGGCAGCCTCACCATCGACAGCCGCGAAGGCCAGGGCAGCACCTTCACCCTCTGGCTGCCCAGGGCCCTGGACTGAACCCACCAACGCGCCCGCAAAGGAGAATCCCATGGGCCACTCGCCCCGCCTCGCCGCCATCCACCAGGCTCGCTGGCCCTCCCCGGACGAGCCGGCCCGCTTCCAGGAGGGCAGCATCGCCCTTCAGGATGGGCGCATCCACGCCCTGCGCCCGGAGCCCAGGGCCCAGGGGCCTGGCCCGGTGCTGGACGCGACGGGCTGCACGGTGCTCCCCGGCTTCGTGGACGTGCACGTCCACGGCGGAGACGGCTTCGACACCATGGACGCCACCCCCGAGGCCCTCCTGGGCATGGCCCGCTTCTTCGCCCGGCACGGCGTCACCGCCTTCTGCCCCACCACCATCACGGCCCCCCAGGAAGCCATCCGCCAGGCGGTGGAGAACGTGGCCCAGGTCCTGGAGAGCGTCCCGGAAGAGGAGTGGCCGGGGGCCCGGATCCTGGGCGTGCACCTGGAGGGCCCCTACATCAGCCCCCAGTACCCTGGAGCCCAGCCGGCCCAGTTCATCCGGGAGCCGAACGTGGCCGAGTTCCTGGAGCTGGTGGAGGCGGGCCCGGTGCGCCTCATCACCCTGGCCCCGGAGCAGCCTGGCGCGGAGGCCCTCATGGCTGCAGCCCGGGAGCGAGGGGTGGTCCTGGTCCTGGGGCACACCGCGGCCAGCTACGACCAGGCTGTGGCCGCCATCCGCCAGGGTGTGAGCCAGGCCACCCACACCTTCAACGCCATGACCGGGCTACACCACCGGCGGCCCGGCGTGGTGGGCGCGGTCCTCAGCCAGGACGCCATCCGGGCTCAGCTCATCGCGGACAACATCCACGTCCACCCCGCGGTGATGGACATCCTGGCCCGCTGCAAGGGGGTGGAGGGGACCATCCTCATCACCGACGCCATGCGGGCCGCGGGCCTGCCCCCGGGCCAGTACGACCTGGGCGGCCAGACGGTCACCG
>CAYQEB010000085.1:0-1800 GCA_964416395.1 uncultured Caldilineaceae bacterium | reverse complement strand
TCCACCAGGGCGATGATGTTGCCGCCCCAGCCGCCTCCGCTGAGCTTGGCCCCCAGGGCGCCGGCCGCCTCCCCGGCGGCCACCAGCCGCTCCAAGGGCTCCGAGCTGACCCCCAGCTCCCGAAGCAGGGCCTGGTTGCGCCGAAAGAGCCGCCCCAACTCGGCGATCTCCCCCTGCTCCAGGGCCTGCCGAGCGGCCACCACCACCTCGCCGATCCCATCGAAGAGAGCCTCGTAGCGGGCCGGTTCCGCCTGCCAGGCCCGACGCACGCGCCCCACCGTCTCGCGAGTGGGGCTGGGGATGCCGCTGTCCGCGATGGCCAGGGTGAAGGGCTGGGCTGGGGCGAAGATCAGCGGAGGCTGGCCGCGCACGAACCAGACCGGTTGCTCGTAGGCGATGACCGTGTTGTCGATGCCGCTGGGGGTGCCGTGGTGCAGCTCCTCCGTGCGGAAGACCAGGCGGCTGACCGTGGCCGGGTCCGGTCGACGGCCGGCGTGGTGGAAGAGGGCCCGCACCAGTGCGGTGCTCACCGCGGCGCCGCTGCCCAGGCCGCTGGCCATGGGGATCTGGCTGTGGAGGGTGATCTCCCAGTCCGGCTCCTGAGGAAGGCTCAGCTCGGCCAGGGTCAGCCGCAGGATCAGGGCCAGGGGGTCGTCCTCCGGGGCCTGGGCCAGGCGGATCACCCGGTCCAGGTCCAGGGCATGGAGGACGCAGCCGCTCCCGGGCTCCCCTGCCGTCACCCTGGCCGTGGCCCGCACCTGCTGCACCGGCGCGGCGATGGCCGGGCGTCCGTAGACCACCGCGTGCTCCCCGCAGAGGATCACCTTGCCCGCGGCGCTGGCTGTGCTGGTCTGGCTTCTCTCCGTCATGCCTTGCCCCACCCTCGACCGCTCCACGCTACAGCGAGTTGGCCGCCTCCGAACCTCGCAGCCCGGCCATGATCTGGTCCGGCACATCGGACATGATGACATCCACGCCCAGGCGGGCCAGCCGCCGGGCCTCCTCCAGCTCGTTGACCGTCCAGGTGTTCACGTAGTGGCCCCGGCTCCGGGCCCAGCGCATGTAGGCCTCGTCAATGAGCGCGTGGTGGGGGTGCAGGGCCTCCGGGGCGATGAGGGGCCCCAGCCAGGCCCGGCGCAGGTAGACGGGCAGGTCCGCCGCGTAGAGCAGCCCCAGGGTCACGTGGGGATCCACCCAGCGCATCTTGAGCAGGGAGATGGGGTTGAAGCTGGAGACGATCACCTGGTCGTACAGGCCCCGCTCTTGGATCAGGGCGGCCACCAGATCCACCTCCGGCCCGCCGGTGGGGTCCATGCTCTTGATCTCCACGTTCACCGTGCAGGCGTCTCCGGCCACTTTCTGGACCAATTCGAAGACCTGGTCCAGGGTGGGCACGCCCACGCCTGCGAACGCCGGGCTGAAGTGGCTGCCCGCGTCCAGCTGGGCCAGCTCCGCCGCGGTGAAGTCCCGGACCCGGCCCTGGCCGTTGGTGGTGCGGCTCAGGTCGAAGTCGTGGATCACCGCCAGGCGATCGTCCTTGGTGGCCTGCACGTCCAGCTCGATGCCGTCCACGCCCATTTCCAGGGCCTTCTGGAAGGCGGGCAGGGTGTTCTCCGGGGCCACAGCGCGGGCGCCCCGGTGGGCGAAGATCAGGGTTCGATGGGCCATGGGTCGCTCCTTCCTGGATGGGCTGGCCGTCAAGCGGACAGGCGGAACGGGGAACCGAGAGCAGGCTCCCCTGGTCAAGTCTACCCGAAAAACCGGGACACGAAAAACCCGGAGATGGGAACGGCAGCCCCC
>CAYQEB010000084.1:1516-17554 GCA_964416395.1 uncultured Caldilineaceae bacterium | reverse complement strand
AAGGCCGTGGCGCCTGAGGTCGTCAACATGTAGGCGATGTGGATGGGCTCGTCCGGCCCGATCTCCACACAGCCGATGTCGTCGGTGCAGGTCAGTTCCTCCACGGGCTCCTTGGCTGGCGCCTCTGCCGCTCCCGGTGTCTCTGCTGGCTGTCCACCGGAGCCACAGGCCGCCAGCACCAGGGCCAGGATCACAAGGACCGATAGCGTGATCCACTTCATGTGCTTCATAGGCCTTTCCTCCTTTTTGAGAGAAGCCGAATGAAAGTTGGTATGGAGTGTTGAGTTGGTATGCGATGGCTGGGGTGGAACCAGGCGAACGACGCCCCTGGAGGCGCCTTAAGGCCCCTGATGCGGCAGGGCGGGTTGTGGCTTCGCCTGGAGGGAACGAGCGGGGCGGTGGACCGCCGGTGACGGCTGTCACCGGGTGGGGAGGGGGATGCCAGGCCCACGTTCCCGGAGATCTGGATTGCGCTCTGAGTTCTCTCAAAGTATACCGTCCCGGCCTGATTTGTCAAACAGGATCAGTAAGGTGCGCCCGGCCTGACCAAAGCGTTAGATTGGGTGGGGAAAATTGATGTGGGGATTTGTGGTTGGCCCCTCATCCCCGGCGAGGACGGGACCGCCGACGCCGGCGCGATCGGGGGGCGGCCGCCTCGGCCACGGGGATCTGCAGCTCGGGCAGGGAGACGCCCGGCCCGGCAGCCGCCTGCAGGATGCGCCGCATCTCCCGGTGGACCGCCTCCTCCACCGGCGGGCCCTGGTAGCCAGCGATGGCCTCCTCCACCAGGTGGCGCAGGCGGCCGGCCTCGCTGCGCTGCTCCTCGGGCAGGGCGCTGAACTGGTCCTCCCCTGTGCGGTCGTAGGCCGGGCCGGGCAGGTAGAGCTCCTGGGGCCAGTGGCTCAGGGTGTGCTCCCAGGTGAGCACGTGCCCTTCCCGGCGCACCGTCTCCACGAAGGGATCCAGGGGCAGATCCTCCTTCACCCCCATCTCCCGGACCAGGAAGAGGGCCTGGGCGGCCAGCTCATCGTCGAAGAGCAGCTTCTGCAGGCTGAAGAGGTTGACGAAATTCAACATGCCCGGCCCGGAGACGCTGTTCACCCCGGCCAGGGCCGCCAGGACCATGCCCCCGTAGGTCTCGGCGCCGGCCTGCATGTTCAGCTCCTTGGCGTCGCTCTGGCCCAGGTAGGCCTGGGTGGGCAGTCCCAGGGCCCGGCCCACCTGGACGTAGGCCGCGAAGACCCGCAGGGCCTCCACCGCGGTCATGGGGCTGGTGGTCAGCTGCATGTGGAAGGCGGCCGGCGCCCCGCCGAAGAGGACCGGATGCCCCGGGCGCAGGATCTGGGCCATGACCACGCCGCTGATCACCTCCGCCGTGTGCAGGGCCACCGTGCCCACCGGTGTGGCCGGGCTGATGAGCCCCATGAGGGCCACGGGCACGAACTCCACCGGGATGCCCCACGCCACGCAGTCCAACAGGTTCTGGCTGCTGTCCTCGTTCCAGCGCAGGGGGCTGGTGGGGCAGACGGTGAAGAGGGCCATGGGCTTTTCCCGCAGCTCGGCTCGGTCCCGGCGGAAGAGCTGCATGAGCTCGCCCATGCGGGGGATGCCCGTGGGCGTGAAGGCGCCGGAGACCAGGGGCTTGGGGGTGTGGGCCAGGAGCACGTAGAGGCGCCAGGCGTCCGCGATGCCCTGGGGCACGTCGTTCGTGCTGAAGGCCGTGGAGGGGTAGGCGATGTGCTTCAGGCCGTTCACCACCCGGGCGTACTCGGCCAGATCCTGGGTGCTGGCCTTGCGCCGCTGGCCTGTGCGGTGGTCCAGGATGAAGAGGGCGGAGGAGGCCGGGGTGAAATGCACCCGCTCGCCCCCCAGGTCCGCGTGGAGCTGGCCGAAGCGGTCAAAGAGCTGGATGGAGGCGGGCGCGGAGGCCAGGGCCGCCCGGGCCTGCTCCTCGGGGATGAGGAGGGTCTGGCGCTCCCAGTCCACAGGCAGGCCAGCGTCGGCCATGCGCTGGAGGAGCTGGGGGTGGTAGACAATCACCCCGTGTTCGTGGAGCACCCGCAGGGCCTCCTGGATGATCCGCTGCACCAGGTCGTCGTCGAGAAAGCGAAGGGTGGGGCGCATGGGCACGCTGCTCCGTTCTGGTTGGCTGGGGGACGAGGTCTGGAAAGGCGCTGGATGAAGGGCGAGGACCGGGGGGCAGTCCAGTGAGGGGGATTGTATCGCGATCCCCGGGGTGAAGGCAACCACTCGGACGCGCCCAGGGCGACGCTTGTCCGCGCCGCCCTGGGGTCTGAACAGTTTTTCGGGTCTGAACAGTTTCTCGGTCTGGCAGAGACTCTGAGCCCGCGGAGGGCCTACTCTTTCTCCTCCTTGCCCAGCCTCTTCTTGAACTCCTTGGTCAGGGCCGGCAGCACCTGGAAGAGGTCCCCCACGATGCCGTAGTTGGCCCGCTCGAAGATGGGGGCGTCCGGGTCCTTGTTGATGGCCACGATCACCTTGCTCTGGCCCATACCAGCCAGGTGCTGGATGGCGCCGCTGATGCCGGCCGCGATGTAGAGGTCCGGCTTCACCGTCTTGCCCGTCTGCCCCACCTGGTGCTTGTAGGGGATGTAGCCCGCGTCCACGGCGGCCCGGCTGGCGCCCACCGCGGCCCCCAGCACGTCCGCCAACTCCGCCACCAACTTGAAGCCCAGCTCCGGATCCTTGGCCACGCCCCGGCCGCCCGAGACGATGATCCGGGCGTCGGTCAGGCTGATCTCACTGGTGTCCGCCGGCTTGACCTCCAGGATCTGCTCTGCGACCTGGCTTTCGTCCACCGGGACAGGGAGGGGCCGGATCTCTCCCCTGGCTTCCCCAGCCTCTGGGGCGGGGAAGGAGCGGGGCCGCACGCTGGCGAACTGCTGGTCGGTCTCGTAGTAGATGTCGGCCAGGATGTTCCCGGAATAGACGGAGCGCACCGCCACCAGCTTGCCCTCCTCGATGCGCAGGTCCACCGCGTCCGGGGCCAGGCCGGCCTGGTTCTGGCAGGCCACCAGGCCGGTCAGGGTGCGGCCGTTGGTGGTGGCGCTGGCCAGGATCACCGTGGCCTCCGTGCTGTGGATGGCCTCCTGCAGGGCCGCGGCGTAGGGCTGAAGCCGGAAGCGCTCCAGGGCCGGGTCCGCAGCCAAGAGGACCGTGTCCGCGCCGTAGCTTCGGGCCTCCTCGGCGATGGCGTCCACCCCGTTGCCCACCACCAGGGCCACCAGGGGGCTGCCCAGGCTGTCGGCCAGATCCCGCCCCTTGCCCAGCACCTCCCAGGAGCTGTGGACAGGCTGGCCATCGATCTGTTCGATCCACACAAGTACAGACATTGCTTTCTCTCCTGATGGGTGGGTGCGCCCCTCGTCTGGGGTTGGGAAAACCGGCGCCGTTTTGGGCTATCCCCCCAACGTGGGACGCATCCGGATGGGTGAAGCGGCCTGCAGGCGCAGGCCCGGGATGGCTAGATGACCTTCTCGGCCAGCAGGGCGTCCGCCAGCTTGGCGGCCTGCTCTTCCACCGTCTCGCCTTCGATGATCTGCACCTCCGCGTGTCGGGCCTCGGGCTTGCGCAGGTTCTCCCAGCGCACAGTCTGGGGGATGGACTCCAGGCCCAGCTCCTGGGCAGTGAGCACCGGGATCTTGGCCCGGCTGGCCTTGCGGATGCCCATGAAGCTGGGGTAGCGGGGATCGTTGATCTCCTTGGCCACACTGATCACCAGGGGCAGGGGTGCGGTGACCGTCTCCTGTCCTCCTTCGAAGCTGCGCTCCGCGGTGACCACCCCATCCGCGATGTCCACGATCTTGGTGACGTTGACCAGCAGGTTCCAGCCCAGCTTGCAGGCCACGCCGGTGTAGACCGCGCCGCTGTTGCCGTCCACGCTCATCTTGCCCGTCAGGACCAGCTCCACATCCCCTTCGTGCTGGACGGCAGCAGCCAGGGCTGTGGCCACGGCCCACACGTCCCCTTCCCGGGCCGCCTCCACGTCCACCAGCAGGGCGCTGTTCACCCCCATGGCCAGGGCGTGCTTCAGGGCGTCCGTCTCCCCTTCCTTGCCCAGGGAGATGGCCACGGAGCTGGCGCCGAAGCGGTCCCCCAGCTGGATGGCCTCCTCCGCCGCGTACTCGTCCCAGGGGTTGATGACCATGGTGGCCTTCACGTCACCGCTGCGGACCTCCTCCGGCGAGACCTTGGGGAGCTCCGCGGTGTCTGGTGTTTGTTTGATCAACACAGCTACTTTCACGATGCGTTCTCCTCAAACGGTGCGGGTTGCTGAAAATCCGGCTGCAGAAAAGCGTCGACTCTCCGCTCGAAACGGTGTCTCTCCGTCATGGCTGGGGGACGACCGAAGCTCGTCCGAGCCGGGCCGCGGCCGTCCCTCACCTCCGAGTATACTCCGGCCCATTCTCCTGGGGTTGATTCCCTGTTGCCAGGCGGTTGCTGGCCCAGGAGACGGTCCGGGCTCAGGCCTCCCGGGTCCACTCCTCGGGATCGTAGGCGGGCAGCTCGCAGCGCAGGGGCCGGTAGCGGCGATAGCCGAACTCGTAGTCCGCTTGGAGGAGCTGCTGAAGCTCCCGGGTGCCCTCGTAGATCACTGCGCCCTTGCTGTTGCGCAGGTAGCGCTCCACGTCGTACTCGTCGCTGTAGCCGTAGGCCCCGTGGATCTGCACCGCGTCCGCGGCGCTGTCGAAGCTGGCGTCCGTGCAGAACCACTTGGCCAGGGTGGTCTCTCGGCTGTTGCGCAGCCCCTGGTTCTTCATCCAGCCCGCCTTGTAGACCAGGAGCTCCCCCGCGTCCCGGCGCTGGACCATGAGGCTGATCATGCGTTTGACCAGCTGGTGCTGGGCGATGGGCACGCCGAAGGTCTTGCGCTGCTGGGCGTAGCGCACGCTGGCGTCCAGGGAGGCTCGGATCAGCCCCAGGGCGCCGGCGGCCACGGTGTAGCGGCCGTTGTCCAGGCAGCTCAGAGCGATCTTGAAGCCCTCCCCCTCCTGGCCGATGCGGTTCTCCACCGGCACAGGCACGTTGTCCATCTTGACCCAACCTGTGTTCCCGGCCCGGACCCCCAGCTTGCCGTGGTAGCTGCCCGTGGTCACCCCGGGCATGTCTCGGGTCACCATGAAGGCGCTGATGCCCCGGTAGGGGGGATCCGCCTGGGGATCGGTCTTGGCGAAGACCAGGAAGTGGTCCGCCACGTCGGCCAGGCTGATCCAGACCTTCTCGCCGTTGAGCACGTAGTGGTCCCCCTCCAGCCGGGCGGTGGCCCGCATGGCCTGGACGTCCGTGCCCGCGTCCGGCTCGGTCAGGCCGAAGCAGGCGATCTTCTCGCCTCGGGCCTGGGGCGCCAGGAAGCGCTGTTTCTGCTCTTCCGTGCCCCACTGGAAGACGCCCAGGCTGTTCAGCCCCACGTGGACGCTCATGACCACTCGGGCGGAGGTGTCCACGTACTCCAGCTCCTCGCTCACGATGCCCAGGCTGATGTAGTCCATGCCCTGGCCGCCGTAGCGCACGGGGATGCAGATGCCCAGCAGGCCCTGCTCCGCCATCTTGGCGATGATCTCCGGGTCGTGCTGCTGCTTGCGGTCCAGCTCCTTGATCTTGGGCGCGATCTCCTTGGCGGCGAACTCCCGCACCATCTTGCGCACCATCTCGTGCTCTTCTGTGAAGAGGAAGCCCATAGGTGAGGTCATCTTGCACTCCTTTGTGACGGTTTTCTGTGGGTGGGCGGTTGACAGGTGACTGAGTTGGGCAGAGGCCGAAAGGTGAAGAGCCCCGAGAAGTCCGGTCCGACTTCCGGCTCTTGGCTTCCGCCAAATTATACCCTCGAAAGAGAGGCATGGAAAAAACTGGGCGTTTCGGTCCATGCCGTCCTCTGCCAGCTCTGTTTCCAGAAAAACTTGCAGGAAAATTGGCAACAAAAAAGCGGAGACGCCATTGTCTCCGCTGCGGAAGGAGCTTGCATTCTCCTTCATGCGCTGGGGAGTATAGCAGAAGTTTCTGGAAAGGCAAAGAAAGGCAAGGAGAAAGAATGGACAGGAGCACCGTTGGCCGGTACACTCAGGCGGGGATCCAACTCCAGGATGGGAGATCAACGCATGGGACTCAACTACTGGCTTTTCGTGGCGGCCACCCTCACGTTGACCGCGTTCATCGGCTACGGCACCTTCGCCACCGCGCGGCTGCTCCGGGTCTGGCGGCCGGACCGCAACCTGCTCCTCCTGCCCGAGGAGAACGTCATGCGTCTGCTCTTCATCCTGGTCTGCCTGATCCTGGGGCGGCTCAGTGGCCTGCCCCCGGAACAGCTGGGCTGGGTGGCCCCCCATCCGGTGACCCAGGTCACCCTGGGAACGGGCATCGGCCTGGCTCTGGGGCTCTTCTTCTTCCTGACCACCCGCTGGGTCATCCGCTTCACCGGCCAGCGCTTCTACTCCACCGTCATCATCGAGTACGTGGTCCCGGGGAACCTGACCGAGGCGCTTCTGGTGACCCTGGCCCTGGTCCCGGTGGTGATCCTGGAGGAGCTCCTCTTTCGCAGCCTGCTCCTGGGCGGCCTGGCGCCCATCCTGCCGGTGAGCGGCCTGGTCGTCGGCCTGGGCCTCCTCTTTGGCCTCCTCCACAGCCCCCAGGGCCTCTGGGGCATGGCCGGGGCCAGCCTGGCCGGCATCCTCTTCGGGCTCCTTTTCCTCTGGCAGGGCAGCCTGCTCACCCCCATCATCGCCCACTACCTGGCCAACTGGCTGCAGATCCTCCTGGCCATGCGCTGGCGGGAGCCGCTGGCCGACGAGAGCAGGGAAGCAAGCGGCTGAAGGGCTGGCGGGATGTCCTGGCGAACTTCCGCTCTTCTTCCGCCCAGGAGTCCGTCCACCGACGTCTCGTTCAACCCTGCTCTCCTCGAATTTCCGTCCCCACCCCCGGGCTGGGATGGCTCAGGGCTCGGCGCAGGGTCCCCGGCTCCAGCCCGGAGCAGATGAGGATGCGCAGCCCCGGCTGGCTCTGGACCATCTCCAGGGCCTGGGCCACTTTGGCCGCCATGCCCCCGGTCACGTCCGCGCCGATGCTCCCACCCAGGCCCGCCTGGATCGCCGGTAGATCCCCGGGCGTGATGACTGGGATGCGTCGAGCCTGGGGATCCCGCTGGGGATCCCCGGTGAAGACGCCGTCCACCTCCCCAGCCAGGACCATGAGCCCCGGCCGCAGGCGCCGGGCCAGCCACTGGAAGAGCTCCTCCGTGCTGACGATGGTGCCACCCCGCACGCTGTCCAGGGCCACGTCCCCGTAGACCACCGGGATCAGCCCTCGCTCCAGGGCCAGGGCCACCGTCTCCTCCGGCCCGGCCTGGATGCGACCGTCCTGGCAGCGCAGGGCCACGCTGGGCTGGATGCTCCAGGCTGGCAGCCCAGCGGCCAGCAGGGCCTGGGTGACCAGCCGGTTGAGCCGAGCCGCGGCGTCCCCGGTGGCGGCGAACCCGTACCACTCCTCCGGCGTGCGCACCCCCTGGCGGGTGCCGTAACGCTGGCCCATCACGTGGCCAAAGCTGCCCGAGCCGTGGCCGATGACCAGGCGCAGCCCCGGCTGGCTCTGGACCATCTCCAGGGCCTGGCGGATCTCCTGGGCCAGCCGCTCCAGCACGTCCAGGCGGGGGGTCTCGGGCCGGCGCTTGTCCGTGATCAGGGAGCCGCCTAGCTTCAGGAAGGCCAGGGATGGGACGGGGGCGTTCATGGCTGCGGGGCGAAGGCGTGGCGAATGGCGGCCAGCAGGGCCTCGTCCTCCTCGGGCAGGACCGTGCGGGGATCCAGGAGGAGGCGCTCCTGTTGGATGCGGGCGATGACCGGCGGGCGCTCTTTCCGCAGCTTGGCGGCCAGGGCGTCCGGTCGCTCCCCGGCCAGGGCCAGGACCCAGGTGGGCAGGGTTTCCCCGGGCAGGCTGCCGCCTCCCACGGTGCTCTCCCCGGGCTGGACCTGGGCGGGGATGCCGTCCTGGGCCAGCCGTTCCCGCCACTCCTCGGCCCGGGCTCGCAGCGCCTCCTGGGGGGTGCGGATCATGCGCCAGACCGGGATCTCCTCCAGGGCTTTGCCCCGGCGATAGCTGCGCAGGGTGGCGTCCAGGCCAGCCAGGGTCATCTTGTCCACCCGCAGGGCCCGGAGCAGGGGGTGGCGGCGCAGGGCGGCCACGGCGCCGGCCCGCCCCACGATGATGCCCGCCTGGGGGCCGCCCAGGAGCTTGTCCCCGCTGAAGGTGACCAGGTCCGCGCCGGCGGCGATGCTCTCCTGGACCGTGGGCTCCGGAGCCAGGCCGAACGGCTGGGTCTCCAGCAGGGTGCCGCTGCCCAGGTCGTCGATGACCAAGGGGTGGCTGCCGTCCTCCAGGACATGCTCCCGGGCCACCTCCACCAGCTCCTGCAGGCTGGGCATGGTCACGAAGCCCAGCTGGCGGAAGTTGCTGGCGTGCACCCGCATGATCGCGGCGGTTTGGGGCCCCAGAGCTCGCTCGAAATCGTAGCGGTGGGTGCGGTTGGTGGTGCCCACCTCCACCAGGCGGGCGCCGCTCTGGCGCAACACATCGGGGATCCGGAAGCCGCCGCCGATCTCCACCAGCTGCCCCCGGCTGATGATCACCTCCCGTCCTCGGCAGAAGGCGGCCAGGACCAGCATCACCGCGCTGGCGTTGTTGTTGACCACCAGGGCATCCTCCGCGCCGGTGAGCTCCTGGAGCAGGGCTCGGGCGTGGCTGTAGCGGTTGCCGCGACGTCCTGCGTCCAGGTCGTATTCCAGGTTCGTGTAGCCCTGAGTCAGGCGGAAGATGGCCTCCCGGGCGGCGGGGCTGAGGGGGGCTCGGCCCAGGTTGGTGTGGATGATCACCCCGGTGGCGTTGATGATCTGCACCAAGGTGGGAGCGGCTGCCGCCTCGGTTCGCTCCCGGATCAAGGTGGGCCAGCGGGCGGCGTCCGGGGCGCTCTCCCCGGCCTGGATGGACTGTCGGGCCTCGTCCAACAGCTCGCGCACTGCCTGGAGCACCAGATCCGGGCCGTAGCGGTCCACCAGGGGGGCCACCTCCGGCAGGCGGAGCAGGCTGTCCACCCCAGGCAGCTTGCGGAGCTCTCGGGCTGTTCTCTCCTGTTCGATTTCGTTCATGGGCCTTTCCTCTCTTCGGAACGTGTGCCCGATTGTATCACGTTCCGCGGCCAGAGTTCCAGCCTGGAAGCGCTCTTGGGCGGATGGCGGACCCTGCTTGGGGGGCTGAGAGGGGATTGCGCCGTGAATTTTCTGCGTATGGCTTGGACGGGCATGGCGTTCTCGGGGTAGGGGCTCCGTCCGAGCCAATGCAAAAGCTCCTCGGTGTGGATGATACCGAGGAGCTTGGTCGTGATCCGGGATGATGGGCGGAAAGGGACTCGAACCCCTGACCTCTTCCTTGTAAGGGAAGCGCTCTAACCAGCTGAGCTACCCGCCCGACTTGTGGCTGTCAATTAAACTATACTGTTTGGTCGAGAAAATGTCAAAGGGGATCGGTTTCTACAGGTTCGGGGTGCGACTCGCTGTTCAACCCCGTGTCTGACTCTGAGTCTAGCTCTCTGTCTGGCTCTGTGCCTGATTCCAGACGGAAGTCGTGGCAGCGATCGCGTCCGTTCCTTTTGGCCGTTCCGTTGCTGGCCTGGGCGGCGTGATGGCTGCCGTCCAGCTTGAAGAAGTCCACCGCCAGCCGCAGCTCGTGGGCCGTGCGGGCCAGGCGTTCCACAGCCACCGCGATGGCCTCCATCTGCTGGCGCGCCTGCTGGGCGGCCTGGGTGAGCTCCGCGGCTGCCGCCTGGCTCTCCTCTGCCGGGAACGGCTCCGCGGCCGTGGATTCGCCCTCCAGCTTCTCGGCCAGACGGTTCGCCCGTCGCACCAGTTTGTCCATGGATTCGCCCGACTCGGCCACAGCCGTGTCCAGCTTCTGGCTGGCCGCGTCCAGCTCCTCCGCGCTGTAGTGGATGTGGGCCGTCAGGCTGCGCAGGTTGGTGACCATCTTGCGGCCGGTCATTCCCAGGACGTCCTTGGCGGAGAGGGGGATGATCTCCACCATCAGGTCGCCGTCCGCGATGGCGGTGAGGGCGTTGGCTATGCGCTGCTGATAGCAGACCATCTGGTCGAAGGCCGCGCCCACCGCCTCCAGGGCCTCGTTGATCTGGTTGAAGGCCCGGGCCATGGTGCCCATCTCGTCTTTGGTGTCCACATCCACGCGTTTGGTCTCCACGTGGAAGGACGGGGAGAGATCCCCCAGGGAGAGAGCCTGGAGGCTCTGCACCAGCCGGGGCAGGCTCTTCTCGGAAAGCTCCGTGGAGGCGGCCACCACCTGGCCGATGGCCGCGGTCATCATGCGGCTGAGGATGAAGGCCAGGAACATCCCGATCACCGCGCTCAGGCCGCCCACGGCCATGATGGTGCGCGCCGTGGAGGCGATGCTGGCATCCATGGCCTGGCGGGTGGCCTGTCGGCTGGCCACCGCG
The DNA here is from genome assembly GCA_964416395.1 of uncultured Caldilineaceae bacterium. GTDB lineage: Bacteria > Chloroflexota > Anaerolineae > Caldilineales > Caldilineaceae > S144-5. The sequence continues at coordinate 7,047 of CAYQEB010000084.1, read as the reverse complement.
TGGCTGTACAGCTGCTCCAGCTGCCGCTCCAGCTCCTCCAAAGCGGCCTGGTATCCCTCCGTGTCCCCGGCCAGGAAGGTCCCCTGGAAGTCGGCCAGGCTCCGTTCCGCAGCGCCCAGGAGCTCCTGGCCTGTTGCCGAGGTCTCCACCCGGCGCATCTCGGCCAGATTCCGCCGGATGAAGTCGGCCTGTTCCTCCACCTGGACTTCCATGGTGGCTCGCACCTCCGGATCCGAGATGACGGCCATCTCCTGCACCAGGGTGCGAACCATGCTGGCTGCATTCTGGTTGCGCAGGCTGAGCTCGGCCACGTGCACCTCCTCGTCCAGCAGCGTGTTGACCTGGGCGTGGATCGCGTCCTGGGCCAGGAGGGCGATGATGCTGATCATCACGGTCAGACAGATCATGCAGAAGGCGGCGACGATGAACTTGCGTCCGATGAGGAGGTTGTTGTACCAGCGAATCATGATGCGCTCCGTCTGTGATGGAAAGGGGAAACGCCCCCAATAGCACAGTTTTCTGGTGCTATCTCGATTCTATCAGCCGAGGGGCGGCCACCCCATAGGACACCTGGGCCCCGGCTCTCCACGGATGTCAACAGGCCTTTCGGTGTAGCCTTGCCATGGGCGCCGAACCGTTCGCTGGGGCGCCGTTCTGCGTGCGGCGCTTCTGGGGACGCGAAAAAGCGCTCCCTGTGGATGGTAGGGAGCGCCTGTCTGGGGAGAGCGAGGTGATGGCCTGAGGCGTGGTGGATCAGTCGAAGAGGTCGTCCTCCTGGTCCTCCTGGGATTCCTCGTTGCCCAGCAGCACCGGCCGCCCCTGGCCACCGCCCAGATCCGGGCCCACGATGCCCTTGGCCTCCAGCTGTTCCATGATGCGGGCCGCCTTGGGATAGCCGATGCGCAGCTTGCGCTGGACCAGGCTGGTGCTGCACGTTTTCAGCCCCCGGATCACGTCGATGGCCTCCTCCAGGAGCTCGTCCTCGTCGTCCATCCGGTCCAGCAGGCCGATCCAGGGGGCCACGGTCAGCTTGGGGGCGGTGGGGTTCTCCTCCTGGGCTCGCTCCTTCCAGAACTGGACCACCCGGCGGATCTCCTCGTCGGAGACGAAGCATCCTTGGACCCGGTGCAGCTTGGCCGCGTCCGGCCGCATGAAGAGCATGTCCCCCTGGCCCAGGAGCTTCTCCGCCCCGGGGCTGTCCAGGATCACCCGGCTGTCGATCTGGCTGGTCACCGCGAAGGCGATGCGAGTGGGAAAGTTGGCCTTGATCAGGCCGGTGACCACGTCGGTGCTGGGCCGCTGGGTGGCCAGGACCAGGTGGATGCCCGTGGCCCGGGCCATCTGGGCCAGGCGGCAGAGCTGTCGCTCGATCTCCTCCGGCGCGGTCATCATCAGGTCCGCCAGCTCGTCCACGATGAGGACGATGTAGGGCAGAGGCTCCAGCTCCTTGCGCCGCCGAGCCTTGGCGTTGTAGCTGGTGATGTCCCGCACCTTCAGCTCCCGGAAGAGCTGGTAGCGGTCGTCCATCTGGAGCAGGAGCCAGGTCAGCGCGCCCACCACCTGGTCCACGTCGGTGATCACCTTGCCCAGCAGGTGCGGGATGCCGTTGTAGCCGGGCAGCTCCACCATCTTCGGATCCACCATGATGAAGCGCAGGCTCTCCGGCCCGTGCTGCATGAGCAGGCTGATGATCATGGCGTTCAGGCTGACCGACTTGCCCGAGCCCGTGGCCCCGGCGATGAGCATGTGGGGGGCCCGGGTCAGGTCCGTGATCACCGGCGCGCCGGACGTGTCCCGACCCAGGGCCAGGGGCAGGGCGCCCCCCCGCTTGCGGAGCTCCGGCCCTTCCAGGATGCCCCGCAGGCTGACCAGGGACTTGTCCCGGTTGGGGACCTCCACGCCCACGAAGGGGCGGCCGGGCACCGGGGCCTCGATGCGCACGGCCGGCGCGGCCAGGGCCAGGGCCAGGTCGTCGGCCAGGTTCACGATGCGGTTCACCCGCACCTTGCGCCGCTGGCCGCCTCGCTCGATGTAGAGGGGCTGCAGGCCGAACTGGGTCACCGTGGGGCCGCTCTCCACGCTGACCACCTCCACCGGCACGTTGAAGTCGGCCAGGGTCTGCTTGATCACTTGGGCCATGTACTCCGTGTCCGCGCTGCCGTACTGGCCCCCGTCCGGGTTGAGGAGATCCAGGGGCGGCAGCTCCTCCGGGGAGCGCAAGGGCTTGAACTTGCCGGCCCTGGCCTTGCCCGGCCGCTTCTTTCGCCCCTTGACCGGCGTGGCAGGTGGATCCGCGGCCTCCGTGGCGCTCTCCTTGCTGGCCCTGCTCCGCTTCCTGGAGCGGGCCGGGGGCGAGGACGGGGCCGTCCCTGGCGCCTCCTCCAGGACCAGCTCCGGCTGGGGGTCGCCGGGCTGGGGCAGGAAGCGCTCCTGGAGCAGTTGACCCAGGCGGGCCAGGCCAACCAGGCCGCGCCGCAGCCCGGGGACAGTTCGGGCCAGGTAGGGGTAGGTGTAGATGAGGGGGGTGTGGCGGAAGAGCAGGAAGCCGCCCACCAGGGTGACCAGGGCCAGGAGGGCCACGCCGGGCCACTTGCCCAGGCCATCCAGGAGCAGATTGCCCACGCCCCAGCCCACCAGGCCGCCGTTGCCCCCGTCCGCTGGCCAGGCCCAGTCCGGCGCGCTGTGGCCCAGCGCGAAGGTGAGCCCCGCCGCGCCCACCAGCAGGAGCTCCCCGCCCACCAGGGCCTCTGGGTTCCAGTAGCCGGCTCGCTGCCCCAGGATCACCACCAGCCCGGTCAGCAAGAGGCCCACAGCCAGGAAGGGGGCGGTCCAGCCGGTCAGCCGGTAGACCAGGCTCTGCTCCCCCTGGGCCAGGAGGGTCAGGGTCAGGTAGCCGCCCAGAACCAGGATCAGCCCGCCCAGGGCCTCCCGGCTCAAGTTTTCGCTCAGCTCCTGGCGCAGGCGGTTCAGGTCAAAGGATGGGGAGCGCTGCTTGCGGCGGGAACGGGTTTTGGCCATGGACAACTTCCTTCACGGGTGGGTTGGGGGATGGGGGACGACCTCTCTGGCAAGAGGAGCCCGATAGGTGCGCACGGCAGACGCGGCCGACGGCTTCGCTTGGGGAGGTCAAGGCTGGCTCGGATGTGGCTCCTGGCTCTCTCCAGATTGGCCGTTGCTCTGGGATCCAGAGAGGGGGCCCGGGCCTGGCTCGGCCAGATCCCCCTGCTCCATCTCCGTCAGGATGCGGGCCACCTGGCCGATGGCCACGCGCTGCTTGCGGTAGAGGTCGCTCTCGCTCATGGCCAGGCGCTGGGCGATCTCCCGCACCTTGTGCCCCTGGATGAAGCGCATCTCCAGGATGTTGTAGAGCAGCCACTCCGGGGTGCTCAGATCCTGCTTGCCCTCGGGGCGCAGGCGCTCGATGGCCTGGCCCAGGACCAGACGCAGGGCCTTGGTGGGGTTGCCGTCGGCCAGGTCCAGGGAGCGGCCCACGATGCGCAGCTGCAGGAGGGGGCTGCGGGTGAGCTTGGGTCCGCCCCAGTAGTGGCTCAGCGCGTCCTTGACCCAGGCCTCGAACTCCGGGTTGTGGATGGGGCTGGGGTCCAGGAGCTCCGCGGGCGGGGCTTCGGTGTTCTCCAGGGCGTAGGGCGTCACGCCCCGCATCTGCTGGATGCGGTCGATGCCCGGGATCAGCCGCTGCAGGGCCACAAAGACCTGTTGCTGCAGCCGCCGATCCATGAGGGCCAGGGTGATCCGCTCCAGCATGGTCTGCAGGACGGCCATCTCGTCCTGGGTGAAGAGGGGGGCCTGGGTCCGAGCCTGGACGCCCAGGATCCCCAGGATGGCCTCCTGGCCCTCGCTGTCCGGTGAGGACATGACCAGGGGCCAGATCCAGAAGCCGGCGTGGTGGAGGGGCAGCTGGACACCCTGCCCCGGGCGCCCGTTGCTGTTCTGGCGGCGCTGGCGCAGGGCCTGGCTCAGGGCCTCGGACCAATCCGCCACGGCCAGCACCTGCTCCCGGGTGCCGGGCGGGCCCACCACCGACTCCAGGAGCAGGTCCGGGCCCACGGCTGCGGCCACAAAGCCCGAGGGCACCCGCAGCAGCTCGCAGAGGGCGGCCAGGTTGTTCTCCAGGAACTGGCGCAGGTCGCTGGTGGTGAGGAGTCGCCGATCCAGCTCCCGCAGCCAGGCGATCTCCTCCCGGTCCTCCCGGTAGATGAGTCGATCCACCAGGCTCTTGGTCACGCTGAGGATGAGCTGGCTCAGGACGATCACCCCGGTGATGACGCTGAAGAGGACCACGTTCCGGGGCAGGCCTACGATCCGCTCCACCGTGGGGATGGTCTGGATGGCCATGATGACCAGGATGGCCACCAGGGGCCCCCGGGTGAAGAAGCGGATCTGCCGGTAGCGCACCACCCGGTCCGGGGTGTAGACGCCGAAATAGGCCACGGTGTAGCTCATGAGCACCAGGAGCACGCTCACCGCCACGTTGCCCAGAATGGAGAGGAGGAAGACCGGGTCCGCGAAGGCGGGGCCGCCAGCCTGTTTCCCCAGGGCGATGAGGTAGGGGAAGATGCCGATGCCTGGCGCCACGAAGCCCAGGAGCAGGTAGGTCATGCGCTTGCGGCTGCGGTCGGTGAGACAGCGCTGCCGGGCCTTCCAGATGTTGTGCAGAGAGAGGAGGACGGCCAGGGTGAAGTAGGCGGCGAAAGGCCAGAAGAGGGGGCCGGCCTCCAGGTAGGCGATGGGCGGATCGTAGTAGACGCGTCCCACCAGCAGCTCGGTGAAGAGGGCCATTCCCGCGCTGGCCAGGGAGACCAGCAGCATGATGAAGCTCAAGGTGCTGCGCCGGCCCGTGCGGTAGTTGGTGGTGCGCAGCACCGCGTTGGAGAAGGTGTAGTAGGCCCAGGGCAGCATGGCGATCCCCAGCCACTGGAAGCGCAGCCAGCGGGCCGCGGAATCCGGGGTGATCACCCGGGCCAGGGCCACGTCCGCCGCGTAGGTGACCATGACGCAGGTCAGGAGCAGGGCGAAGCGCCGGGCCACCGGGTTGCGGAAGTTGTAGGTCAGGGTGTAGGCCAGCAGGGAGAAGGCCAGGATGACCACCACAGAGGAGGCCAGGGTGTTGGTGAAGAGCAACAGTTCAGGTAGGCTGAAGGGTTCAGTGGACATAGGCTTCCAGGATCAAGCGCTCCACTCCAGCTCTTCCTCTGCCACCACCCACATCTTCCAGCGCTTCTTCATGTGCAGGCGGAAGCTGCCGCCCACCGTGGGCGTGCGCTGGATGTGGAGCGCCACATGGGCGTCCTCCAGGGTGTGGAAGTCGATCTCCTCCATCTCCACCAGAGGGCCCTGGGCCGGGGGCATTTCCATGTCCGGATTAAGCCAGAAGGTCTCCCCCAGGAAGCCCAGGTCACCGGTGGGCTCGGCTGGGTGGCAGTGGATGCGCAGCTGGGCCGGCGTCCCGTCCGGTGCAGGGTCCAGGTGACGGCGTTGGCCCAGCTTGTGGATCAGCGCGGTGCGGCGGA
>CAYQEB010000084.1:0-1416 GCA_964416395.1 uncultured Caldilineaceae bacterium | reverse complement strand
GCAGGGTCCAGGTGACGGCGTTGGCCCAGCTTGTGGATCAGCGCGGTGCGGCGGATGCGCACCGTGTCCGGCTCGCTGGTGTCCGCGCTCTGGTAGTAGCGGGCCAGGGCGTGGGTGGGCCCGAAGGCCTCCTGCTCGCTCAGCAGCCGGATCAGATCCTCCCGGATGCTGTTCCAACGGTACTGCCACTCCTTGCTGATGATCTGGTCCCCGTACTGGAGCAGCTCCAGGGTGGCCTCCGCGCCCAGACGGTTGATGATGGCCTGGGGGCTGAGCCGGGTGGGGTTCTGCTTCAATCGGGCCAGGAGCACGTCCGGCGTGGTCTCCACCTCGTCGATGGGCTCGAAGGTGTAGCGGCTGGTCAGGGTGAAGTAGAGGCCCACCAGCACCGCGATGCCCAGCAGGATCAGCAGGGTCCAGGCGATGGGGTCCATGGACGCGATGATCCGCTGCAGGGTGGGGAAGTTGTTCAGGTCCCAGCGGTTGAGGAGCTGCTCCAGCGGGTTTGTCTCGGGCATGAGTGGGCAAGCCAGCAGGTGGGTGATGGGAATTTCCACAAATTCTCATGCCATTTTACCATCCCAGCCTACCGACTCCCAACTTCCCGCTTCCGGCCCAGGAGCTGTGGTCGGGCCTCCGTGACCCGGCTGGCGCCGGGGTCGTCACTGGCCGTCACTCCACCCGGGCCCAGACGCCGTCGTTGCGCAGCACCAGCTGATCCTGGAGGCCGAAGCCGATGAGCAGGCCCCCCTCCCACTCCTGGACGCTGCCGTTCACCCCTTGCTCCGGCGCGGTGGCCCAGCCCACGGAGGCCTCCGCGGCGCCCAACTGCTCCCGCCACAGCTTGCCGAAGCCCCGGATGGGCTGGTAAAGGCCCTGGGGCGGCACCATGCTGGGGTCGATCTCGGGCATGCCCTCCTCAAAAGTGTCCGCGAAGGCCAGCCAGGAACCATCCTCCTGGAGGACGTAGATGACCCGGGTGTCGCCTCGCCAGATCATCTGTCCCCGCTGGAAGGGCTGCCGGGCCATCTGGATCAGGCGGGGCGAGCCCAGGGGGCATCCCAGCTCGGGGAACTGTTGGGCCACCCGGGCCTCCGCGCCGCTCAGGGGCTGGTCGCAGGGGGCGGCGGCCAGGGGGCCCGGCGTGGGCAGGGGGCTGAACTGGGCGGTGCGGCTTTCGGGCGTGGGCAGGGGCGACTCGGTCGCTCCTTCGCCAGCCGGGGTGGGCAGGGGCGAGGCGGCCTGGGGCGTGGCTGTGGGGGGCGCTGGCGTGGATGTGGCCGTGGCTGTCGGCGGGGAGGTGGGCTCCGGCGTGGGGGTCTCCTCCTTGTCCCGGCCACAGGCGGCCAGGAGGAGCAGGGTCAACAGGATGGCAACCGCGAGTACGGTGCGTCGCATCGTTCTTCCTCCAGTCAA
>CAYQEB010000083.1:13825-17614 GCA_964416395.1 uncultured Caldilineaceae bacterium | reverse complement strand
ACCTTTCTCAAATTTCCCACGTTCCACGCATTTCACGTTCCCGCCACCGGGTAGGCGGCCACGGCCACGCTGCGGGTGACGATACCGTCGTCGTAGGTGACCAGCCAGGAGGGCATCCAGGCCAGGGCCACCAGCTCCACGTCCACATCCGCGCGCCGGGGCTTGATCTCCAGCTCCTGGATCTCGTCCAGCAGCTCGGCCCACTTGCGGGTGATCTCCGCGGCCGCCGCCTCCAGCTCCTCCTGGAGCTCGGCCATCTCCTCCTTCAGCTCCTCGATCTCCTGCTTGGTCTGCTGGATCTCCAGCTTGGCCTTGCTGGACATGCGCCGCTTGCTGGCTGCGGTGCTCAGCACCCGGCTGCTGCGTCGCCCCAGGAAGAGGTTCAGCACCGTCTCGCCCAGGCTGATGACCTCCTGCTGCTTCCGGGCCTCGTACTCCGCCTCGTCCTCGGCCAGCTCCCGCTCGTAGCGACGCAGCCGATCCCGCAGCCGGTCCAGCCGCTTGCGGTACTTCTCCCGCAGCTTGTCCACCTCCGCGTCCCGGCGCTGGCGGGCCGCGTCCTGCAGGCGGATGCGGAAGGCCCGCTCCGACTCCCCAGGCTTCTGGAAGACGCCCAGCTCCGGGTGGGCCTTGATGGTCAAGCGGCTGTTGTAGTAGAGCCAGTCCGCGAAGTCCCGGGCCAGGCCCCGCAGCTCCCGCTCCGTGTTGGCCTCCTCTGGGGCCGGGGCGAAGAAGGGCCCCTCCTCCGGGGGGACCTTGGCCGGCCGCCGCTCCAGCTCCCGCAGATCCAGGGCCAGGGGCTGGGCCTCCTCCCAGTCGATGTCCGTGAAGGCCTGAGGGGCTGGGGCCAGGAGCAGACGCTCTTCCTGGACGTCGACGCCCCGGCGGCGGTCAAAGAAGCGCACCGTGGCCGCGCCCAGGATGCCCGGCTCGTAGATGAGCTGGACCGCTTTCACGTCGATGTCCCGGCCAGTCTCCTTGGCCACCCAGCGGATGGCCTCCCGCTCGTCCAGGGTCACGGGCAGGTAAACCTGGGGCGCCTTGGGGTCCAGGGCCGGGGGCGTGGGGGAGAAACCCGGCGGCGGAGCCGTCTTCTCCTCCTGGGGAGGGGGCGCTGCCTCGTCGCTGGCAGGGGCGGGGGCTGGCGTGGGAGCCGCCCGGGGGCTCTGGGCCGGGGGCGGGCTGGCCCCGCGGACGGCCTCGTGGGCCGCCTCCTCCTGCAGGAGCTCCCGCTTGCGGGACGCCATCAGCTGCTGCACCTGGGGCCGGGTCAGGGGACCCCGCAGGTAGCTCATGGCCCAGCGGGTGTGGAAGACCACGGGCTCGTCCTCGTGGACGTTGTGCATGAGGAAGACCCGGCTGCTCAGGGCGTTGATCACCGCGTCGTAGTCCACCTCCTCGCTCTGGCCGGCCTCCGCGATGGCCCCCTTCAGCCCCTGGATCACCCGGTCCTTGTCCCGCTCCGCCTGGAGCTTGCCGATGAACCAGGTGCCGGCGTTGGTCAGCCCCTTGTAGTCCAGGTCCACCGGGTTCTGGGTCACCAGGACGGCGCCCAGGCCGTAGGCTCGGGCCTGTTTCAGCAGGGTGAGGAGGGGGCGCTTGCTGGGCGGCTCCTTCACCGGGGGGAAGAAGCCGAAGACCTCGTCGAAGTAGAGGAGGGCCCGCAGGCTGGTGGTGCCGGTCTGGCGGCGCATCCAGGTGACCACCGCCTCCAGGAGGAGGGTGACAAAGAACATGCGCTCGCTCTCGCTCAGGTGGGCGATGTAGAAGATGCTGTGCCGGGGTTTGCCTTCCTGGGTGAAGAGCATGCGGTCGATGTCCAGGGGCGGGCCGTTGAGCCAGCTCTGGAAGGCTGGGGAGGCCATGAGGTTGTTGAAGGCCATGGCCAGCTCGAAGCGGTCCTTCTGGGGGAAGAAGGTGTCCACGTCGAAGACCCCCAGCTGGCGCACCGGCGGGTTCTGGATGGCCAGGATCAGCTTGGACAGGTCCAGATCCTCGTTGCGTCGCCAGAAGTGCTCGAAGATGTTGGCCAGCAGGATGGCCTCCCGGCTGCGCACCGGGTCCGCGTCCACGCCCACCAGGCTGAGCAGGGCTGCGGTGGTGCCCAGGATCCGGTCCCGCACCGTCTCGCTGTGCTCCTCGAAGTCCAGGCCCGGCGCGGCCAGGCTGCCCAGGATGCTCACCGGCACCCCGGCCTCGGAGCCTGGGGTGTAGATCACGTAGTCCACCGACTCCTGAAGCAGGCGGATGCGCTCCGGCCCTTCCCCCCAGTCGGCCAGGCCCTTGCGCCACATCTCGGCCACGCTGCGGGCGTACTCCTCCAGGGTCATGCCCTTGCGCCGGGCGTCGTCCGGGTTGACCCAGGGCAGGAAATCTTCCGGGCGCAGCTCTGGGAACTGGAGGAGCAGGTTGGTCATGTCCCCCTTGGGGTCGATGATCAGCGCGGGGACCTGGTCCAGCGCGGCCTCCTCCAAAAGGTCCACGCAGAGGCCGGTCTTGCCGCTGCCGGTCATGCCCACCACCACCGCGTGGGTGGTCAGGTCGCGGGCATCGTAGTTGAGGGGCGCGGGGACGCGCTCGCCCCGCTCCAGGTCGTATTCCGCGCCCAGGTAGAAGGCGCCCAGTCGTTCAGGGGGTGCTTGCATGGGGTGCTCCTGAGAGGGTCATAGGGTGATTGGGCAAACGGGTGCTTGGATGCCTGGGAACTGTGGCCTAGGGCCTCCTTCACACAGGATCGAGGACCCGCGCGATGGCCTCCTCGTCCACCACGCGCCGGGCCTGGATCAGCTGCCGTTTGCGGGCCATGCGGGGCAGGCCCAGGATCCCGTCCAGCTGACCCCGCAGCCGGGCCCGGGCCGCCTCCCCGCGGATGTGGGTCAGGGCTTCCCAGGCGATGCGCCCCTGGGCCGCCAGGATCCGGGGCAGGTGGCGGGCCAGCAGGCCGCCGGGCATGTTCTTGACCAGGGTCCAGATGGTGTTGCGCCCCACGTAGTAGCTGGAGAGGGTGTCCCCGCCGCTGCCGCTCAGGTGGTGGTAGAGCCGGGCCCGGGGTGCGAAGACCACCCGCCAGCCCATGAGCCGGGCCCGGAAGGCCAGGTCCACATCGTCCAGGTACATCCAGAAATCCTCGTCGAAGCCGCCCAGGGCCTGCCACACCTCCCGGCGCACGGCCATGCCCCCGCCGCAGCCGGAGAAGACCTCCACCTCCTGGTCGTACTGGCCCTGGTCCTCCTCCCAGACGCCTCGGTTGCGGGGGATGCCGTCCAGGCCCAGCGCGTCCCCGGCGGTGTGGAGCCGCTGCCGCTGGTCGAAGAGGAGGATCTTGCTGGCCACGATGGCCGCGTCCGGGTGAGCGCAGATGGCCTGGGCCAGTTCGGCCAGCCAGTCCGGCTTCGGCTCCGTGTCGTTGTTCAGGAGGACCAGCACCCGGCCCCGGGCCAGGTCCGCGCCCAGGTTGGCCGTGGCCACGAAGCCCTGGTTGCGCCGGCTCATCACCACCCGGACCCCCGGGTGGTTGGCCTCCACGAAGGCCACCGAGTCGTCGCTGCTGGCGTCATCCGCCAGGATCACCTCAAAGTCCTGGAAGCGTTGCCGTTCCAGGGCCTGCAGCAGGCCGGGCAGGAAGCGACGGCCGTTGTAGTTGGGCACGATCACCGAGAAGAAGGGGGGGCGCACAGGCCGCAGGGGCGGGAACTCCCGCTGGGGCCGGGGGGTGAAATCCTCCGGCGCGGCCTTGAAGCGGTCCAGGTTCAGGGCGATGTTGTGGCGCATGACCACCCGGCTCTGGCT
>CAYQEB010000083.1:7080-13725 GCA_964416395.1 uncultured Caldilineaceae bacterium | reverse complement strand
ACGGCCTCCTGCCAGGGACGGAGCCGGATGCCCAGGGCGGCCCCGGCCTGGTTGACCAGCACCGCGTGCCGGGGCGGCTGGGCGGCCCGAGGCCACTCGTCCAAGGCGATGGGCGTCACAGGGACGTGCCCCCGGCCGGTCCGCTCCAGGATGGCCTGGGCCAGCTCCAGGCGGCTGGCTCGGCCCTGGTTGACCAGGTGGTAGATGCCGTAGCGTTCGGTTTCGATGAGCTGGGCCAGGGCCTGGGCTGCGTCCGGGGCGTAGGTGGGGTTGCCGAACTCGTCCGCCACCACCTGCAGGGCCCCGTGACGGTCCGCTGCGGCCACGATCTTGCGGGGGAAGTTGCGTCCCCCCGGCCCGAAGAGCCAGGCCACCCGCACGATGTAGAGGCGATCCAGCCGCTGTTGGGCGGCCCGTTCCCCCGCGGCCTTGCTCCGGGCATAGACGCCCCCGGGTTGGGGCAGGTCGTACTCCCGGTAGAAGCGCCCCGGCTCCCCGGGGAAGACCTCGTTGGTGCTGATCTGGACCATGGCCGCACCGCAGGCGGCGCAGCCCTCCGCCAGGTAGCCCGGTCCCAGCGCGTTCACCGCGTAGGCCTGGTCCGGCGCCGACTCGGCCTGGTCCACCTGAGTCCAGGCTGCCGCGTTGATGAGCAGATCTGGGGCCAGTTCGGCCACCTGCTGGGCGATGTCAGGCTGGCTGATGTCCCGTTCCGGCCGGGTCCAGGCGGTGATCTGATGGCTGGGCGCCAGCGCCTGGACCAGGGCGCGCCCCAGCTGACCGTTGGCGCCGGTGATCAGGATGTGCATGGGCTCGAACGGTGCATGGCGTGCTCCAGGGATCTCTGGGATGACGACGGCTCTGCGCTTCGCAGGTGGATTCTATCACAGGCGGGGAGCTTCCTGGAAAAGCCAGGGAAATGGGCGCGATCCCCAGGGCTGGCCTGGGCCTGGGGAAGCCCTGTCCGCGCCAGTCCGTTTGCTCCTGGCGTGGCCCGGGTGCTATACTGCAGCCACGGCCAACTTGGGTCGAACAATCCAATAGGGCAGCCAATGTTGGGCGCAGATCTTGCACGCTGGGAAGCTCCAGGAAGGACGGAAGCCGTGTGGAGAATGCGCCTTTTGTTTGCCGGGCTGGCTGCCTGCCACGGCCAGCCTTGGGCCTGGCGGAGAGGCCCAGGCTAGGCGGCGGTCGCGGGGGCGGCCTGGTTCAGGAGCCGGCTCACCATGGCGGGCAGGCAGTGGCGCAGGGGGAAGGCGTCGGTGAAGCCCACGTGCCCGCCGGTGGGGTGGATCTGCACCTCCAGCAGGGGATGGGGCGTCAGGGCGCGGAAGTCCTCCACCGGGATGATGGGATCGTCCTCCGCTGTGATGATGGTGGTGGGCGCCGTCAGCCCTCGACTCAGCCGATCCCCGGCCACAGAGTAGCTCTCGTAGTAGCTCCAGGCGTCCGGAAACTTGCCGTACCGGGTGACCAGCCACTCGGTCATCTCCCGCATGGTCTTCAGCTTGAAGAGAGGGCGGAAGTCGTAGAGCTCCGGGAAGAGGGCCTGCTTGCGGCGCAGAGAGGCCAGCCAGCGACGGCGGAAATAGCGCAGGTAGAGGGGGTGGCGATCCAGGTTGTCGCTGGTGTGGTTGGGGTCCAGGGCCGGGTTGATGGCGATGACCCGGGCCAGGTTGTGGAAGGGCTGCTGGGCATGCCAGAGGGCCAGGCGCAGGGCGAAGTTGCCCCCCATGGAGGCGCCCACGATGTAGAAAGGCGCTTCCCCAGCCAGCTGACTGATCCAGGCCACGGCCGTGGCCGCCTCCTCGATGAGGGTGGCGTAGAAGAAGCCCGGGTTCAGGTGGTGGGTGGGGCCGTGATCCCGTAGGTTGAGCCGGAAGACGTCGTAGCCCTGGCGGATCAGCGTGCTGCCCAGGAGCAGGTTGTAGGAGGAGTGGCTGCTGCCTTCCCAGCCGTGGAGGAGCAAGACCAGTCCTCGCCGGGGCCCCTGGGTGAGGCGCCGGGTGTAGAACCCCAGGAGGCGCACCGCCCGCTCCGGCGCGAAGCCCGTGTAGTCCTTCCCTGCGTCGATGAGCACCGCCTGCTCCCGCCGGGTGACCAAGGCTGCGCTCCGGGGGCGCCACCGGGCCAGGAGGGTCTGGCGATTTCCGCCCCGGATCAGGGGATGGGGAAGAAAGGGCCGAAATCCGTCGCTGTTCTCTGGGACAGTGGGCCGATCCATGGGTCTGCACCTCCTGGTGATGGGCGTTGCTCCAAGGGTGGAAGCTCCTGAAACCTTTGCGTACACCTGGGGATTAAGCTACAATCTAACAAAGTTGACGCAGATAGGCAAGGCCTTACAGACCGTCAACCCGCCCCTCCCCCGGCCCTGTGACATCATGCATCACTCTTTTGCGAGGACGATTCTCAAAATGGCAGAATCCATGGACAATTTGGGCAAGGAGAGCCCCGCCAACTCCAGCACGGTGGCCCCCTTGGACGCGGTGAAGAGCGTGGCGTCGGCTCCCATCTCCGCGCTGGATCCCGAGGCAGGGGGCATCCACGCCCAGGAGCCGGGGCAGGACGCCTTCAGCTGGAAGATCGACGCCATGTGGGAGCGGGTCCAGGAGACCCGGAACGCCCAGATGTACTACTACTTCCAGGCGGTGGACGAGCTGGAGGGCCCCTGGGTCCACACCGAGGGCCAGCGCAAGCTCATGTTCGCCACCTACAGCTACCTGGGCCTGCTCCAGCATCCCCGCATCCTGGCCGCGGCCAAGGCCGCCCTGGACAAGTACGGCGCCGGCACCCACGGCGTGCGCATCCTGGGCGGCACCCTGGACATCCACGTGGAGCTGGAGCGGACCATCGCCCACTTCACCGGCCGGGAGGACGCCATCGTCTACAGCTCCGGCTACGTGACCAACCTGGCCACCATCAGCACCCTGGTGGGCCGGGGGGATTGGGTGCTCTCGGACAAGTGGAACCACGCCAGCATCGTGGACGGCTGCATGCTGGCCCGGGGGGAGTTCAAGCGCTTCAAGCACAACGACATGGCGGATCTGGAGCGCATGCTGAGACGGGCCCCGGAGAGCGCAGGCAAGCTGGTGGTGGCAGATGCGGTCTTCAGCATGGACGGGGACATCTTCGATCTGCCCGCGGCGGTGGAGATCTGCCGCCGCCACAACGCCCGGCTCATGATCGACGAGGCCCACAGCATCGGCGTCCTGGGCAAGACAGGCCGGGGCATCGAGGAGCACTTCGATATGCCCGGCAGCATCGACATCAAGATGGGCACCCTGAGCAAGACCATCCCCGGCATCGGCGGCTACATCGCCGGGGACCGCAAGCTCATCAACTTCCTGCGCCACTCGGCCCGGGCTTTCATTTTCAGCGCCGCCCTGCCCCCGGCCGTCACCGCGGGAATCATCGAGGCCTTCCACGTGCTGGAGGAGGAGGGGCAGGAGCGCAGCCGCATCCTCATGCAGAACGTGCGCCACTTCATCCAGGGGCTCCAGGAGGCCGGCTTCGACACGGGCCAGACCGTCACCCCCATCGTGCCCATTCTCATCGGGGACGAGGAGCGCACCCTGCGCATGACCCAGTACTGCCAGGAGAACGGCGTCTTCGTGCTGCCCGTCCTGCCCCCAGCCGTGCCCCCAGGCACCTCCCGCCTCCGGGCCAACGTCACCGCCGCCCACACCATCCCGGACATCGATTTCGCCCTGGAGGTCTTCGTCCAGGCCGGCAAGATGGCCGGCGTCATCGAGTGAGGCCATGAACCGCGCATGAAACGCGTCGTCTCCATTAGCCTGGGCAGCAGCCGCCGGGATCACCGGGTGGAAACCACCCTGCTGGGCCAGCCCATCCTCCTGGAACGCCGGGGCACAGACGGGGACCGGCAACGCATGCGCCAGCTCTTCCTGGAGCTGGACGGCAAGGTGGACGCTTTCGGCTTCGGCGGCGCGGACCTGGGCCTGACGGTCAACGGCCGCTACTACCCCCTCTACTCCATCCGCAGCGTGGTGGAGGGCATCCGCACCCCGGTGGTGGACGGCGGCGGCGTCCGGGCCCTGGTGGAGCGGCGCCTGGCCCAGCGCATGGAGGCCCTGCTGCCGGCCCCGCCCCAGCCGAAACGGGCCCTGATCTGCGTGGCCGTAGCTCGCTACGACCTGGCCCGCAGCTTCCTGGACGCGGGGTACGAGGTGCTCTTCGGGGACCTGGGCTTCGGCCTGGGGCTGCCCATTCCCATCCGCAGCCTGGGGGCCCTGCATCTGCTGGCCCGGATCCTGCTGCCCATCATGGGGCGGGTGCCCTTCGAGTGGCTCTACCCCACCGGGGAGAAGCAGGCGGAGATCGTGCCCAAATTCCAGGGCTGGTACGCCTGGGCCTCGGTCATCGCGGACGACTTCCACTACATCAAACAGCACCTGCCCGACCGCCTGGAGGGCAAGATCGTCGTCACCAACACCACCACCCCGGAGGATCTGGCCCTCCTGCGCACCCGAGGCGTGCGAGCCCTGGTCACCTCCACCCCCCGCCTGGAGGGCCGCACCTTCGGCACCAACGTCATGGAGGCGGCCCTGGTGGCCATCGCCGGGAAAGGCCGCCCTCTCACCCTGGACGAGCTCCGGGCCCTGGTCCCGGAGAAGGACCTGCGCCCCACCGTCACCTGGCTCCAGGAGGCGGAGGCCTAGCTCGTCCCCTGCCCGACCGTTTCGCCCGCCCGTCACCTTGCGAGAGAGCCATGCCCCAGAAGCCCACGCCCGAACAAGAGCCCATCCGCGTCCTCTTCGTCTGCATGGGCAACATCTGCCGCAGCCCCATGGCCGAGGCCATCTTCCGCAAGCTGGTGGAGGAGGCCGGCCTGGGCCACCGCTTCGAGATCGACAGCGCCGGCATCGGCAGCTGGCACGTGGGGGATCCGCCTCACCGAGGCGCCCGGGCCGTCCTGCAGAAGCACAACATCTCCGCGGACGGCCAGCGAGCCCGACAGATCCGCCCCCGGGACCTGACCCACTTTGACTACATCGTGGCCATGGACCGGGACAACCTGCGGGATCTGGAGGCCATGGCCCGGCGCTACGGGATCACGGGCCGGCTCCTCCTGCTCCTGGACCTGGCGGACACCCAGGTGACCAACGGCCAGCGGGATGTCCCGGACCCCTACTACACGGGCAATTTCGACTACGCCTTCGAGCTGGTCCACGCGGGCTGCCAGGGGCTGTTGGACTTCATCTGCCGGGAGCGCCACCTGGAGTGCGCCACCTGAACCACCTCACTCACCGCCGCGAGGCCCCATCATGACCACCACGCTCATCGCCAACGCCACCATGCTCGTCACCATGGACGCCCAGCGCCGGGAGATCCCGGACGGCGGGGTGCTGATCCGGGGACAGGAGATCGCCTGGGTGGGCCCCACCCGAGACCTCCCCCCAGCCCTGGCCCAGGAGGTGGAGCAGCGCCTGGACGCCCGGGGCAAGATCGTGCTGCCCGGCCTGGTCAACACCCACCACCACTTCTACCAGACCCTGACCCGGGTCATCCCCGCGGCCCAGGACGTGGTCCTCTTCGACTGGCTCAAGACCCTCTACCCCATCTGGGCGGAGCTGCGGCCTGAGGACGTCCAGGTGAGCACCCAGCTGGCCCTCACCGAGCTGCTCCTGAGCGGCTGCACCACCAGCAGCGACCACCACTACCTCTGGCCCAACGGCAGCCGCCTGGACGACCAGTTCCAGGCCGCGGCGGAGGTGGGGGTCCGCTTCCACGGGGCCCGGGGCAGCATGAGCCTGGGCGAGAGCCAGGGCGGCCTGCCCCCGGACCGGGTCTGCGAGGACGAGGCGGCCATCCTGCGGGACTGCCGCCGGGTGGTGGAGGAATACCACGATCCCGCCCGTTTCGCCATGCGCCGGGTGGTCCTGGCCCCGTGCAGCCCCTTCAGCGTCACCCCGGAGCTCATGCGGGAGAGCGCGGCCCTGGCCCGCAGCTTTGGCCCAGAGATGGACGTGCACCTGCACACCCACCTGGCCGAGACCAAGGACGAGGAGGCCTTCTGCCTGGAGCAGTTCGGCAAGCGTCCTGCGGCCTACGCGGAGGAGCTCCACTGGGTGGGGGACGACGTCTGGCACGCCCACTGCGTCCATCTGAACGGCCAGGAGGTGGCGGATTTCGCCCGCACCCAGACCGGGGTGGCCCATTGCCCCAGCAGCAACATGCGCCTGGCCAGCGGCATTGCGCCGGTCCGGGCCATGCGGGACGCGGGGACGCCTGTGGGCCTGGGCGTGGACGGCAGCGCCAGCAACGACAGCAGCCACATGCTGGCCGAGGCTCGCCAGTCTCTCCTCCTGCAGCGGGTGACGGGCAACCCTGCGGCCCTCACCGCCCGGGAGGCCCTGGAGATAGCCACCCTGGGCGGCGCGGCGGTCCTGGGCCGGGACGACATCGGCGCCCTGGCCCCGGGCATGGCGGCGGACGTCATCGCCTTCGACCTGGAGGCCCTGGGCTACGCGGGCGGCGCGGTCCATGACCCAGTGGCGGCCCTGCTCTTCTGCCACCCCCAGAACGTGGACTTCGCCCTGGTCAACGGCCGGCTCCTGGTCCAGGAGGGCCAGCCCCTGACCGTGGATCTGCCCCGGCTCATCGAACGGCACAACCGGGCGGCCA
>CAYQEB010000083.1:0-6980 GCA_964416395.1 uncultured Caldilineaceae bacterium | reverse complement strand
CTGACCGTAGCACTCACCCATGAACACGCGGACTTCGACGCCATCGCCTCCTTGCTGGGGACGTTCCTGGTCTTCCCGGACGTGATCCCCGTGCTGCCCCGCACCCTGAACCGCAACGTTCGGGCCTTCTTGACCCTCTACAAGGACGACCTCCCCTTCGTCGCCCCAGAGGACCTGCCCCGAGGCGTGGTCACTCAGGCCATCCTGGTGGACAGCCGCACCTTCAACGCGGTGAAGGGCATGAGCCGGGAGACCCGCTTCCTCCTCATCGATCACCACTCCCTGGACGAACCCCTGCCCCCGGGCTGGCAGCGCTGGGACAACGGCGTGGGCTCCCATCAGGTGGGGGCCAACACCACCCTGCTGGTGGAGCGGCTCATCCTGGACCAGGCCCGGCTCTCCCCGGTCCACGCCACCCTCCTGGCCCTGGGCATCTACGAGGACACGGGCAGCCTGCGCTACAAGTCCACCACCCCCCGGGACGCCCGCTGCGTGGCCTGGCTGCTGGAGCAGGGGGCCAACCTGGAGGTGATCAACCGCTTCGTCCACTTCCCCCTGAGCCCCGAGCAGCAGAAGCTCTTCCAGACCCTGATGGAGCGCAGCCAGCACGTCCAGGTGGCCGGCCACACGGTGGTCATCGCCGCCGCGGAGGCTCCGGAGTACACGGAGGAGATCAGCGCCCTGGCCCACAAGCTGCGGGAACTCTACGAGCCCGACGCCCTCTTCCTCATCGTGGGCCTGGGGGACCGGGTGCAGGTGGTGGCCCGGAGCACGGTGGACTCGGTGGACGTGGGCAAGATCGCCGAGGCCCTGGGGGGCGGTGGCCACACCCGAGCCGCCGCCGCCCTGATCCGGGGGATGAGCCTGGAGGAGATCCGCCAGCGGATCCTGGAGCTGACCGAGCGCTTCAGCCAGCCGCCCCTGCGGGTGCGGGACATCATGAGCCGGGGTCGGCCTCAGGTCCTGACCCCGGACACGCCCATCGAGAAGGCGGTGGAGCTCATGCGCCGCTACGGCCACGAGGGCTTCCCGGTGGTGGAGAAGCGGCGGGACGGCCAGGAGGCCCTCATGGGCATCCTCACCCGGCGGGAGGCGGACCGGGCCTTCAGCCACGGCCTGGGCCAGGAGCCGGTGCGGCGCTTCATGCGGGTGGGCAGCGTCTTCGTCCGCCCGGACGACCCCATCTCCGTGGTGCAGCGGCGCATGATCGAGAGCGGCTGGGGCCAGATCCCGGTGGTGGACGAGGGCGGGCAGATCGTGGGCATCGTCACCCGCACGGACCTGATCAAGCTCTGGGGTCAGGCGGAGCGGGTGCAGGAATCCCGGGAGGCGGTGGCCCAACGCCTGGCCCAGGCCCTCTCCCCGGCCCAGCAGCAGCTCCTGCGCCTGGCCGGCCAGGAGGCGGCCCGCAGCGGACAGTCCATCTACGTGGTGGGCGGCTTCGTCCGGGACCTGCTCCTGGGCCAGGCTCGGGGCAAAGGAGCCATGCTGGACATGGACATCGTGGTGGAAGGGGACGCCATCCGCCTGGCCCGGCGCCTCCAGGAGAAGTGCGGGGGGCGGGTGGTCACCCACCGGCGCTTCGGCACGGCCAAGTGGCTGCTCAAGGAGCCGGAGCACCCGGTCCACTGCCCGGAGCTGACCGGGGCCCCGGCCGAGGCGATCCCCGCCCATCTGGACCTGGTCACCGCCCGCACCGAGTTCTACACCGCGCCCACCGTCCTGCCCACGGTGGAGCAGAGCAGCATCAAGCTGGACCTGCACCGGCGGGATTTCACCATCAACACCCTGGCCATCTGCCTGAACCCGGAGCGCTGGGGCGAGCTCCTGGACTTCTACGGCGGCCTGGCGGACCTGCAACGGGGGGTCATCCGGGTGCTCCACAGCCTCAGCTTCGTGGACGACCCCACCCGCATCCTGCGGGCCGTGCGCTACGAGCAGCGTTTCAACTTCCGCATCGAGGAGCGCACCCTGGAGCTGCTCCGGGACGCGGTGGAGCTCCTGGACCGGGTGACCCCGGCCCGCATCCGCCACGAGCTGGAGCGCATCCTCCAGGAGGAGACGCCGGAGAAGGCCCTGGTGCGCCTGGACGAGCTGGGGGTGCTCCAGCGCATCCATCCCCTGCTCCGGGCCGATGGCTGGGTCTCCCAGCGCTTCCCCCGGCTGCGCCAGCGCCTGCAGGAGCCGGACGTCCTGGCCCAGGCCGTGGCGGAGGTGGGCGAGCCCATCGAGCGCCTCTACTGGGCCCTCTGGATCTACCCGATCCCTCCTCAGGCGGACCCGGAGCTGGCCGAGCGGCTGCGCCTGCGCACGGAGACCATGCGCTTCACCGGGCATGTCCGCCGCCTCCAGGCCCACCGGGACGAGCTGACCCAGCCGGAGCTGCCGCCCAGCCGGACGGTGGCCATCCTGGATGGCTCCCCGGCCGGGGCGTTGCTGGTTCTCTCCGTGGCGGAGGAGAACCCCACCCTGGATCGGCGGCTCCTCCGCTACTGGACAGAGTGGCGGCAGGTGCGCCCCAGCCTCACCGGCGCGGACCTGCGGGCCATGGGGCTGCCCCCCAGCCCCCTTTACGGCCAGATCCTGTGGAAGCTGCGGGCGGCCCGGCTGGACGGGACCATCCACAGCCGGGAGGAGGAGCTGGCCCTGGTGAAGAGCCTGCTGGCCCAGGAGCAGGCGGCCCAGGCCGCAGACACGCAAGCGGAAGACACCCTGCCCGATCCCAAGGAGAGCTAGCCCATGACGTCCTCACCCGCCGCCCCCCATCCTTCGGCAGGATCCCAGCGGCCCCGGGTGCTCATTACCGGGGCCACCGGCTTCATCGGTGGCCGCCTGGCTCAGCGCCTGGCCACCGAGGCGGGCTACCCGGTCCGGGGCCTGGCCCGCACGCCGGAGAAGGGGCGCTGGCTGGCGGAGCTGGGGGTGGAGATCGTCCAGGGAGACGTCACCGACCCGGCCTCGCTCCAGGCGGCCATGGAGGGGTGCGGCATCGTCTACCACGCCGCGGCCTGGGTCCGGGAGACGGGCGCTCGGGAGGAGGTCTGGGCGGTGAACGTCCAGGGCACGGCCAACGTGGTGGAGGCGGCCCTGGCCGCGGGGGTGCGCCGTTTCATCCACGTGAGCTCCTGCGGCGTCTACGGCTCCCTGCAGCGCCTGGACATCGACGAGACCACGCCGCCCCGCCTCTCAGGCGACCTCTACCGGGACTCGAAACTGGAGGCGGAGCAGGTGGTCCTCCAGGCCATCCGGGAGCGGGGCCTGCCCGGGGTGATCGTCCGCCCCTCCCAGGTCTACGGGCCGGGCTCGCCCCAGTTCACCGTCCGTCCGGTGAAGGCCATCCTGGAGGGCAAGATGGTCCTGGTGGATGGGGGGCGTCACCTGGCCAAGCCGGTCTACATCGACAACCTGGTGGACGCGCTCATCCTCTGTGCGGAGGTGGCGGGGGTGGAGGGGGAGATCCTCAACATCACCGACGGCTACACAGTGACCTGGGCGGAGTTCTTCGGCGCCTACGCCCGCATGTTGGGCAAGGAGAAGCTGCCCTCGGTGCCCTATCCGGTGGCCTGGCTGGTGGCCCTCCTCAACGAGATCCAGGCGGCCGTGCAGGGCAAGAAAGCCACCCTGAACCGCAAGGTCCTGACCACCCTGCGCAGCCGCAACAGCTTCAGCAACCGCAAGGCCCGGGAGCTCCTGGGCTGGGAGCCCCGAGTGGACTTCCAGGAGGGCATGCGCCGTTCCCAGGAGTGGCTGCGCCAGGAGGGGTATCTGGGGTGAAGATTAGGCGACTAGAGGCTGGTGTGCGCACTTCAGTGCGTACAGGACGAAACTCGGGCCCAGGAAGCGCCCTTCACCCGCGGAACTGGAATCACAACGGACTGAAAAGGCTGGTAGTGCGCACTTCAGTGCGTACAGGACGAAACTCGGGCCCAGGAAGCGCCCTTCACCCGCGGAACTGGAATCACAACGGACTGAAAAGGCTGGTAGTGCGCACTTCAGTGCGTACAGGACAGGGCCTATTTAGGAGCGCTGAAGCGCTCACTACGAACTGAGGGAGGGGACGTCTTCCCCCTGTTGCAAGACGCTCACGACGAACTCGCCCCAACTTTGGCCTGGGCCAGGGATCGCGTACAATAGACGGACCCGTCCCAGGAAGGGCCAAGCCCCGACTGACCCTCATCCACACCCGGTCCATCACGGAGGAAGCTGGAAGAATGCACTTGACCCCATCCCCTGAGCCGGGAACTCCCCGGCGATTCCCCCTGGGCCGGACCCTGCTGGCTGTAGGGGCTCTGCTGGCCCTGATCGCCCTCTTCGGCAGCTGCGCCCTGCCCCAGGAGGGGACGGTGGACAGCGTGAACCTGGCCGACCAGCTGGATCAGGCTTCCCAGGAGCTGGCCCAGGCTGGGGCGCCCCAGGGGAAGAGCTCCTCGGAGGGCTCCGGGAACGATTCTCCAGCCCAGGACGTTCCTCCAACGCCCACGGTCACGGAGGCATCGGTCCCTGCGGATAGGCCCACGGCCACATCTGAGCCGGTGTCCAGGGCGGTGTCCGAGCCGACGCCCCCAGCCGAGGCGGCGTCCGCGGCGAGCCAGGAGGGGGAGAGCATCCCGGCCCAGGAGCAGCCGGCGGACACGTCGGGGGCTTCCGGCGCCTCGGAGGCCCAAGCGGACGCCAGCCAGGCGGTGGGCATGCCCCAGGAGGGGCAGGCGGAGACAGCGACCGAGGCCGAAGCTCCGTCCAAGGGCGGGGAAGGCGATGCCGGGGCCAAGATTGAAGAGGAATCGGGGACACAGCCGGTGACGCCAGCCCCTGGGGCCACGCTGGAGCCTACAGAAGCTCCCACCGAAACTCTCACCGAAGCCCCCACAGCCATCCCCACCTCCACGCCCACCTTCACCCCGGCGCCCACGCCCACCCCCTCGGAGCCGGTGGCGGTGACCCAGCCCCAGCGCATGAACGTGCGGGCCGGGCCGGGCACCAACTACGACGTGGTCACCACCGTGCCCGCGGGCACGGTGGCCCGGATCCTGGCGGTGGGGCCCCGGAACGAGTGGTGGCAGGTGGAGCTGGACGAACTGGACGAGCCGGCCTGGCTCTTCAAAGGGCTGACCCAGGCCGCGGGCCCCCTGGAGGGGCTGCCCCAGCTGGGGGAAGAGCAGGTGCCCCCCACGCCCACGCCAGCGCCGGTGGCAGTGGCGCCCAGCGGATCCGCTCCAGCCCCGGCAGGGGGCGGCAGCTTCGGCTACGGCATCCAGGCCCACATGGTCCACACCGGCCAGACCGGCCTGGTCCTGGACAAGGTGCGGGAGCTGGGTTTCAACTGGGTGAAGCAGCAGGTGGAGTGGCGGGTCTTCGAGCCCAACCCGGGGGAGATCGCCCTGGGCGAGCTGCACACCATTGTCAACGAGGCGGGGGCGCGAGGCATCAACGTGCTCTTCAGCGTGGTGAACGCCCCGCCCTGGGCCCGGGAGCCGGGCTTTGACCCCAACGTGGGCGGCCCGCCAGGGGATCCCAACACCTACGCCAACTTTGTGGGGCGGCTGGCCGGGGAGTTCTGCGGCTCCGCCCTGAAGGCCATCGAGGTCTGGAACGAGCAGAACCTGCACTACGAGTGGGGGAACCGGCCCTTGAACCCCGGGGACTACATGAACCTGCTGCGCCCGGCCTACGGGGCCATCAAGCGAGCCTGCCCGTCCATGCTGGTGATCAGCGGCGCGCCCACCCCGGCCGGCTCCAATCCGCCTTGGGCCATGGACGATTTCGCCTACCTGGAGGGCATGTTCCAGAACGGCCTGGCCGCCTACGCGGACGGCATCGGCGCCCACCCCAGCGGCTACAACGTGCCCCCCAGCGTGGGCTGGCAGGAGGCCTGCGGGGTGATCCAACAGACGGGCAACAGCTTCAACGGCCCCTGCGACAACCCGCACCACTCCTGGAGCTTCCGCAGCACCATGGAGGGCTACCGCAACATCGCCCTGAAGTACGGAGCCGGGGACAAGCGCATCTGGCCCACGGAGTTCGGCTGGGCCGCGGGCGGGGCCTTCGATCCCCGCTACGCCTACGCCAACGACAACGACTTCAACGAGCAGGCGGCCTGGACCGTGGAGGCCTACCAGATGATGCGCAACTGGGGCTGGGTGGGGCCGGCCTTCCTGTGGAACCTGAACTTCCGGGTGGTGGCCAACGGCACGGAGAAGGCCCAGTGGGGCATCGTCAACCCGGACTGGAGCCCCCTGCCGGTCTACAACGCCCTGCGGGGGATGCCGAAGTAGGGGCGATCCAGGGCGGAATGCGGCGAAGGAATCAACAGCTTCCGTTCCTCGTCCGGGTCACCTTGCGTCCGGGTCACCGCAGAGGCTGGTTTTCACGCACGAGGCAACACACCTGAGGCAACACATCTATCGAGAACATCTATCGAGAGGTCATTATCCCATGAAATTCCAAGCGACATCCTTCCGCTGGCTGCTGCTGTTGCTGCTGGCCTTGACCTTGGTGGCCTGTGGGGGCGACGAGGAAGAGCCTACCCCCACTCCCACCAAGACGCCCACCCCTGTGACCCAGGCCGCGCCGGTGAACACGCCGGAACCCCAGGCCGCCCAGCCCCAGGGCGCGCCGGCCACGGACACCCCCGCCCCCCAGCCGGTGACGGCCACGGTCAACGCCGCGGAGCTGAACGTCCGGGCCGGGCCGGGGGAGGCCTTTGACGTGGTTCGGACCCTGAACCAGGGGCAGCAGTTCCCGGTGACCGGCGTCAGCGAGGACGGGGCCTGGATCCACCTGGCGGAGAACGGCGCTCCCCTGGGCTGGGTGGCCGCGGCCTTCGTGACCGTCCAGGGGGATCTGGCCGGAGTGACCAGGATGGCCAGCGCCGACCCGCCCGGCCAGTCCCAGCCGGAGTCGGCGGCCCAGGGGAGCTACCTGCCCCCCTCCATGAGCAGCCCGGACTATGGCGCCCAGGCCTTCCTCTGGTGGCGGCCGGA
>CAYQEB010000082.1:0-17968 GCA_964416395.1 uncultured Caldilineaceae bacterium | reverse complement strand
GGACAAGGCTAGAGACGCACTAGCCCCCGCTGCACCGCCAGGGTGACCGCATCCGTGCGGTTGGCCGCGCCCAGCTTGCCCAGGATGTTGCTCACGTGGAGCTTGACCGTGCGCTCGGTGATGCCGAGCCGGGCGGCGATCTGCTTGTTGGCCAGCCCTTGGGCCACCAACTGCAACACCTCTCGCTCCCGGGGCGTGAGGGGATCGGCCTGACCCCGGACGTGACGCACCAGCTTGCGGGCCACCTGGGGCTGGACCCAGACGCCACCCCCGGCCACGGTGCGCACCGCCCGGAAGAGCTCGTCCCGGGGCGCGCCCTTGAGCAGGTAGCCCTGGGCCCCGGCCTGCAGGGCACCAATCACCCGCTGGTCCGCGTCGTAGGCGGTGAAAACCAGAGCCTGGACCGAGGCTCCCTGGGCCGCGAGGGCCTGGAGCACCTGGACACCGTCCAGCTCGGGCATCTCCAGATCCAGGAGCAGGACGTCTGGCTGCAGGGCGGCCACCCGGTCCAGGACCTCCTGCCCGTTGGCCGCTTCGCCCACGATGACGAAATCGGGCTGGGTCTCCAGGACTGCCCGCAGGCCATCCCGCACGATGGGGTGATCGTCGGCCACCAGGATGCGGATGACAGGGTTCACGGCTGCCCCCCCAACGGCAGGGTGACCAGGAGCCGGGCCCCCTGGCCTGGGCGGCTCTGAACGAGAAGGCTGCCCCCCAGCAGCTGGGCCCGCTCCCGCATGCCCCGGATGCCAAAAGCGTCCGGCGGGGTCTGCAGGGGGTCGAAGCCGATGCCGTCGTCGGCCACTGTCAGGCGCACCTGCCGGGGCAGGAAGGTCAGGAGCAACTGGGCGTGGGAGGCCTGGGCGTGCTCCACCACGTTGCGCAGGGCTTCCTCCGCGATGCGATAGAGCCCCACCTCCGCCCGCACGGGCAGGGGCCGGACGCTCCCCTCCAGCCGCCACTCCATGGGGAGACCGGCGCTGGCCTGGACCTCCTGGGCCAGCATGGCCAGGGCTTCCGCCAGGGTGCGCCCCTCCAGAGGAGCGGCTCGCAGATCCGCCACAGAGCGCCGGGCCTCCTCCAGGCCGGCCCGGGCCAGAGCCAGGGCGCTGGCCACCGTCTCCTGGAGCTGGGCGGGCTTGGCGCCGGCATCCAGCAGGGCCTGGGTGGTCTCCAGCTGCAGGATGATGGCCGTGAGCCGCTGGGCCAGGGTGTCGTGGATCTCACGGGCCAGCCGGTTGCGCTCCTGGAGGGCGCCCAGCTCTGCGCTGCGGGCGAAGAGGCGCGCCCGCTCCACGGCCATGCCCAGGAGATCTCCCACCGTGTGGAGCAGGTCCAGGTCCTCGGGGGAGAGCTCCCGCCAGTCCGGGCTGGCCACGTTGAGCACCCCCACCTCCTTGCCCTGGGCGTAGAGGGGGATGCTGGCGTGGTAGGCCAGGCCGGCCGTGCCGCTCATCAGGTTGTGCAGGCGGCTGCAGAGCACCACGTTCACGTTGGCCGCGCCGTCCATGTCCCCGGCCAGGTAGGTGTCCAGACAGTAGCAGGAGCCTGCCAGTCGATCCGGCTCCTCGGCCAGGCCGGGGGGCAGATGTTGGGCCGCGGCCAGGTAGAACTCCTCCGTCTCCTCGTCCAGGAGGAAGACCCAGCCCGTCTCCAGGCCCAGGAGCTTCGCCACCAGTCCCAGGACAGTCCCCAGGGCCTGGTCCAGATCCAGGGTGCTGTTCAGAGCCTGGGCGATGGCGTTCAGGATGGAGAGCTCCTGGTTGCGCCGGGCCAGTTCCCGGGCCCTGGCCTGAGGAGGGCCGCCAGCTTCGGGGATGGGGGTGTCAGGGATGGGATCCGTCGTTCGGTTCGCGCACATGGCCACAGTGTACGCGAACTGGGTCCACCTGGCAAGAGAGGCGGAAAGGAGGCCGGGCCCGGGCCGGTCGGTTTGACGGATCGCCCGAGATCGACGATGATGGAGCCACCGCTGCCGAGGAAGCCCACGTTTTCCCGAGCTTTGCCCAAGAAATGCCGCGAAATGCGGGACCCCGCCTTCGCTCTGCACACCTGCGCTGCGCCAAGAAAGCCCAACCATGAACCACCCACACGCACCCCGCCGTGTGCGCCTGCTGAGCGGCCTGGGGATCGAGAACGAAGAGGGCCCCATCCGCATCCCTGGAGGACGGGCTCAGCAGCTCTTGGCTCGGCTGCTCCTCTACCCCAGGCCGACCCATAGCCGGGAAGCCCTGGCGGAGCTCCTCTGGCCCGGGGCGCCCCCCGCCCGGATGCGCCGCAATTTCTCCGATCTCCTCTACCGCCTGCGCGCCGCCCTGGGACCGGGCTGGCTGACGGCCACCGGGGACACCCTGGCCCTCACCGACCCCGAGAGCCTCTGGGTGGATGTCTGGGAGTTCGAGCGCCTCCTGGCCCAGGACGATCCCCAGGCCCTGGTCGCAGGGGTGGCTCTCTACCGAGGCCCGCTGCTCCCCACCTTCTACGAGGACTGGATCCTCAGCCGCCGAGTGGCCCTCCACGAGCGCTTCCTCACCGGGCTGGAACGGCTGGCCCAGATCCAGGAGGCCGGTGGCGACTTCCAGACGGCCCTGGATCACTACCGTCGCCTGGTGGCCCTGGACCCCCTGCGGGAGACGGCCCGGCAAGGACTCATGCGCTCCCTGGCCCGCCTGGATCGCATCCCCGAGGCCCTCCAGGAGTACGAGACCTTCCAGGAGTTCCTGGCCAGAGAGCTGGGCGCTCCCCCAAGCCCCGAGCTGCAGCGCCTGGCGCAACACCTGCAGGGCGAGCTGGCCCTGCGCCACCATCCCCGCCCCGCCCCAGGCCAGGAAACCCCCTTCGTGGGCCGGGTGAAGGAGCGGCGGGCCCTGCTCACCCGGCTGGACCAGGCCTACCACAACCAGGGGGGCCTGGCCCTGGTCCTGGGCGAGCCGGGGATGGGCAAGAGTCGCCTGCTCCAGGAACTGGCCGAGGCGGCCAGTTGGCGAGGATGGCAGGTGGGCTGGGGACACAGCCCAGCCTACCTGCGACCTTCGCCCTACACCCCTCTGGCCCAGGCCCTGAGCGCCCTCCTGCCCCGAGCTCGAGTGCAGCAGCTCCGGCAGCTGGTCCAGCCCGTCTGGCTCCACACCCTGCGCCGCCTCCTACCCCCGGTGGATCAGCTGCTCGCGGACCAGGAGACCGCGGCCCGCCCCCGCGGGGATGCATCGGGCCCCTGGCCGGACGCCCCCCAGGATCTGCCCATCGCCCTGGTCCGCCTGCTGACCGGCCTGCAACAGATCGCTCCCCACCTGCTCATCCTGGAGGACGTCCACTGGGCGGACCCGGCCCTCTGGCCCCTGCTGGCGGCGATCCAGCCCTCCCTGGCCGAGCAGGGGATCCTGTTGATCTTGAGCGCCCGCCCCCAGGAGTTACGACAGAACCAGGCGGCCTGGCAGCAGGTCCTGGCCTGGGACCGGGCTGGCGAGCCGGTCCTGCACCTGGCCGGCCTCCCCCAGGAGGCGCTGACCGAACTGGTGCGCCACCACACCCCCTCGGGAGGACGCGTGGACCGGGCGGCGGTGGCCCACCTGCGTCAGCGCAGCGGCGGCAACCCCCTGCTCGCCCTGGCCCTCCTGGAGGCAGGGGAGGCGCCCCAGGACGCCCAGCCCAGCCTGGACTGGCTGACGGAGCAGCGCCTGGCCCTTCTCTCCCCGGAAGCCCGGCAGCAGGTGAACGTGGCCGCGATCCTGGGCCGGCGCTTCGACTACGAGACCTGGCAAGGGGTGGGACAGCTGGCAGGCCTGGCCGGGGAGAGTCTGCCCCAGGCCGCGGGGGAGCTGGAGCGGGCCCACATCCTGGCCCTGGACGGGAGGGGCTACCGCTTCGTCCACGACACGCTGCTGGCCGGGATCTACGAGCGGATCCCGCCCCAGGAGCGACAGCGCTGGCACCGAGCCGCGCTGGAACACCTGCGACGGAGCGGCGCGGCGTCGAGCGTCACGCTCCTCTTCCACGCGGAGAGGGCCGGGGATCTCCCCGCGGTGGCCCACCACGCCCTGGCCGCCGGGGAAGAGGCCCTGACCCAGGCCGGGTTCGAGCAAGCCCTGGAGCACTTCGACCAGGCCCTGGCCATCCTCGCCCAGACGCACAACCCCACCCGCTACCGCGCCCTGCACGGACGGATCCGGGCCCTGAGCCTGCTGGGACGGCAGGCAGAACAACAGAGATCCTTGGAGGAGCTGGCTCGGCTGGCGGAAGCCCTGGACGACGACCGGCGGCGGGCGGAAGTGGCCCTGCTGGCGGCGGAACATCACCGGATCCAGGGCCAGCCGGGCCTCGCCCAGACCCGGGCCCAACAGGGTCTTGCCCTGGCCCGGGCGGTGGGCGAGAGCGCTCTGGAGGCCGAGCTTCTCCTCACCCTGGGACGCCTGGCCATCGAGCAGGGCGACTATCCCCAGGCCCGGGCCTACGGGGAGCAGGCCGAAGCCATCTACACGGAGCTGGGCCAGCTCCGAGGGCTGGCCGCCGCCTTGAACCTCCTGGGTGCGGTGGCCCAGAACCAGGGGCGCTTCCAGGAGCGGCTGGGTTTCCACCAGCGGGCCGCGGACCTCTACCACCTGGCCGGCGACCTGCACGGGGAGGTCCGCACCCTGACAGACCTGGGGGGCGTGCACCTGGCGCTGGGCCATTTCCGGGAGGCCACCGAGGCCCACCAGCGGGCCCTGGCCCTCTGCCGGGAGCTGGGGGACAGGGCCGGGGAGGGCAAGAACCTGAGCAACCTGGGCGGCATCGCCATGCGCGTCGGCCAGGTGGAGCGTTCCCTGGACTACTACGAGCAGGCCCTGGCCATCTCCCGCACCTTGGGCCATCATCTTCGGGTGGGCATCGACCTGAACAATCTGGCCAGCGCCTACTTCTCCCTGGGCCGCTTTGACGAGGCCCTGGAGTGCCTGGACGAGTGCCTGGCCATGGCCCGGAGTGGCGGTTTCGGCCGACTGGAAGGCTTCGCTCAGTACTGTCGGGGACGGGCCTTCCTGCGCCTGGAGCAGCTGGACATGGCCCGGTCCGCGTTGGAGGCTTCCCTGGCCGTGCGGCGAACGCTGGGCGAAACCTTCACAGCCACGATCACAGCCGGGGATCTGGCCTACGTCTGCGCGCTCCAGGGGGACGACGCGGCCGGGGATGCGGCCCTGACGGAAGCTATGGCAGGGATGGCCGCCCTGTCGGACAGCCTGCCGCCGGACATCGCCTTGGGGCTCAACCTGGCTGCCTACCACGTGCGCCTGGGCCAGGGCCGGCAGGAGGAGGCCATCCGCTACCTGCTGGCGGCCAAGGCGGCCCTGGCGGAGCAGTTGGCGGATCTCTCCCCGGAGGAGCAGGAGAGCGCGGCCCAGGAGATGTACAACAGCCAGCAGCTGAGCGCGGCCCTGGCCCGGCACACCCGCCAGGAGACGGTGACTTTGGCCCGAGCCGATGCGCCCCGGGGCCGGGCCCTGACCCCGGAGGAGCGGGTCACCGTCACCTGGACCCTGGCCGCCCCCGAGGATCAGCTCATCCCCAACAGGAGCGAGCGCCGGCGCGCTGTCCTGGCCCGGCTGCTGCAGGAGGCCGCAGCCCAGCAGGCCGCCCCCACGGACGATGATCTGGCCCGGGCTCTGGGCGTCAGCCGCCGCACCGTCCTGCGGGACATGCGAGCCCTGTCCCGGGAAGGGATCGTCCTACCCACCCGAGGCCGAGGCAGTTGATGGGCGGACGTTGACCCGAGGGCATCCCCGGGCCTGGCGCCTCCGGGTCGCTCTCCACAGCGCTATTCTCCACTGTGCCATTCTCCGCTGGCCCATTTCCCGCTGGCCCATTTCCCACTGGCCTTTTTGCACCTTCCACGCCCTCGTCTCTCACCCCTCTTCATCCTGTCACAACCCCTTTTGTCACACCAGTCGCCCCTCCAGGCCCCGTCCGGGGATTCGCCCCGACCACCATCCGACGGCTGTGGCGTAGACTGGCCCCAGGTGGCATGCCCAAACCCCGAAGAGGAGTGGTTGTGGACAGAAAGAGAGCAGTCTTCGTGTTGCGCATCTGGGAGGAAGGACGGCCTTCCCTGGGCCAGGAGGCCCCCACCCTGCGGGGCTCCCTGCAGCAGATGGGCACGGAAGACATTCGCTACTTCCGCTCCCTGCGGGACCTCCTCCACCTGCTGGACCAGTGGGTGGACTGGCTTTCCCTTCCGGACGACTGAGTCCGCCAGTGCGGATCAGCCGGATCCTTCCCTCCAACTTTCCCATCCCATTCCGCCCTGACTTGCGTGGTCTCCCGTCCCTACGCGCCCGCGCGCCTCTTCCAAACTTCGACCAGCTTTCGACCGCTCTACAACCAATCCGGACCCACATTCGACCGACAAGGAGATCCCATGCGCTACCGCGCCCTATCCGTTTCAATCGTGCTGCTCCTGGCCCTGCTGTGGGGGCTGAACAGGAGCCAATCCGCCACCGCGGTGACCTTCATCACCACCATCACCGTGAACACCACCGAGGACGTGGACAACAGTCTCTCCAAGACCTGCACGTCCGCCACCGACGGCAAGTGCACCTTCCGCCGGGCCATTGTGGAGGCCAGCAACCTGCCTCCCACGGATCGGCCGGTGCTCATCCAGTTCAACATCCCCACCACGGACGCCAACTACCAGCGGGAGGCCCCTGGCGCCTGGACTGTGGTGGTGGACAAGGGCGCGCTGCCGCCTCTGAAGACCCAGTCCATCCTGGACAAGACCGGCCAGGTGACCATGGACGGGGAGACCCAGCCGGGCGGGCGCACCACCGGCCCCAAGATCTTCATCGACCTGGACGACCGCAGCCTGGAGATCGAGAGCACGGGGAACACCATCCGCAACCTGGCCTTCATCGTCATGGGCTCCATCGCCTTGAAGGAGGACGGCAACGTGGTGGAGAGGAACTGGATGGGCCTGAGCGGTGACGGCCAGAGCCTGGTCTTGCGCACGCCGGGGGACCCCAAACGCCTGGCCATCGGCGCGGGGGTGACCATCCGCGCGGACAACAACATCGTGCGCGGCAACGCCATCGCCGGCGCGTTCGCCCGGGCCATCGACATCGACGGCGGCGACAGCAACCTGATCCAAAACAACAACATCGGCACCCGAGCCGACGGCACCGTCCCTGACGTGCCGGCCCAGAGCGAGTGTGTGGCCAGCTTCAACTACGACCCCCAGAACTGGTACGGTGGCTGGGGCATCAGCCTGAGCGGCAGCGGCAACATCATCGAGAACAACCGCATCGCCGGCATGCAGAACCTGCGGGCCACCAACGACACCGCGCCCATGGCCCTGGAGATCTTCGGCTCGGGCCATCGGATCCAGGGCAACGGCATCGGGATCGCCGCCAACGACACCGGCAACGACTACACCGGCGTCTGCGGCCAGGGCATCAAGGTGAGCGGCAGCAATATCCTGATCGACAACAACGCCATCGCCCGCAGCCGGCCCGGCTTCGAGTCCACCCAGGGGGACCTCCTGGACGGGGCCATCCTCTACAGCGACAACCGCTTCTCGCCCGGGGGCATCACCCTGCGCCGCAACCTGGTGCTCCAGGGACCGGGGAAGATCTACGTCTTCGGCCCGGATGTGGTCCAGGATCTGCGTCTCTTCCGCCCGGCCCGCATCACCCAGATCAACGGCGTCACCGTGACCGGGGGCAACGGCATGGACCCAGACGGCAACTTCAGCGCCTGCCCCAACTGCCGCATCGAGTTCTTCCTGGACGGGACCAACGCGGACGCGGACGCCCTGAGCTACCTGGGCAGCACCACCGCGGACGCCAACGGCAACTTCAGCTTCACCATGAGCCAGCCCCTGGACCCGGGCAGGGGCATCCGCACCAGCAGCACCACGACTTCAGCAAACATCATCGGCGCCCTGGCCATGAGCACCACCACCCAGTTCTCCGGGCTCTACATCCAACAGGCGGACCTGGCCATCAGCGGCCCCGACACAGGCGACGAGGACGAGAACGTCCAGTTCACCTACCAGGTGACCCCCGTCTCTCTGGCCGGGCCCATCACCTACACGGTTCAGGCCACGGATCTGGCCCCGACAGCCTACACCAGCGACTCCACCGCCGTGGTCCACACCATCAAATGGACCAGTCCTGGGGTGAAGACCCTCCAGGTCACCGCGGACAACGGTCTGATCAGCGCCACAGCCACCCACACCATCACCATCGGCAACGTCCCCTCGGGCAGCAGCATCTTCCTGCCCCTGGTGACCCGCTGAAAGGAACCTGTTCCATGCACCTGACCCGTTTCCACCGCACTGTCCTGGCCATCGCCCTCTGCCTGGGGCTGCTGACCAACACCCTGCCCGTCATCCTGGCAGCCCCCGCGTCCGGGGAGGGGCCCGCCCCTTCCCCGGGCCGGCAACCCATCGCTCTCCCCCGCCCCACGGCCACGGCCCAGAGCGTCACCATCGGTGGAAACGGGTTCAGCCCCACCGCCCTGGAACTCTTCGGCCCCAGCGACGTGAGCTTCGAGAACCGCAGCGGCGTCACCGTGACCCTGCGCAGCGGCCTGCCCAGCAGCCCGGGCCACACCCTCTACCTGCCCACCGTCATCAACAGCGACGGCAGCCGGGCCCGGGTGATCAGCCGCGTCCGCACCGGAACCGTGGACTTCACCGTCACCCTGGGGCCCGGGGATGTCTTCGTGCAACGCTACAGCGCGCCGGGCAGCTACAACTTCCACCTGGCCGCGCCGCCCCAGGCAGGGGCCCAGAACCTGGCCGGAACGATCAACCTCTCCGGCGCCGGCCTCCTCTTCACCAGCCCCCAGGACGGTGAGGACGGCGTGGCGGTCACCCGGGAGACCATCCTCGCCTTCAGCGCCCCCCTGGACCCGTCCACGGTGACCAAGAGCGTCTTCGCCGCCTCCTCGGCCGGCGATCCCCTGGACTTCCGGCTGCACCTCTCCCAGGACCAACGCCAGGTCACCCTCTTCTATACCGATCCCCTGCCCGGGAACGCTCTGGTGCAGGTCACCGTAGACGGGACCCTCCTGCGGGACGCGACGGGCGGCCTGGTGGACGTGGACGGGGACAACATCGCTGGCGGGAGCTCCGCGGTGAGTTTCTCCACCCTGAGCCTCTCCATGGTGGCGGGGACCAGCGTCTGCGGGCGGGTCTTCGCCAGCCAGCTGGCGGCCAGCGGCAACACCTCGGTCAACGAGCCCCTCCAGGGGGTGACCATCACCGTGGACGGCAAGGAGCAGGAGCTGCGGGTGGTCACCGATGCCGGGGGCAACTTCTGCCTGGACCCGGCCCCGGCCGGCCGCTTCTTCGTCCACATCGACGGCCGCACCGCGGGCAACGCCACCCCGGACGGCGGCTACTACCCCTTCGTGGGCAAGGCCTGGAAGTCGGTCCCCGGCGCCCAGGCCAGCGTGGGGGACATCTACCTGCCCCTGGTGCAGCCGGGCACCCTGCAGCCGGTGAGCCAGACCGAGGACGTGACCATCGGCTTCGCGCCGGCGGTGCTGGACCAGTTCCCCGAGTTTGGGGAGGTGGCCATCACCGTGCCCGCGGGCTCTCTCTTCAACGACGACGGCACGCCCGGGGGCAAGGTGGGCATCGCCCCGGTGCCAGCGGACCGCATCCCCGGCCAGCTGCCCGAAGGGCTGAACTTTCCCCTGGTCATCACCGTGCAGACCGATGGCGCCAGCAACTTCGACACGCCCGCGCCGGTCTGCTTCCCCAACCTGCCCAACCCGGACACGGGCCAGAAGTTGGCCCCCGGGGAGAAGACCGCCCTCTGGAGCTTCAACCACGACACCGGCCGCTTCGGCGTGGTGGGCCCCATGACCGCCACCGCGGACGGGACCCTGGTCTGCACAGATCCGGGCGTGGGCGTCCCCGCGCCGGGCTGGCACAGCTGGAATCCAGGCGTGCCCAGCCGGGGAGGCCCCGCCCGTCCCAACAGCCCACTGCCGCCGCCCCCGCCCCCGCCGGACGAGGACGAGACCTGCGAGCCGGGCAAGGTGGAATGCAAGCCGAAGGAGAACTATCAGCCGTCCGTGAACGGCTGTGGCCCCGAATGGTTGCCAGAGTTTATCCCGAACTGGGACAATCCCATGCTGGCCGAGAGCGGAAGTTGCAATTTCAAGCCGGCCTGCGACAACCATGATAAGGGCTACGGAACCTGTGAGGCAGAGAGCAACACCCCAAAAAGCCAGATAGACTCGACCTTCCGCAACGAGCTGTACGCCGCCTGTAGTTCCTGCTACCCTGACTCTGACCCGATTAGCCTTGTGCAATATGGCAAGTGCGTCGTCTATGCGGAGGCCTTCTACCAAACGGTGAACACCGTGGGGAGTTATTTTTACGGCAAGGCCCAAGAGGAAGCCTGTGAATGCAAGGAGTGCAAGAAAAGCCGGGCCAGTGGCGGCAGCGAGCTGCCCGCCTGGCTGGCCCAGGCCGGTCCGGTGAGCTCCACACCAGAGACCAGGGCGGTGGAGAGCAACGACGAGCTTCTCACTGGCCGCACCTACTATCTGGCTGTGAATCTGGACACGGGGGCTACGCAACGAGGGGTGGCCGGGAGCAACGGCATCGCTTTCGAGCAGGATGTCATCCTGGCGCCTCGCAGCCGCTACCGCCTTTTCCTCCTCCACGCGGAGACCCTGCGGGAGGCCTACATGGACGTGGTGACGCCTGCCTCCGGCGCCATCCTGGAGCTGCCTTCCTTCTACATGCCATCGAACCTGGGCTACGACCTGGACGAGGACGGCCTGGGCGCGCTGGGCGAGGAGGTCATGGGCACAGACGCCTTTAAGGCAGACAGCGACGGTGACGGCGTGTTGGACGGCGTGGAGGTGCAGGCGGGCCAGGATCCCCTCTCTGGCGTGCTGGTACAGACAGGCATCATCGCCGCCGCACAGACGCCGGGCCAGGCCGTGGACATCTGCATCAGCGGTGACGTGGCCGCGGTGGCCGACAGCGACGCCGGTGTGGCCATCTTCAACATCTTCGCCGGCATGAACCCCCAGATCATGGCCCAGGTGGACACCCCAGGCAACGCCGGGGGCGTGGCCTGTGACGGAAACCAGGTGGCCGTGGCCGACGGCAGCGCCGGCCTGGCCGTCATCGACATCAGCGACCCGGCCAGCGCAGCCATCGTCCAGCAGGTGAGTTTCGGCAGCGCCTCGGTCCTCTCCGTGGCCGCGGCCAACGGCAGGGCCTACGCGGGCCTCTCCGACGGTCGCGTGGTCCAGGTGGACATGGCCAGCGGCGCGGTGGAGCGTAGCGCCACCCCGGCCGGGATGGCCGCCATCCACGACGTGGTGCTGGCAGGCGACTTCCTCCACACCATCTCCCCGAGCGCCATCACCACCCTCTTCCGGGACAGCTTCACCGTGGTGTCGTCCGTGGCGCTGTTCCCGGAGTTCCGCATGGCCCACACCCGACAGCGGCTGGCCGGAGGGAATGGCTTGCTCCTGGCCGCTCAGGAGCAGGGCGCGGAGCTCTACCGGACGCACCTGCCCCCGCAGTTCCAGGACCTATCCCCCCTGAACACATTCCTCTTCGGCTGGAACCACGCGGTC
Source organism: uncultured Caldilineaceae bacterium (assembly GCA_964416395.1). GTDB lineage: Bacteria > Chloroflexota > Anaerolineae > Caldilineales > Caldilineaceae > S144-5. The sequence goes on along the minus strand of CAYQEB010000082.1, from coordinate 6,388 downwards.
CTCAACGGCGCGGGGCTGGCCGTGGCCGCCTCGGCTCCAGCCTCGGACTCGCCAGCGGACCAGTGGCGGGTCTCGGTCTACGACATCCAGGACCCAAGCCAGCCCAGCTTCGTCGCCGAGTACGAGACGCCGGGCCTGGCCACGGCCCTGACCATCGACAGAGGCCTGGCCTACGTGGCGGACCGGGACGGGGGCGTCCAGGTGGTTAACTTCCAGGCCGCGGACACCGCCGGCATCACCCCCACGGTGACTCTGGAGAGCAACTTCGCGCCGGGCCTCTTCCAGGCCGGGGCGGAGATGCGCCTGACCGCCCTGGCCCAGGACGACGTCCAGATCCGGGACGTGGCCTTCTACCTGAACGGCGAGCTGCTGCGCACGGACGGCAGCTTCCCCTTCGAGATCCGGGTGACCGCGCCGGCCACGGAGACCATCACCCTCCAGGCCAAGGCCACGGACACCGGCGGCAAGTTCGCCTGGACCCAGGTGCAGACCCGCACGGCGGCGGCCGACGCCATCCAGCCCGAGGTGCTGGCCTTCGCCCCAGCCTGGGACGAGCGGATCGCCCAGGATGACCTGAACGTGCAGGCCACCTTCAGCGAGGCCATGGACCCGGCCAGCATGAACGCCAGCACCTTCCAGCTCCTGGACGCGAACGGCCAGCCGGTCAGCGGCGGCGCGGTCAGCTACGACGGGGCCACCAAGACGGCCAGCCTGAGCTTCGCCGCCCCGCCCCCGGCCGGCGTCTACACCGCCACCCTCACCAGCGGGATCACCGACGCCGCCGGAGCGCCCCTGCCCTTCCGGGCCTGGTCCTTCCAGGTGACCGAGATCCTCAGCGGCCAGCACGTCACCTTCAGCGATGACCCAGGGTCGTCCCTGAGCGAGCTGGACATGGACGGGGACTGGCTGGTGGTGGGCGCTTCCCAGGCCACGGTGGGCGGCAACGCGGACCAGGGCGCGGCTTATCTCTTCACCCGGGACGGCAGCGCGCCCGGCGGCTGGCGAGAGGTGAAGAAACTCACGGCCGGCGACGGCGCAGCCGGGGACCAGTTTGGCCGGGCCGTGGCCATCTCCGGGGACACGGTGATCGTGGGCGCGCCGCTCAAGGACCTGGCCAGCCGGCAGATGGGGCAGGTCTACGTCTTCCAGCGGGACCAGGGTGGGCCGGGCAACTGGGGCGAGGTGATGCGCGTCGCGGACGCGGTGGGCCAGTACCGCTACAACGGCTCCCAGGTGGCGGTGCAGGGCGACACCTTCGTGGCGGTTCCCTCGACGGTCACGAAGACCGCCTACATCTACCGGCGCAGCGGGGCCGGGGCCACGGACTGGAGCCTGCTCAAGGGGGTGACCCTGGACAGCGCCAGCCAGAACTTCGGCGCCGGCGAGGCCATCGCCCTGAGCGCGGACGAGCAGACCCTCATCGCCAGCGTGCCCCGGGCCCACATCGACGCCAACCAGCTCAACGAGGGGGTGGTGCGCATCTTCCAGCAGGACGCGGGCGGCGCCAACAACTGGGGCCAGACCGGCCAGATCACCGCCAGCGACCCGGCCGAGGACGCCTACTTCGGCGGGGACGTGGCCCTCCACGGGGACGTGCTGGTGGTGGGCTCCCCCTTCTACGACACGTCCCAGGCCCTGAACGCCACAGGCAAGCTCTACATCTTCCTGCGGGACGCCAGCGCGGCGGAAGGTTGGCGGCAGGTGGCCGTCTTCGACGAGCCGGACACCCTGACCAGCGTGCGCACCCTGGGCCAAGTGGTGGGGGCCGCCCAGGATCTGGTCGTGGCCACCGCGAACGACGAGAACAGCAACGGCGCCATCTACGTCTACCAGCCCGTGAACGGCGACCCGGAGCAGTGGAGCCGCACCACCCGCTGGCAGGCGGTGGACGAGCCGACCGCAGAATGGTTCACCGGCATCATCGCCGGGGACGGCCGCACCGTGAGCACCACGGCCAGCCTGAAGGACACCTACGAAGCGGCCCTCTTCTTCCTGGAGATGACCCGCTAGGCTCCAGGGCCCAGGGCTCCAGGATCGACCGCCCCAGGACCCTTCCCTGCCGAACAAGTGACAGAGAACGCGATAGAGAAAGCGCCTGGTCTCCTCAGGGAGGTCGGGCGCTTCTTTGGTATAATGGGCCCACCCCAGGCCCTGGGGATCCGTCTCCGTGACTTCGGTGAAACCCGTGCATTCAGCCGCCCAGCAGCCCCCATCCCGAACCCTGTCCCGCCTGGCCCTGATCCTCGTCCTCGGGCTGGCCTTCGCGCTGCGCGTCCAGCAGCTGGGCGCCCAGGAGCTGCGGGGGGACGAGGCCTTCAGCTACTTCTTCGTCCAGCAGCCTGTGACCGGGATCCTGGAGCAGACCTTGACCCTGGGCGAGCCCCATCCCCTGGGCAGCTACCTGCTCCTGAAGGCCTGGATGCCCCTGGCCGGAGAGACCGAGTTCGCCCTCCGCTTCCCCAGCCTCTGGTTCGGCGTCCTGGCGGTGGCCCTGATCTGGGGCCTGGCCCGGGCCCTGGGCCTCTCCCCTCCGGTGGCTGGGACGAGCGCCCTGCTCCTGGCCGTGAACCCCCACGCGGTCTGGCACAGCCAGGACGCCCGCATGTACGCCATGAGCCTGGCCTTCTCCCTGGCCTCCACCTGGGCCGCCTGGCTGCTCTGGACCCGCCCCCGGGCCCGGGCTCTGCTGGCCTACCTGGGGGCCACCGGGCTGGCCCTGCACACCCACTATTACACCGGCCTGGTGGTCCTGGCCCAGAACGGAATGGCCCTGCTCTGGGGCCTGGTTCGCAGCCGAAAGGGGTCCTGTCCTTTCCCCTGGAAGCCCTGGATCCTGGCCCAGGCCGGCCTGGCCCTGCTCTTCGGGCCCTGGCTATGGCTGGCCCAGGGAGCGGTCCGCGGCTACCAGGGCAACGCCAGCTCTCCGGGGCTGGGGGCGCTCTGGCTGCGCAGCCTGGGAGCCCTGGCCGGCGGCGAGTTCCTGCCGGAAACCCGGACCTTGCTGGCCGGGGGAGCAGGGCTCCTCTTTCTCCTGGGCGTGGCCCGCCTGGCCAGAGAGCCTCGCACCCGAGCCCAGGCAGGCTTCCTGGTCGCGCTCCTGGCCGTTCCCCTCCTGGGCATGTGGGCGGCGGCCCAGGGCCGTCCCCTCTTCCGGGAACGCTACGTGATCGTGGCCCTGCCGCCCTTGCTCCTGGGGGTGGCCCAGGCCCTGGAGGTGCGGGGACGCCGGGCGCTGCTGAGCCTTCTCCCCCTGACGGCCCTGCTCCTGGTCCAGGGCGCGGGGGTGTGGCGGCTGCAGAACGACCCGGCTTTCAGCAAGAATGTGGGCTGGCGGGAGCTGGCTCGCACGTTGACCACCCTGAGCCAGGGCTTCCCGCCCGAAAAGGTGCGTTTGATCCAGAACTACCCGGACCCCACCCTCTGGTACTACTACCAGGGGCCAGTGGATCACCTGGTGCTCCCGCCCCGGGCCCTGGACGGGGAAGGGGCCCGGGCAGAGGTGGCGAAACTGGTGGCGGAAGGGGTGGAGTGGGTGCTCGTCCCGGTGCAGCAGGCCCCAGGGTGGGATGGCCCGGGCCTGGCCCTGGAGGCCCTCTGCCAGGCCTATGCCCAGGTGGACGCCTTCCCCCTGGGCCCCTGGCAGCTGACCGTCCTGGCCCGGCCGGAGCCAGGCTCGGCCCGGCCTGTGGACGCCCGCTTCGTCAACGGCCTGCTCCTGCGGGGGGTGGCGGTGCAGCCCCAAGAGATCGTCCCCGGAGGCATCCTGGCCGTCTCCCCCATTTGGGAGGCGAAGGGGGCCCGGCTGCGGGGCGGGGAGAAGCTCTTCCTGCACCTGACCAGCCTCAAGGACGACCGGCCCCTGGCCCAGGTGGATCGCCCCCTGGACTTTGGGCCCGGCCCTTGCGGCCCGCCCAGCTACGCCCTGCGCCTGCCCCCGGATCTGCCCCCAGGACCCTACCGGCTTCTCTTCGGCCTCTACGATCCGGAGCAGCCCGGCGCGCCCCGCATCCCCCTCCTTTCCGGCGAGGATCACGTGGAGCTGGGGCGATTCGAAGGCCAATAGGGACCCCCAGCCCGCTTCCTCTACCGCTGTCGCCTCCGGGAAAGCCAAGCCCATCCGGCCAGGATCAGCAGGCTCCCCAGGCTGGCCAGGGAGATCAAGCCTCCCCAGTAGACGCTGGCCGGCCGGTAGATCAGCTCCACCTGGCTCTCCCCGGCCGGCAACGGCGCCCCCAGAAAAGTGAGATTGGCCCGGTAGACAGGCGCCCGAGTGACCATGCCATCCCGACGCACCCAGGCCTGCCAGCCGGGCATCCAGTTCTCGCTGAGGAGCAGGAGCCCGGCCTGAGGAGCCTGCACCTGGATGCGCCAACGGGCCGGGCCCAGCCGCTGGGCCTGGACGGGGACAGTGGGGCAAGTGGGCTTCCCCCTCTCCCCAGCCGCGGACATGTCTGCGGGCGTGGCCGGAAGGAGGGGCGAAGCCTCCGCAGGCAGCAGGGCGGTGCAGGCCAGGTCCAGGGCATCGTCCGCCAGGAGGGTCAGGGCCTGGGCGTCGTCCACAGCCTGGGTGGCGACGACGAAGCGAGCCCGAGGGGCCGCCTTCTCCAGCCGGTGGAGGTAGGTGGAGGCGCCCTCGGGCCCGGCGTCCGGGAAGGCGGCCAGCCGCTGGGCCGGGAGGAAGAGCTCCTCGCGCCAGGTGAGGACGTACCCCGGGCCGGTGAGCTGCCAGAGACGATGCAAGGGGAACTCCTGGAAGAGGGCGGCGTAGCGGGCCAGGCGCAGGGGGCTTTCCCCCCACAGATCCTCCACCCGAGCGGCCACGCCGTAGTCCCCGAAGACCCGGTGCTCGTTGAAGGCCCGAGGCGGGGGAGCCGTCCCCACCTCCTCCGCCTGGATCCGCGCCTGAAGGGCCTGGACCTCCGGCGGCAGGGCCACTCGCTCCTCCAGGCGGCCGGGCGCCAGGTTGATCCCGGCCAGGGAGAGGGCCAGGTCCAGGAAGATCAGGAGGGCCAGGGCCATCCCCAGGGCTCGGCCTCGGAGCCAAGTGACCAACCCGACGAAGATCCCCCCGATCCCCAGGACGAAGACAGCTCGGGCCAGGAAGGCCAGGTGGGTGAGCTGGGTGCGGCCCGCCATCTGCCAGAGGAGGCCGAAAACCGCCGTGGCGGCCAGAAAGCCCAGGAGAACCGTCAGGGCCAGCCGTCTGGGGAGGGGAGAGGCCAGGCGCTGGATCGACAGGAGACCGTACCCGGCCAGGACGCTCAGGCCGAAGGTGGTCAGGTAGGCCAGGCGCTCCTGCTGGCGGAAGAGGCTCCACCCGGGCAGCCAGCGGTAGAAGAGGGGAAAGAGGCCGCCCTCGTTCCCCAGGGAGAGCCAGAAGGCGACCAGGGCCAGCCCCAGGAAGAAGAGGCGAGGGGCCCGGTCCCGCCGGTCCAGGGGCAGGGTGAGGAGGGCCAGCAGGGCCAGGGCCAAGCCGACCACGCTGATGTACTGGGGCGCGAAGTGGGTCAGGGCCCGGGGGAAGAGAAGCTGCCAGGCATCCTGGAGGGGGAAGCCCGTGCCCGCGGTGGCCAGGTCCAGGGATGCCCGGACGCTCAGGCGGGTGAACTCCCAGGAGGGCCAGAGCTGGACGGTCACCAGGCCCAGGGCGAAGAGGGCCGCCAGTCCCAGCTTGAGGAGGCGGGGGAGGGCGGCGCGCCAGCCTGTCCACTGCCGGATCAGGAGGAAGAGGGTCCAGGCCAGGAGGGCGGTGGCCAGGTGGAGGAAGGTCTGTCCGTGGCCGGCCAGGAAGGCGGTGGCCCCCGCCAGTGCCAGACCCATCCAGCCTCGGCGTCGGGTCGGGTGGGCCAGGGTGTAGCGGACCAGGCCCATGAGGATGGGCAGCCAGACCCCGGTGCGCAGGATGGCCAGCTGCAGGGGCGGGTAGCCGGTGAGGTAGCCGGAGAAGGCGAAGGTGATCCCGGCCACAAGGCCAGCCCAGCGGCTGCGGGTCAGGCTGTGGACGAAGAGGGCTGTGCCCGCGCCGGCCAGGGCCAGGTGAAAGAGGGCCTCCAACTCCAGGGCGTAGAGGCGGCTGGCCAGGCTGCTCCCCGGCCAGAGGAGGAAGAGATCGCCCAGAGGATAGAAGAGGGCGGTCTGGGGATCGGCCAGGAGGGGATGGCCGCTGTAGGTGTAGGGATTCCAGAGAGGGAGACGGCCCTGGGCCAGCTCGTCCCGGAGCAGGGCGCTGATGGGCAGAAAATGATGGGTCAGGTCGCCTGGGGGGAAGGTGGCCGCTCCCAGGAGGATGGGCAGGTGGAAGAGGGCGGCCAGGGGCAGGAAGAGAAGGGTCCAGGCTGGGATCCGGGATGGGCGAGGCATGGTCTCTGGGTGGCTCCGGGTGGCGGTG
>CAYQEB010000081.1:12809-18207 GCA_964416395.1 uncultured Caldilineaceae bacterium | reverse complement strand
TCCTCAAGCCCCGGATGCGCCCGACACCGGAGGCAGATTACCACCACTCCCGGGAATGTGATATAAAATGGGGAGCGCCGGGCCCTCTGCCGCCTGGCGCCACGCCATCTGTCACAGGAGGAACCATGCCCCAAGCCAATCAGCCCGCCCTGGAATTCCCCGACCTGACCCCGGAGGCCATCCAGGCCCTGAGCTACGAGGAGGCCTACGCCCAGTTGGAGGCCCTCCTGGCCCGGCTGGAGTCCGAGGATCTGCCCCTGGAAGAGGCCCTGGCCACCTACGAGACAGCCATGCTCCTGACCGAGCACTGCGCCCGACGCCTCTCCGAGGCGGAGCTGCGGGTGCGCCAGTGGCAGGAGGAAAGCGGGGCGTCTCCTTTCCAGGAATGGGACGAGGGGTAGGACGAGAGGGACGAGGGCGGAGAGGACGACGAACGTCATAGCCGGAACAGGTCCATGAACGCATCTTGGCTTCCAGAATCGGGCATCTGGCACAACTACACCCTCTGGCTGCCCCTGAGCGCGGCCTTCGGGGTGCAGCTCTTCAAGTTCCTGTGGGAGTGGATCCGCTGGCGGGACTTCGACCTGCGGGTCCTGGCCCGGTCGGGGGGCATGCCCAGCAGCCACTCGGCCATGGTGAGCAGCCTGGCCACCGCGGTGGGCTATCGCCGGGGCCTGCAGAGCGACCTCTTCGCCGTCTCCGTGGTCTTCGCGGTGATCGTCATGTACGACGCCTCCGGCGTGCGCCAGGCCGCGGGCAAGCAGGCCAAGGTCCTGAACCAGATCGTGCGGGAGCTCTTCTCCGGCCAGCCGGTGGGCGAGGAGGAGCTCAAGGAGCTCCTCGGCCACACGCCCGTGGAGGTGATCGTGGGCGCGCTGGTGGGCATCAGCTACACCCTGGGCTGGTTTGCCCTGGCCAGTTGAGCCGCTCCCCCGCCTGAGCAATTTTTCTAGAAGATTTCACACAAACTCGAAGCCACTTTTGTTCCCCCACTTCTTCTGTGATAGCATTGGTCTACCTCGAAGGAGAGCGGCGGGAACTCTGTTTTGTGCCGTCTCGAGGGAGGGCCCTGAAGGAAGGGGCGGTGGCGATGGGCGGCTGGTTCGACCACCGATCGCCCTTTTCGGCCGCCCGAGCCACTCAACCATCTGATGCGCCATCGCCTGTCTGACCATTCGGCCAAGCAGGGCCCATAGCCCGGCAGCGGTGATCGGGAGGAGAAAGCATGCGACGCGTGGTGTTGATCAAGCCCAAACGAGACGGTCGAGTCTTCGGCAAGGCCCCGGCCTCCCCCTACACCCTCATGCGCCTGGCCTCCCTGGTCCCAGAGGAGATTCCCGTGGAGATCTGGGACGAAAACCTGCGTCCCCTGCCCCTGGACACCCTGGGCGAGGGGGACCTGGTGGGGATCAGCAGCATGACCCTGACCATCGAGCGGGCCGAGGAGATCGCCCGCCAGGCCATGGCCCAGGGCGCGGGCGTGGTGGTGGGGGGCGTCCACGCCACCCTGAACCCGGAGCACGTCCGCACCTTCGCCCACAGCGTCTTCGTGGGGGAGGGCTACTTCACCTGGCCCCAGGCCATCCAGGACTTCGCGGCGGAAGGGGTGCGGGGGCTGAAACCCCGCTACGAGGACGAGAACTGGGCCAACCTGACCGGCATCGCCCCCATCACGGACCGGGTGATCCAGATGGTGGACGAGAACAACAACTACTGGACCCCCTACCTGGAGATCACCCGAGGCTGCCCCCGGAACTGCTCCTTCTGCACCGCCATCCGGGTCAGCGGACGGCGCATGCGCCTGCGACCGGTGGACGAGGTGGTGGACGAGATCCAGCGCCGGGGCATCAAACGCTTCTTCCTCACCGACGACAACTTCGGCCTGAACTTCACCACGGACCCGGACTACGTGGTGGAGCTCTTCGACGCCCTGTCCCGCCTGGATCTGAAGGGCTGGACCTGCCAGTCGGAGATGAGCGTGGCCAAGTACCCGGAGCTCCTGGAGCACGGTCGGGCCGCCCACCTGGACAAGCACTTCATCGGCTTTGAGAGCATCAACCCCAACAACCGGCGGGAGCTGGGGGGCAAGGCCAAGGGCGCCGCGGACAAGACCCGGGAGGCCATCAAGGCCATCCACAGCACCGGCACCGGCGTGGTGGGCCTCTTCGTCATGGGCTTCGACGAGGACACGCCTGAGACCTTCCAGGCCATGTGGGATTTCATCCGCACTAGCGACCTGGACGGCGTGAGCATCACCGTGCTCACCCCCTACCCGGAGACTCCCTTCCGGCGCACACTCATCGAGGAAGGGCGGCTGCTCAACGTGCCCTGGCGCTACTACGACACGGCCCACGTCACCTACATCCCCAAGAACTTCACCGTGGACGGCCTGCGAGAGGCCTACGACTGGCTCTGCCGCAAGACCTACAGCCCCTGGCAGATCGCCCGGCGAGGCGTTCGCTCCTGGCGACGCTACCCCCTGGCCCAGGCGGGCAAGAAGCTCTTCGGCAGCTTCAGCACGGACTACGGCTTCCGCCGCACCTACAACTGGCGCAACGCCACCTGAGCGCCGTCTGAGCGCCGCCGGGAACGCCCCAGAACAACGAGAACACCGCTGGCCACCGAGAAAAACGAGGGCAAGCGAAAGGACGAGCCAACCAGGCTCGTCCTTTTTTCGATCTTCGCCCACCTCAATTTTACGCCGATACAACCTCACGCCAATATTTTATGTCAACATTGTGACGGCCAGGCTACGTCCCCTTTCCGTCCGGGGAAGGGGGCCTGCGCCGCACGTGGACGGTCATAGCCGTCTCCCCCTGCTGGGTCTCCATCTCCACAGGCCAGTTCAGGTGCCGAATCACCTCCAACAGGTTGCTGTTGTCCGCCTGGACCGTGGCCCGGATGGCCTCCACCCCCATGCGCTCCGCCAGCTTGTAGAGCAGGTAGAGCAGGCTGGTGCCGATCCCCTGGCCCTGGTAGTCGTCCCGGACCACGATGGCCACCTCTGCGTCCGGACTGGCGGGCTCCTCCGGGGAGCGGGCCACCCGGGCCACCCCCACCAGCGCCTCTCCATCCGGCTCGTCCACCAGGGCCAGGACCGCGCCGCCCTGAGTGCGGTTGTCCACGTTCGCCAGCTCCTGGGCCCGCTCCCAGACCACCGCCTCGTCCACGTCCGTGGCCGTGGTGTGGAAGCGTCGCCAGCGGGTCTCTGGGGAGAGGTGGTGGAAGAAGTCCACCAGCAGGCCCGCATCCTCTGGGCGGATCAGCCGCACTCGGATCCGCTGCCCCGTCCGGGAAGTGAACTCCCCGGTGAAGGTCCTGGGATCCACCCGAATCTGCTGGGCCAGCCGCTTCGGATCGATGGGTTTGGTGGGATTGCGAGCAGTCATGGGTCACCTCCGACTTCGCGCCGCCCGACCTCCGTCTGGAAAGCCAGGCATGACGCGACGTGTCACGCCCTCCAGTATACCACACCTCACCAAGTGGCTGGAAGTGGGAAAAACAGGCGCGAAAAAGGGGACGCCTGCCGAAGACGCCCCCGTTGAGTCCAGGACCGTTGGTTTGAGTCAGAGCTGGATGGCCTCCAGCTCCTGGATCATCTCGCGGATCACGTCGAAGCCCCCCTGCCAGAAGTTGGGGTCCATGATGTCGATGCCGGCCTCGTTGAGGATGGCCTGGGGCCGGGCGGAGCCGCCGTAGGAGAGGATCTTCAGGTAGCCGGGCTTGAAGGCCTCCCCCTCCCGCTGGTAGCGCCGGTAGAGGGCCAGGACCAGGAGCTGGCCGAAGCTGTAGGCGTAGCAGTAGAAGGGAGTGTAGTAGATGTGGGGGATGCTCACCCACTCGTGCTGGAACTCCGGGGAGAGCTCCAGGCTGTCCCCGAACTGCTCCTGCAGGTTGGCCATGTAGAGCTCGTTCAGCTCCTCTGGGGAGCGGTCGGCCAGGATGGCGGCGTGGGCCTCCTTCTCGAAGAGGACAAAGAAGGCCTGGCGCATGACCGTGGCGTACATGTCGTCCACCGCCGCAGCCAGGATCTCCCGGCGCACCAGGGGATCCTCCTCCTCGGCCAGAAGGCGGTCGGTCATGAGCATCTCGGAGAAGACCGAGGCGGTCTCGGCCAGGGGCAGGGAAGGATGCTGGGTCAGGATGGAGTGGTCCTCGGCCATCATGCTGTGGACGGCGTGGCCCAGCTCGTGGGCCAGGGTGGCCACGTCTCGCACCTTGCCCGTGTAGCTCATGAGCACGTAGGGGGTGAGCCAGGGCAGCACCGTGGCGCAGAAGGCCCCGCCCCGCTTGCCTTTGCGCACCTCGCTGTCGATGTGCTGATGAGCGAAGACCCGCTCCGCCTTCTGGGCCACCTTCTCATCGAACTGGCGGAAGGTCTCCAGCACCGCGGCCACCGCCTCCTTGTAGGGCACCGTCCGGTCCGAGGAGGCCAGGGGGGCGTAGATGTCGTAGCGGCGCAGCTTCTCCATGCCCAGCCAGCGGGCCTTCAGCTGGAAGTAGCGCTGGAAGACGCCCACGTTGTCTCGGACCACCTGGAGCAGGACCTCCACCGCCTCGTCCGGGATGTCGTTGTAGAGGTTGCGCACCGCGATGGGGGACTGGAAGCCCCGGAGATCCACGTTCTCGTTGGCCCAGTCCCGCACCCGGTTCACGTAGATCTGGGCCAGGATGGGAGCCTCCTGGCTGTAGACCCGGTAGAGCTCCTGGTAGGCCGCGGCCCGCAGGGCCGGATCCGGGGAGTAGACGTAGCTCATGAGCTCGCCCCGGGTCAAGGTCTTGGTCTCTCCATCCACCTCCAGGGTGAACTCCAGCCGGTTGGTGAGCAGGGAGTAGACGGTGAGCAGGGCGTTGATGCCGTTGGCGTCCTTGAGGTTGATGATCTGCTCCGACTTCTCGTCCAGGGTATAGGGCTTGAAGAGGCGCATCTCCTCCAGGAAGTGGCGGTAGTCCGGGTAGGTCTCCTGGCTGGGCAGCAGCCGCTCCGCCTCCTCGTCCTCCAGGCTCTTCCACCAGAGGCTGAAGAAGAGGATGCGGTTCTGCACCTGGGTGACCAGCTGCTGGATGCGGTTGCGGTAGGCCAAGGCCTCCGGGCACTGGGTGTCCTGAGAGAACCAGAGGTTGCCGTAGGCGCTCAACACGTAGAGCTCCTCCACGATGGACTCGTACATGCCCAGGATATCCAACAGCTGGGCCGGGTCCATCTCCGGGGAGAGCTCCTCCCGGAACTGCTCGAAGTTCGCCACCATCTCTTCCAGCTGGGTGATGCGCTGCTGGATCACCTCCTCGCTAGGCTCCGGCAGCAGCTCGGAAAGGTCCCAGGTGGAGAGCTCGTACTCCACTGGCTCGTTGGCCAACAGACTATCCAACAAATTCATGCCTTTCTCCTCACAGAAGT
>CAYQEB010000081.1:0-12709 GCA_964416395.1 uncultured Caldilineaceae bacterium | reverse complement strand
TCCGTGGCCCGGACGGTGTACTCCTGGCCTGGGACCATGTCGTCGCTCAGCCCCAGGATGTCGTACTCCTCGAAGCCGGTGAGCCCCAGGCTCTTGACGCTTTCCCCGGGCTTGAACTGGAGGGGCAGGATGCCCATGCCCACCAGGTTGCTGCGGTGGATGCGCTCGTAGCTCTCCGCGATGACGGCCCGCACGCCCAGGAGCAGCGGCCCCTTGGCCGCCCAGTCCCGGCTGGAGCCGGTGCCGTACTCCTTGCCGGCCAGCACCAGCAGGGGAATGCCCTCCTCCTGGTAGCGCATGGCCGCATCGAAGATGGTCATCTGCTCGCCGCTGGGCACGTGGATGGTGTAGCCGCCCTCCACCCCGTCCAGCATCTGGTTCTTGATGCGGATGTTGGCGAAGGTGCCCCGCATCATCACCTCGTGGTTGCCCCGGCGGCTGCCGTAGCTGTTCCACTCGGAGCGGGGGACGCCGTGGGCCTCCAGGTACTTGGCCGCGGGGCTCCCTGGGGCGATGGCCCCGGCCGGGCTGATGTGGTCTGTGGTGGTGCTGTCGGGCAGGACGGCCAGCACCCGGGCGTGGGTGATGGGCTTCACCGGGGGGATCTCCAGGGTCATGCCCTGGAAGAAGGGAGGCTCCTGGATGTAGGTGCTCTCCGGGTCCCAGCTGTAGAGGACGCCGCCAGAGACGGGCACCTGGTTCCAGCGCTCGTTGCCGGTGAAGACATCCTGGTACTCCTCCTGGAAGAGGGCCGGCCGCAGGCTGCGCCGGATCTCCCGCTGGATCTCCTCCTGGCTGGGCCAGATGTCCCGCAGGTAGACCGGATCCCCGTTGGGATCGTGGCCCAGAGGCTCGTTCTCCAGGTCGATGTCCACCGTCCCCGCGATGGCGAAGGCCACCACCAGGGGCGGCGAGGCCAGGAAGTTGGCCCGCACGTGGGGGTTGATGCGCCCCTCGAAGTTGCGGTTGCCGCTGAGCACCGCGGCGGCCACCAGGTCCCCCTCCTCGATGGCCTGGCGGATGGGCTCGGGCAGGGGGCCGCTGTTGCCGATGCAGGTGGTGCAGCCGTAGCCTACGGTGTGGAAGTTCAGAGCCTCCAGGTAGGGGATCAGGCCGCTGGCCTCCAGGTAGCGGGTGACCACCTTGCTGCCCGGGGCCATGCTGGTCTTCACCCAGGGTTTCACGTGCAGGCCCCGCTCCACCGCCTTCTTGGCCAGGAGCCCCGCGCCGATCATGACGCTGGGGTTGCTGGTGTTGGTGCAGGAGGTGATGGCCGCGATGACCACATCCCCGTGCCTCAGCTGGAAGCGCTCCTCCTGGTGCTCCACCTCCGCGCGGGAGCCCAGCTCCTCCGGCTTCAGCGCGAAGCCCTGGGGCCCCACCGGCGCGGTGAGCATGGCCTTCCACTTGGGCTGGAGCTCGGTCAGCTCGATGCGGTCCTGGGGGCGCTTGGGCCCGGCCAGGCTGGGCCGCACCGTGCGCATGTCCAGCTCCAGGGTGTCGGTGAACTCGGGATCCGGCGTGTCGTCCGTGCGGAAGAGCCCCTGCTCCTTGGTGTAGCGCTCCACCAGGTCCACCAGGGCCTCGTCTCGCCCTGTGCCCACCAGGTAGCGCAGGGTCTCCTCGTCCACGGGGAAGAAGCCCATGGTGGCCCCGTACTCCGGCGCCATGTTGGCCAGGGTGGCCCGGTCGGGCAGGCTCAGCTTGGAGAGCCCCGGCCCGTAGAACTCCACGAACTTGCCCACCACGCCCTTCTGGCGCAGCATCTCCGTGGCCCGCAGGACCAGGTCCGTGGCAGTGGCGCCTTCGGGCAGCTCCCCGGTGAGCTTGAAGCCCACCACCTGGGGCAAGAGCATGTAGATGGGCTGGCCCAGCATGACCGCCTCGGCCTCGATGCCGCCCACGCCCCAGCCCAGGACGCCCAGGCCGTTGATCATGGTGGTGTGGCTGTCCGTGCCCACCAGGGAGTCCGGGTAGGCCAGGGGCTGGCCGTCACCGTTCTCCGGGCGCATCTGCACCACCCGAGCCAGGTACTCCAGGTTCACCTGGTGGACGATGCCTGTGGCCGGGGGCACCACCTGGAAGTTGTCGAAGGCCTCCCGCCCCCATTTCAGGAACTCGTAGCGCTCCCGGTTGCGCTCGAACTCCCGCTCCGCGTTGTAGAAGAGGGCGAAGATGCTGCCGAAACGGTCCACCTGCACGCTGTGGTCGATGACCAGGTCCACCGGCACCAGGGGGTTGATCTTGCGGGGATCTCCGCCCAGGCGATCCATGGCGCTGCGGAGGGCGGCCAGGTCCACCACGCTGGGCACGCCGGTGAAGTCCTGGAGGATGACCCGGGCTGGCTTGAAGGGGATCTCCGTCTGGGAGGCGGCGTCGCCGCGCCACTTGGCGATGGTCTCCACGGCCTCCGGGGTGATCTCGAAGCCGTCAGCCTGGCGCAGCGCGGCCTCCAGGAGCACCTTGATGGAGAAAGGCAGCCTGGAGACGCGGCCGATGCCGGCCTTCTCCAGGGCCTCCAGCCGGTAGATGGTCACAGGCCCGCTGTCGGTGGCCAGGGTGCTGCGGGCGCCAAAGAAATCTTGAGTAGCCATGGGTGATTCCTCCCTGCTCTAGGTGGAGGCTGGGCCCCGGTTGGAGGGGCGATCCTTGGCCTGGGCCGGCCGAAGCCCTCCAGCGCCCAGCGGCGGATGTCCGGGTTCCGAATGTGTGCTCGATGCTTGCCTGATCTCTGCCTGTTGCGCGGTTCTTTCCTGCTCCAGATACCCGTAACTATACCAGGAATTCTGGCGGAAAGCACAATTTTCAGGGGGATTCAGCGCGTGGAATCGGCTCAATTGTCGCCGGGATGGGGCCAGGGGCCTCCGCTGGGTGGGCCAGCTTCCAGGGCCACTGGACACAGCTGGCGATCTCCGGGAAGAGGACATAGTCCGCCTGGCCCTTGAGCACGAAGGTGATCACCTGGCTCTGGGGGAACTGACGCCGGGCCAGGGCCAGGGTCTTGCCGGTGACGCTCACGTCGTCCACCAGGAGGATGCGCTCCGGCCTCGCCTGGGCCAGGGTCGCCCGGGGAGCAGGCGCCAGGAGCCGAGGGGCCGGGTAGCGGGGGGTGTTGTCCGGCGCCCGATAGTTGATGAGGACCAGGCTCAGGGGCCGCTCCAGCTGATAGGCCACCAGGCTGGCCGGCACGATGCCCCCGGTGGCCACCCCCACCACCCGGTCCACTGCCGGGAGCGCCATGGCTTTGAGCCGCTCCACGATCTCCAGGAAATCCAGAACAACCACGGTCACGCCCTCCTTCCAAGGGTGAAATCGAAGCAAAAATCAAGGATGTCCCAGGGGTTCAGCCAATGCCCAGCACGTCCAGGCTGCCCCAGATGGAGCACTCCTGGACCCACTGCCGCCTCAGCTCATCCGGCATGGCGCCCCCGTCCAGGAGCTGCCGGGCAGCCGGGCTGCAGCGCAACTCCACGCCGAAGCTGTTGGGCTGACGCCCCGCCTGGGTGATGCGCCGACGCAGGTCCATCAGCCCCTGGATGGCCCCGTGGATCTCCCCGAGCACCGGCTCCTCCCCCGGGATCCGGCCGCTGGCCTGGTCTGCCTTGCCGTCCTGCAGGCGCAGGAGCCGCCAGGACCAGCGCAGCTCGCCGCCAGCTTCGGCCTCCGCCTGCACGTTGAGGGCGAAGTCCGCCCGGCTGCCCAGGGCCTCCCGGAAGAAGCGGTGCACGTCCGGGAAGCGGCGGGTGAAACGGGCTGGGGGCAGGTTGCTCCGGCTGCGCCGGCCGTAGGCCTTGCTGCTCAGCCGCTCGTCCAGCACGGCCACCACGCCCCGGTCGCTGGCTCGGCGGATGAGCCGCCCGAAGCCCTGCTTCAGGGTCAGAGTCATCAGGGGGAGCATGTAGTCGCCGAAGCTGTTGCGCCCCTCCGCCTGGTCCAGGGCCTGCATCCGGGCGCTGTGCAGAGGGTCGCTGGGGCTGGGGAAGGGCAGCTTGTCCAGGACCACCAGGCTCAGGCCGTCCCCGGGCAGGTCCACCCCTTCCCAGAAGGAGCGGGTGGCCAGGAGCACGCTGTGGGGCGTCTCTCGGAACCACTCCAGGAGGGCGTTGCGGGAGCCTTCGCCCTGGGCGCGCAGGGGCCAGATCCCCGCCTCCTCGCCCAGCCGCTCCCGGACCTGGCGCAGGCCGCTCCAGTTGGTGAAGAGGCAGAGGGCCCGGCCTCGGCTCACCTCCAGCAGGCGCCGGATCTCCTCCGCGACCTGGTCGTAGTAGGCCTCCTTGTTGCGCCAGTCGTAGGCCGGCAGGGAGGGTTGGTAGAGCAGGGCCTGGTTGGGGTAGTCGAAGACCGGGGGCGCCACCAGCTCGATGGTGGGCTCGGGCACGCCGCAGCGCTGTTTGAAGTGCTGGAAGTGGCCGTCCGTGGCCAGGGTGGCGCTGGTGCAGATGACGGTTCGCTGCTCCGTCTGGAAGAGGTGCTCGGCCAGGAGGTCTCCGGGGTTCAGGGGGGCGGCGTGGAGGCGCAGGCGCACGTGGCGCTGGCCGAGGACCCGCTCCGCGTAGCGGACCACCTGCCCGTCGTGGCGTTCCGTGGCCAGGATCCGGAGCTTGTCGATGAGGGAGGCCAGGTTCTCCACAGCCAGCTCGTAGAGGGCCCTCTCCTCGTTCCCCTCCTCGTCCTGGCCCCGCCGCCCGGTCTCTCCGCCCTGCTCCTCCCGGTAGGGGTTGGCCTGGATCAGCCGATCCAGCACCCGGGCGAGGCGGGCGCTCAGGCGACTCAGCCCGGCCAGCTCCCCCTGGATGGGGAAGGTGGCCTCGTCGCTCAGGTTGGCGATCTCCTCGAAGGCCAGGAAGTTCCACTCCTTGAGCTCGTCCACCACCTCTTCCCCCAGATGCTCCTGGAAGAGGGCGCGGTTGAGGAGCTGCTCCAGGGAGTAGTTGGTCACCTCCGTCTCGAAGACGGCCGTGGCGGTGCTCTCCAGCTGGTGGGCCTCGTCCACGATGACGATGGGGGCGGGAGGCAGGAGCCGCTCCCCGGCTTCGGCCAGCTGCAGTGCGGTGAGGAGCAGGTGGTGGTTGGTGATGATCACCTGGGCCTCCCCCGCCCGGTCCCGCATGAAATTGACCCAGCAGGCGTCGTGGTAGTGGGGGCAATCCTGGTGCAGGCAGTCGTCCGAGAAGCTGACCGTGCGCCGGCGCAGGTCGCTCTCCAGCTCGAAGGGCAGATCGTCCACGTCCCCGGTCACGGTCTCCTGGAGCCAGCCGTGCAGGTGGATGGCCTGGCGATGGCCGGCCAGGGGCTCCAGATCCCCGGCCACGGCCTCCAGGGCCTCCCCCTGGGCCAGGCGCTCGTCCAGCTGGGCCAGCCAGAGCTGCTGCTGGTGCTCCTTTTCCCACTTGTAGGTGCAGACGTAGTTGCTCCTCCCCTTGACCACCACCGCGTCGATCGGCCGGCCCAGCACCCGGCTCAGGAAGGGGATCTCCTTGGTGTAGAGCTGGTTCTGCAGGGACTTGTTGGCGGTGGCCACCACCACGGTCTTGCCGCTGAGGAGCGCGGGGAGGAGATAGGCCAGGGACTTCCCTGTGCCCGTGGGGGCCTCGATGAGGGCCGTGGTCCGCTCCAGGATGGCCCGACGCACCGCTTCGGCCATCTGCAGCTGGCTGGGGCGCATCTCGTAGCCCTCCAACAGCCGGGCCAGGGGACCGTCCGGGCCGAAGTAGTGGGCCAGGTCCACGCCAGCCAGGGGCGAGGGGGCCTCCTCCTGGGCTCCATCCTCGTCCGGGAAGGCGGGATGGAGCAGATCGGGGAAGTCGGGTTTGGGGACGTTCGGGTTGGGGGTGAGGTGGGTGTCGTTCATGGGGCCCAGTGTAGCACGGGTGTGCGAATGAGAACAAGGAGGCCGACAGGCGAACGGGATAAAAAGCAGCGCTTCCGTAGACTGGGACGAAAGCGCTGCCGATGTGAACTCGAATGGAGCTGTCTGTCCTCGCCCGGCCTCAAGGCGCCGGCGGAACACCCCTCGCCCCTCCCCGCGCTGGGGAGGGGCGAGGGTGACGAACGAAGCGAGCCAGGGTGAACCGGGTCGTTACTGGGCCCCGGGGATGAGCACCGCGTCGATCACGTGGATGACGCCGTTGCTGGCTTCCAGGTTGGTGTCCAGCACCTTAGCCTCATTGACCACGATGGTGCCGTCATCCCCCACCACGATGGTGATCATGCCACCTTGGAGGGTCTCCGCGGAGATGGAACCGGTCAGATCCTCGGCCCGCACCTCGCCCGGGATGACGTGGTACTTGAGCACCTCGGCCATGGCCGCGGGGTCCTGGAGCAGGGAGTCCAGGGTCTCCTCGGGCAGCAGGGCGAAGGCCGCGTCCGTGGGGGCGAAGAGGGTGAAGGGCCCCTCGCCCTTGAGCACGCCATCCAGGTCCGCCAGCTGCAGGGCCGCCTTCAGGATCTCGAAGCGCCCATCCGCGGCCAGGACGTCCACGATGGTCTCGCCTCCCATCATGGCCTCTTCCGTGGGAGTGGCCTCAGGGGTGGCTTCGGGTGTGGTTTCAGGTGTAGCCTCGGGTGTGGCCTCAGGCGTCGTCTCCGGAGTGGCTTCGGGAGTGGTCTCAGGCGTGGTTTCGGGGGTGGCCTCTTCCGTGGGGGTGGCCTCGGGCTCCTGGGCTTCCGGCGTGGGCGTGGCCTCCGGGGTGGCCGGGGCAGTGGCGCCGCTGGTCAGCTCGTCCAGGGCGGGGATGACGATCTCATCGCCCACCTCGATGCGGTTGCAGTCCTCGATGTTGTTGTAGGCGCAGAGCTCCTTGTAGAGCTTGACGTTGCCGTAGGCGGCCTTGGCGATGGTGCCCAGGGTGTCCCCCCGCTGCACCACGTAGACGCTGCCGATCTCCACCTCGGGCAGGGCCTGCTCACCGGTTACGGCTGCCGGGGCCGGCGCGGCCTCCGCGGCGCCTTCCTCGGCCGCCTGGGCCGGCTGCGCGGACTTGCTCTCCATGGTCTGGCCCGAGTCGTCCACCAGCACGCCGTTCTCCACCTCCAGGTGATAGACCGCCGGGACGTTGGACCCATTGGAGACGATGACGGTGTACTCAGAGCCCAGAGGCGGCGCCAGCTCCGCCCGGCGGGTCTTCACCGCGGCCATCACCGGGTTGCCGGCGGCGATGTTGACCAGCTCTGGCCGGGCGCCCTGGAAGAGCACCTTGTTCAAGCCATTCCGGTCCAGGACGTAGAAGTTCAGGCCCTGGTCCAGCGCCTGCTGGTCCTGGGGATCGTAGGTCATGGTGATGACCACCCGGCTGCGCCGGTCCAGGGGGATGAGGCCCAGATAGTGCTGGTCGAAGCGCTCAGGGAGCTCGCCGCTGAGCTTGGAGGCTCGGACCACCACCTTCTGCATGGCGGGAGCTGGGGCTTCGGCGGCCGCGGGGGCCGGGGTGGCGGTGGCCGTGGGGGCAGCCTCCTCTTCCGCGGCTGCCGTGGGAGCCTGGGTGGGCTCTTCCGTGGCCGGGGCGGGAGCAGCCGCCTCCTCTTCCTGGGCCGGGGCGTTCAGGTCCTTGACCTGGCCGCCGTCGTCCCGGAGCAGGCCGTTCTTCACCCGCAGCTCGTAGCGGACGGGTCGAGTGGAGTCGTTGTAGACCACGATGGTGAACTTGCCCACCGGTTGTCCAATCACCGCGGTGAGGGAACCCGAGCCGTCCGCGCTCAGGGCCGCCACGTTGTTAGGCACCTGGTTCAGCCGCTTGCCGCCCTGGACGATCTGCACAATGGATGCCTCGTCGAAGATGTAGAAGCCGAAGTTGCGAGCGTCCGCGGGCTCGTAGGTCACCGTGACCTCCAGGGAGCTGCTGGGATCGATGGGGCGCAGGCCCAGGTAGTGCTTGGCGAACTGTTCGTTCAGCTCGCCCGCCACCGCGGTGGATGTGATCACCTGGGATTGGGCGCCCACCAGTCCGGGCAGAATGGCCAGGATCAAGGCGAAGAGCATGCCCGCTGCCAGGATGTGCCGTTTGTGTCTATTCTTCATTTGTAACCTCCAGCGAAAGATTGGATTTGGGCGTCCCCGTTGGGGGAAAACCGGATGAACGTCCCGATTGGCCGAAGTGGCCGAGTTGTGGATCGTCCGGTGCTCTGACAACGTCACCGGAACGTGGTGGACGAATGGAACGATGGATCTGGGTGGGCGAAGCCGGATCGGCCTCGGAGTCGGCTGGCCGAAGGGCGAACAGGCCAGCGCACAATCAACTATTATACACTGCTGCCCGGGCAAAACCAATTCCTTTCGCGACGTTTCCCCGACGATTTAGGACCGTTTGGACGCTCGCCCCGGGTAGGCGGGTGGAATCGTAGGGAGAACGACGTGCAATCGTCGAATTGGGTAGTCCAGGTAGTTGCCGTCCCGGCGCACCACCCGCAGCAGAAAATCGTAGACCCCCGGCGGGAAGCCGGCCAGATCCACCCAGACGATGGGCTCGTCCACGGCCTGGTACTCGCCGCTGAGGAGGAAGGACCACTCCTCCGCCCCGCTGGGGGACCAGTAGAGCTCCCAGCGCTGGAAGTCCGGATGGACGATGGTTCCCACCAGGTCCAGCATGCCAGCGACGGTGCTGCCCGGTCTGGGAGAGGTGATCGCCACCACGGGCAGGCCCTTCGCCACCACGTCCGGCGGGTTGTCCACCCGCAGGCCCCGAACGAAGAACTCGTCGTAGTTGCTGTCCCGGTAGACGATGCGCAGCCGCAGGTCGTAGAAGCCGTTGGCCAGGCGGGTGGTGTCCAGGATGGTGAGAGTGTCCTGCCAGATCTGCTCCTGGCTGCTGTAGAGCCAGCTCCAGTTCTCCTGCCCGGCCGGGGAGATGTAGAGCTCGTAGCGCAGGAAGCGGTGGTAGATGTCCGGTGCAGCGGCCGTGCCGACGATCTTGGCGTAGCCCCGGAGCGTTTGGCCGTTGCGTGGCTCGTAGAGTCCCGGCCCGCCAGGGACGAAGCTGGTGGTGTCCGGCGTGGGGGCGGGGGTGGGAGTCGGCGTCTCCAGAGGGGACGGTGTGGGCAGGGGCGAGCCCGGGTCCAGGATAGGGGGCGTGGGTGTGGGCGGGTTGGCGTTGCGGATCTCCACGCCCCGGACGAAGGCCTCGTTGTAGTTGCCATCCAGGCGGATGGCCCGCACCCGCAGGTCGTAGAAGCCGTCAGGGAACCGGGTGGTGTCCAGGAGCGCCAGCACCCCGTCCCGCACCACCTCGTAGCTGGAGACGAGCCACTGCCACTCCTCCATGCCCTGGGGGCTGATGTGCACCTGGTACTGGACGTAGTTCTCGATCAGGGCCGTGCCCCGAATGGCCACCGTTCCGAAGAGCGCTTCCCCTGGCCGGGGGCTGGTGATCGCCACCACATGGATGGGCCGAATGGGGGTGGGGGACGGGGTGGGCGTGGGAAATTCCTGGGGCGCCCGAGCCGCGTCCGTGGCCAGATCCTGCCAGCCCACAGCCAGCAACAGGCCCACAGCCAGGGCCACCAGGACGATGCGTTTGAGGTTGACGAGCAGCTGGTCGCGTGCGGGCATGGGATAGGTGTCAGGAGCTGGGAGTTAGAAGTTAGGAGTCGGAAGTTGGGAGTTGGAAGTTGGGAGTTGGACTCGCCCTCCGGCCGCCGATCTTCCCTCTTCGATCTTGTTTGACTTTCCAGCCGATTATACCCCTCATCAACCGCCCCGGAAAACCACATGGTGACAGGGCTGTCGGCTGGCCTCGTCCATGTTGTGGGGCACGATCACCGTGGGGCTGATGGGCGTGCCGTCCGGGCCCAGCAGGGTCAGGCGCAGCTCCTGGGGCGTGTCCGAGTACATGGGAAAGTCAAACCGGCCGGCGTCCTGGGCCCCGCTCTTGCTCACCGTCTGGTAGCGGTTGTTCCAGGGATCCTCCATGAGCACCCGGACGCCGGCGACGGGCGCGCCCTCCCAGTTGGTCACCAGCCCCATGACGTAGGAGCCAGGGCAACGATCGTCGTGAAAAACGGGCTGGGCCAGGGTGAACCGGAAGTCCCCGGTGACCACCGGCGCTCCCACAGGGGTGGCCCCCTCGCTGGGCGTCTCCGCCACCTCCTCCTGGCCAGCCCCGGCCAGATCCACCAGCACCTGGATCTGCTCATCCCCCGCCTGGGGCTCCAGGCCCAGGGCCTGGGCCAACCGCTCCTGGAGCTGATCGCAGGGGCCCAGGTTCACCGGCGCAGAACGGCGCAGAGCCCAGGCCATGGCCTGGAGCCGCTCCCGACGCAGATCAGGATCCCTCTCAGGGGCGATCCCGGGGACATTCTCGGCCGATGCACCCGTGCTCACCGGCTGCGTCCCGGCCTGCCCCTGGGCCTCCTGCTCCGGCTGCGGCAGGCCACCGGCATGGGGCAGGCGCAGGAGCCGGCGCACCGCCCCTTGCTCGTACAGGCAGTAGCCAGCCAGCTTGGCCCCCTCGCCTCGGTCCACGTAGACCGGCGCGGAGGGCGCCAGCTCCACGCTGTCCGCCAGGGGGCCGGCCTCCCCTGCCGCCTCCAGCCAGGCCCGGCTGAAGAACTCACCCCCAGCCCGGCAGGTGACCCCCGGCGGGCAGTCGGGCCGCTGCTCCACGTCCGGCGGGGGCGGGAACTCCCAGGCTCCGGGATCCTGGGGCGCGCCCAGGCGACCCAGCAGCTCCGGGTCCGCCAGCACCGCCTCCATGAAGGCGTTCCAGATGGGCGCGGCGCCGCTGGCTCCGCTGCTCCCCTTCATGGGACGCCCGTCCGTGTTGCCTGCCCAGACCCCGGCCAGCAGGTAACGGGTGAAGCCCACAGTCCAGTTGTCCCGGTAGTCGTCGGTGGTGCCGGTTTTGACCGCGGCGGGGCGGCTCAGGCGCAGGAAGCTGTTGGCCCCGAAGCCGGGCGTGCGGGCCCGGTTGTCGCTGAGCATGTCCGTGACCAGCCAGGCCGCGGCCGGGGAGATGACCGGTTGGGCCTGGCTCTCGGGCCCCTCCACCACGCTCTGCCCCTGGCTGTCGGTGATGGCCAGGACCGCCACAGGAGGCTGGTAGCGGCCTCCGTTGGCGATGGTGTGGTAGGCCGCGCTCAGGTCCAGCAGGGTCACCTCGCCGCCGCCCAGGGTCAGGCTCAGACCGTACCACTCCGGGCCTCGGCTCAGGCTGTGGATGCCCATGGCCCGGGCGCTCTCCAGCATCCGGGGCACGCCCACCCGGTCCAGCAGCTTGACCGCGGGCACGTTGTAGCTGCTGGCCAGGGCCGTGCGGGCGGTCACTGGGCCGTGGAACTTGCGGTCGTAGTTCACCGGCCGGTAGGTCTGACCAGCGCCCACGGTGTAGGTCATTGGGACATCCCAGAGGATGCTGGCCGGGCTGATCAGGTTGTCGTTCAGGGCGGTGGCGTAGAGGATGGGCTTGATGGAGCTGCCGGGCTGGCGCAGGCTGGTGGCCACGTTCACCTGGCCCTGGATGGCCTCGTTGTCGAAGTCCACGGAACCCACCATGGCCAGGATCTCCCCGGTGCCGGGCTGCAGGGCCACCAGGGCGGCGTTGCTCAGGTCGTAGCGAGGCTGGAGCTCTGCCACCTTCTCCGCCAGGATCCTCTCGGCCAGCTCCTGGAGCCTCAGGTCCAGGGTGGTGTAGATGCGGAAACCGGAGCGACGCACGTAGCCTTCCCCCAGCTGGGCCTCCAGCTCCGCCAGCACGTAGTTCACGAAGTGGGGCGCCCGCAGGATCCGCCGGTCCGGCTCTGGGTTCAGGACGAGGGGCTCCTGGTAGGCTGCGTCGGCCTCGGCCTGGCTCAGGAAACCGTGACGGACCATGAGATCCAGCACCACCCGTTGCCGGGCCCGGGCGGCCGCGAAGTTGCGGAAGGGATCCAGCCTGGCCGGCTGCTGGGGCAGGCCTGCCAGGAGGGTGGCCTCGGCCAGGGTCAGCTCCGCGGCGGGCTTGCCGAAATAGACCTGGGCCGCGGCTTCCGGGCCGTAGGCCAGGTGGCCGTAGTTGAGCAGGTTCAGGTACATCTCCAGCAGCTCTTCCTTGGAGTAGGTGCTGGTCAGATCCCGGGCCAGGCCAGCCTCCAGGACCTTGCGGTCCACGGACTGGTTGTACCGGGCCTCGGGCCCCAGGAAGAGGTTGCGGGCCAGCTGCATGGTGATGGTGCTGGCGCCGGAGACGATGTCCCCCTGCTCCGCGTTCTGCCAGGCCGCCCCCAGGATCCGGCCCGGATCCACGCCAGAGTTGGTGAAGAAAGTGGCGTCCTCCGTGGCGATGGTGGCATCGATCAGGTGGGGCGAGATCTGGTCCAGGCTGACCCAGGTGCGCCGTCCTTCGCCGTAGATCTCGGCCAGGATCTCGCCATTGCGGTCGTAGAGGATGGTGGTCTGGAAGAGACGGGGCAGGGGACCAGGCTGGTAGCGCTGCAGGTAGGCTTCCACCACGGTGGAGAGCTCCGCGGCCGGGCGCGGGCCGAGCTGACCAGCGCCACAGCCCTGGAGGATCCCCAGAGCCAGGAACAGGGGGAAGAGCCAACCAAGCCGAAGGAAAGCGGGCGATCTGGGGGAGCGGTTGCGCATGGTCATCCTGAAGTGGAAGGAACGGGCCTTGAACGCGCGCCCGGTCGGGACGGTCGCGTCCAGGCGAGGAGACCCGGGAGGTCTGCACTCTGCCGGGATGTCTGCACTCTACAACGTACAGGTTACAGGAAATGTTTCAACGTTTTCTGGACA